>NZ_CP043869.1:3235000-3561992 GCF_008630635.1 Neptunomonas concharum | reverse complement strand
AAAGTCTCCGTCGTCTCAAACCCGTTTAACCAACGCTTTACACTTAAGTAACTGTTATATGTGGGTGATTCTACATTGATCCACATCAGTTATCCACATACTAACAGAAATAATTTTTAGGTTTTATTTCAATATTTTTATTTATTGCCAAACAGGGTGGTTTTGTAGCCATTTACCAGCAAAAAAGGCTTATAAACAAACAATATACAGCCTATCAATAGACTTATACACAACATAAACATATGAAAATATTGAAATATTGATGTTATGAACATTTTTATTCAGAAATCATGTTAAAAATTGCCTTTTGCCACTCCCAGCACCAAAACCACTCACTCATAACAATTAATCGCGCACTCTTTGTAAAAAGCATTTGAAAAGGCCGTTCAAATTCTCTAGAATCTCGCGTCTTCATTTTTGCTCTGTAGGCTTCAGCCAGCTAATAACCGAGCACAGAAACAAGCGTTAAGTAGGACTGACTGATGAAAAGAACATTTCAACCAAGCGTTTTAAAACGTGCCCGTGCACACGGCTTCCGCGCTCGTATGGCTACAAAAAGTGGTCGCGCGATCATTAACCGTCGTCGCGCTAAAGGCCGTAAGCGTCTGTCTGCCTAATTTTAGGTATGCAGCCTGGTCTGGTTAATTAAATGACCGAATTCGAATATCCCCGACAGTTACGTCTGTTAACTGCCGGGGATTTTCAGTTTGTATTTGATAAGGCTTTAATTAAGGTACCGGATCAGAAGATTCTTATCCTTGCCCGCCCTAACGAACTCGGCCACCCGCGCCTTGGGTTTGTCATTTCTAAAAAAAATGTGCGCAGAGCAGTGAAACGTAACCGCGTTCGGCGTATCATTCGCGAGTCTTTTCGCCTGAATCAACATAATCTTCCTGCGGTCGATATGATCGTCTTGGCGCGCCCAGGGCTTGGAGATATGGAATCAGCTGACTTGCAGCCACTTATTAAGAAGTGCTGGTCAAGGCTGAATAAACGAGCGAAACAAACTCTTAACAAGCAAGATTAACGGTCCCAAACCTATGGATGTACAGCGAGTCATATTGGTTGCCGCACTGGCGCTTATCTCATACATGCTGGTATTGCAGTGGAATGAAGATTACGGCAAGCCACAAACGGCACAAGCGCCCGTAGCCTCAGTTTCTGCCTATGGCAGCAGCACAGCTGCAGCAAGTAGCGACAGCGACCTGCCAACCGCCGATAGCAAAACACCAGCAGATATCCCGGCGACAACCTCAAGTGTTAGTAATGCACAAGCCCAGTTAATCAGCGTTAAAACCGATGTTTTGGATGTGCTGATCGACACCAAGGGCGGCGACATCATTCAGGTTGCACTGCCTGCTCACAAAGCCAGCATCGATAGTGATCTGCCTTTTGTGCTGCTTGAGCAAACCGTTAACCGTGTCTATGTATCTCAAAGTGGACTCGTTGGCCCAAATGGCCCAGACGCGAATCCAGAAGGCCGCCCGACTTACCGCGCAGAAAAATCTGAATATGTGGTAGATGAGAGCGGATCTGTGAATGTCGACCTGACATTTACTGATAAACAAGGCGTACAGATCACCAAGCGCTACACCTTTACTCAAGGTGCTTACACCATCGATCTGAACTACATCATTAACAACCAATCTGCTGCACCTTTCCAAGCGAACCTGTTTGGCCAGATCAAGCGTGACCGTAGTGCCGACCCGAATGCCTCTACCGATATGGGTATGCAATCTTACTTAGGGCCAGCTTTCTCTACATCCGAGGAAAAGTATAGAGAGTATGACTTTGACAATATAGATGAAGCCCAGTTTAAACAGACGTCACAAGATGGTTGGGTTGCTATGGTACAACACTATTTTATTAGTGCGTGGATTCCCTCACCCGGGGCAGAGTACACTTACAGCAGCCGTAAACTACATGATAAATACATTGTTGGTTTTGTTTCTCCAGTTCTAAGCGTTTCACCAAGTGAAGAGAAAATTATTAGCGCTTCTTTCTTTGTAGGCCCTAAAGATGAAGAGCAAATGGAAGCCGCAGCCCCTGGAAGAGAGCTAGACCTAACTCTTGATTTTAGTTGGTTATGGTGGATTGCAACTCCTTTGTACTCTGTACTCAAGTGGCTATATGGCATACTGGGTAACTGGGGCTTGGCAATTATTAGCATCACTGTTCTTGTTAAAGCAGCACTTTTTCAGGTCAATGCGAAAGCCTTTAAATCAATGGCGAAGATGCGTAAGTTTGGCCCAGAGATGACTCGCCTGAAAGAACTCTACGGCGATGACCGCCAGAAGATGTCCCAAGCAATGATGGAGCTCTACAAGAAAGAGAAGATCAACCCGCTGGGTGGCTGTTTGCCAATTCTGGCACAGATGCCAATCTTCATTGCACTGTACTGGGTACTGATGGAAGCTGTAGAGCTTCGCCACGCTGAATTCCTCTACCTGACCGACCTTTCGGTAAAAGATCCATACTTCATCCTGCCAATCATTATGGGTGCGAGTATGTTTATTCAGCAGATGCTGAACCCGACACCGCCAGACCCAATGCAGGCGAAGATCATGAAGATGCTACCTATCATGTTTACGTTCTTCTTCTTGTGGTTCCCTGCTGGTTTGACGCTGTACTGGGTAGTGAACAACATTCTGTCGATCGCACAACAATATGTGATCAACAAACAGATTGAAGCGGCGCCAAGCGGATCATAAGATACGCATAGGCACCACGAAAAGGCTCCTGCGGGGGCCTTTTTCAATGGTAGCAACGCAAAAAGAGTAAGGGAGCCCCTATGAGCCTGACACCCCAAGACACCATTGCCGCCCAAGCCACTGCACCCGGACGAGGTGGCGTTGGTATAGTACGTGTATCAGGCCCGAAAGCGGCAGCCATTGCAGAGCAGATGCTAGGCCATCTACCTAAGCCCAGATATGCACACTATGGCGCATTCCAAGATGAACAAGGGCAGGAGCTGGATGAAGGGATCGCACTGTTTTTCCCAGGCCCTAACTCGTTCACTGGGGAAGATGTTCTAGAGTTACAAGGTCATGGCGGCCCGATCGTGATGGATTTTCTACTGCAACGGGTACAAGCGCTAGGGGCTCGTTTAGCGCGCCCGGGTGAGTTCTCAGAGCGGGCATTCCTTAATGATAAAATGGATTTAACCCAAGCAGAGGCCATTGCAGACCTGATCGACAGCGCCTCTCAACAAGCCGCACGCTGCGCGCTACGCTCATTACAGGGAGAATTCTCCCGGCGTATCGATACGCTAGTGGAGTCCCTGATTCAGCTACGTATTTATGTAGAAGCAGCCATCGACTTCCCCGAAGAGGAGATCGACTTCCTCGCGGATGGCAAGGTACTCACCGACCTAAACGGCATTATTACCAATCTCGAAGCGGTACAAAAAGAAGCCAAGCAAGGCAGCTTGATCCGAGAGGGGATGAGTGTGGTTATCGCCGGCCGCCCCAATGCCGGTAAATCCAGCTTACTCAACGCACTGGCAGGGCGAGAAACCGCTATCGTCACCGATATTGAAGGCACAACCCGAGATGTACTACGCGAGCATATCCATATCGACGGGATGCCACTGCACATTATCGACACGGCAGGCCTACGTGACGCACCCGATGAAGTAGAACGCATCGGTATTCAACGCGCATGGGAGGAGATCCAAAAAGCAGACCGTGTGCTCTTGATGGTAGACAGCACGAAAACCCACGCCGACGACCCCCATCAAATCTGGCCGGAATTTGTCGATAAGTTGCAAGATGACAGCAAGATCACCGTTATTCGCAACAAAGCCGACCTAAGTGGCGAAACCATCGGCATAACAGAAGCCCATGGCTACCCACTGATTCACCTATCAGCAAAAGCCGATCTAGGCGTTGAGCAACTACGCGACCACCTCAAACAATGCATGGGCTACCAAGCCACCACCGAAGGCGGATTTTTAGCCCGTCGTCGCCACCTAGAAGCACTCAATACCGCCCACCAACTCCTTGAAACCGGCCGTGAACAGCTAACATTCCATGGGGCAGGTGAACTATTAGCCGAAGACCTACGCCAAGCACAACACGCCCTTGGCGAAATCACCGGCCAGTTCAGCAGCGATGACCTGCTAGGGAGAATCTTTTCGAGCTTCTGTATTGGGAAGTAACATTCCGCTGAGTATGCTACTTTTCCAGATCTGAAGCACTGTGCCGTTCTGGCACTTGTTCGGACTCATCTCCCCACGTACGGTTCACTTTGCGGCCTCGAATGACGGCAGGGCGTTGTCCGATCTCAGCGGCCCATCGCTGTAGGTGGGTGTATTCATGGGCAGATAAAAACTCCGCCGCATTGTAAGCAGTACCTTGTACTAACGCGCCATACCAAGGCCAGATGGCAATGTCGGCAATCGTGTATTCATCTCCTGCGATATAGCGTCGTTCAGCTAGTGCCGTGTCCAGCACATGTAGCTGGCGTTTGACTTCCATCGTGAAACGATTAATGGGGTATTCAAACTTTTCTGGCGCGTAAACATAAAAGTGGCCAAACCCGCCGCCAAGGTAGGGTGCAGAGCCCATTTGCCAGAATAACCAGTTCATCACTTCGGTTTTGGCAGCGGTATCCGTTGGCAAAAACGCGCCAAATTTTTCGGCTAAGTAGAGCAAAATAGAACCCGACTCAAACACGCGAATTGGCGTATCGCCACTGTGATCCACCAGCGCCGGGATTTTAGAGTTTGGGTTAATATCCACAAAACCGCTGGAGAATTGATCCCCCTCACCAATACGGATCAGCCAGGCATCATATTCCGCGCCAGCGTGGCCGAGTTCTAATAACTCTTCGAGCATAATGGTCGCTTTCACCCCATTTGGGGTTGCCATGGAGTAGAGCTGTAGCGGGTGTTCACCAACGGGGAGTTCTTTTTCGTGAGTTGCTCCCGAGATTGGCCGGTTGATATTCGCAAACTGGCCACCGCTAGGCGCTTCC
The DNA here is from genome assembly GCF_008630635.1 of Neptunomonas concharum. NCBI lineage: Bacteria > Pseudomonadati > Pseudomonadota > Gammaproteobacteria > Oceanospirillales > Oceanospirillaceae > Neptunomonas > Neptunomonas concharum. The sequence goes on along the minus strand of NZ_CP043869.1, from coordinate 3,557,015 downwards.
CATGTCCAAACCTTGGGTGGTGTGTAAGTCGTGGTGTCGCTCATATTGTTAACCTCTCAAAAAACCATCATGCTTACATTAGTAGACTCTACAGTAAGCCATTAGTCTCAGGGTTGCGAGGGACTAAACAGACAAATTTCATATCGGGAATAACAGCTTTATGGTTACCGGCCAACGCATGTGCACGGTAAAGGGTATTAAAACAGGCTAGCCTGTTCATAAAGATGCAGAAAAATAATCTGCAATAACAGAAACTTAATGCTAAAAAGGCGGTTTCTCATAAATAACGTGTAGTTACTGACATTGAAACGCCCCGCCAACGTCAAATGCATACCCGATAAGGGAGAACCAATCACCCCGCCTGACCAGCACATTAAAAAGGTCATTGCCAGCAGATCAGGTGATGTATCTAAATTCGCCAGCAAACCTCCTGCCGTGGCTATAGTGATAACCGGGTGTACTCCCATTATCGATAGGAGTAGCGAGATCACCAATAAGCCACAGGCATGCCAAGCACTAAACACAGTGAGGCCAAGTGAAAAATGCGTAGTGCTGACTAAAGCCCCAATCCCAACAGCAAGCACACCTGCCGAAAGAAACAGTAACAGCTCAGACCCTATGTTCGGGATTACATGCAATATATGATGCCGATAAGCCGAGAGCCCATGGGATGTTCCCCGTTGCTGAATCGAGATGCGCGCAAGCATAAGTAACGGCAGCAAAATAGACACCAATGAAATCAATGTCAGAACAGGAACTGTCGGTAGAAGAAAATGACCTATCATGATGAAAAGTGCTAGCAAAGAAGGGATCCATAGAGCAGAGAGATCCAACGGATAACCCTTAAAGGCTTCTATTTGCGCATCTTTCGCCATGTCAGATCCACCTATCCACAGAGCACAGACGGCTATAGGCAAACCCGCTAGCGCCAGAATAAACAGATGTGCGCCGGGTGAGTTCGTCAGGGCTACCCCCATGGCTGCAAAGAACGGCGACCAGAGCGCCGCTGTGCCAAACCCTCGCGAGAGGGTAGCGGCCTGTGTCATTGTTAATGGCTGTCGCTGGCTTAGACGCTCAGCCATAATCACCATCGCCGATATATTGATCACCGCGCCAAATAGATGAACGCCCAACAGGGTTTTCCAAAATGCTTTAACGCCTTGCGGCTCAGACCGTTCACCTTGCATCTGGGAGGCGGCCACTAATCTCAAGAAACTGACAGCCGCCAACATGGTGACCAAAGCCTGATTAGCACTGAGCGCTTTTAGCCAGAGGGTTATTGCATCAGCCTCAGACAACCCCCACAGTAAGCAACTAACGCCTACCAATAGCATCACACCGGATTGCAGCAACTGCATGCGCCGCACACGACTGAGCAGCAGTAATGCCGCTAACCAGCCACACAGCCCTGCCCACCAACTGGGTAGCGCATCGGTTAGCCCTGCCAGCACTGACAAGGTAATCATCAAAAACAACAAGCCACCCGCGAGGGGAAAGAAGCGCGGGCTTACCGGCTCTGTTTGGCTCTGAGAATGAGACACTCGCTACCTCAGCGTAACTTTAATACCGGCTCTTGCAGGGCAGAAAACTGCTCTCGCAACTGCAAGAGATGTTCACCCCAGTAACGCTCAGTATTAAACCAAGAGAAGTTGTGGGGGAAGGCGGGATCATCCCAACGGCGGGCAATCCAAGCAGCATAGTGCATCATCCGCAGTGTCCGTAGCGCTTCGATCAGATGCAGTTCCCGCGGATCAAAATCCGCAAACTCGTTATAGCCTTCGATCACTTCGCCGATTTGTAGTTGTTGCTGTTGGCGATCACCTGTCAGAAACATCCACACATCCTGTACGGCAGGTGCCATACGCGCATCATCAAAGTCGACAAAGTGAGGGGTATCGTCTCGCCAAAGTATATTGCCTGCATGACAATCGCCATGCACACGTATCTGTTTAACATCACCGGCACGCTTAAACGCACTATCGATTTCGCGAAGCAAGTCACTTGTAAGGCTATCGTAAGCATTCTTCAGCGTCGAAGGGATAAATTCCCGGCTGATAAAGTCAGCGCTATCGATGCCATAGCTTTGAATATCTAGCGTAGGCCGATGAATAAAGGGGCGAGATTGACCCACTTGATGAATTCGCCCAATGGTTCGCCCTAGCTGAAATTGGTGTTCTGGATCATCCAATTCGGGGGCTCGACCACCACGGCGTTCAAACAATGAAAAACGAAAATCCTGAAAACTAAACAGGCTTTCACCATTCGCTTGCTGCATCGGCGCAACAACGGATAGTTCTTGCTCCACCAGCTCATACATAAACTGGTGTTCCTCTTTTATCTGCTCATCGCTCCAACGCTCAGGCCGGTAAAACTTGGCAATCAGCGGCGTTTCTTCTTCGATTCCGACCTGATAAACCCGGTTCTCATAGCTATTGAGTGCCATGATGCGACCATCACTGAGATAGCCCAGTGATTCCACCGCATCGATCACGGTATCAGGGGTTAGTTCGTAAAAGGGCTGTTTATTCATGGTTAGATCACAACATCCAAAAGAAGAGCCGCCACAGTAACCTAAAGATTAAGCTGCCGCCAGACGGTCAATTCTGCGCTGCATTAAAATAGCCTGCACTACACCCGATAATATAATCAACAAACAGCCTGATATTTGTAGCCACGAAAGTGTTTGCGCAAACAGAATCCAGCCAAAACTCACCACGGCAATCGGCTCCATATAGGCGAGAGTGCCAAAGGTCGCGGCAGGCAACTCACGCAATGCAATCACGGCAAACAAAATAGCCAGAAAACCAGGCAATAAACCTGCTGCTAATAACCAGCCCCACTGGGTGCTATTAATCGGCTCAGCGTGTTGTAGCATCAAAGGCAGTATGCAAAGCGCGCCAACCATTAATTGGTACCAGCTGCGGGTATAAACATGAACACCGGCGGGGATTGTACGGTTCACCAAAATAAAGCCCGCATAGGTGAAGAGCGCCAATGCAGCGAAGCCTAATCCAACGGCGTCATCTGAGCCATCGCTAAATTCCAAGCGAAACTCCATCATCATGGCAAAGCCAAATAGCGCCAATAATATGAGTACGACGGAGCTACGATTGAGCCTTTCCCCCATAAAAAAATGAGCAACGATTGAAGCGGCTACCGGTGCGAGATAAACCATCATAATGGCATTCGCCATGCTGGTATAATTCATTGCCTGAACGTAGAAAACGATAAACGCTGCTAGAAACACGCCGTTTAATAAAACTTGCCACGACGGCCACTGTTTTAACAGGTGGGCTTTACGGGTCAGAAGCAGAAATAACAGCATCAAACCACCACCGAAAAACAACCGATAAAAGGTGATAGTTTCAGCACTCAGTTGCGCATATTTTGAGATAACACCGATGGTGCCCATCAAAATAGCGGACATAACCGCCATGACTAAGTAGGGCAGGCGACTACTGCTGTTATTCACTATTTCTATTCCATAGAGGAAGTGAGCGCTTACATCGATCCAAATTTACACGAATTGTGACTGGGTGCGAGTAATGTACTTCTGTTTATCACTATCGGGGAGGAAACTGGCACGAATACTATTAGCTGCTAACTGCTTCGCCTGTTCGCAGGTCAGATCTAAAGCATCATGGAGTGCCATAAAGTTCTCTACAAGATACCCACCAAAGTAAGCAGGATCGTCCGAATTAACAGTTACCATAACACCCCTGTCCAACATTTCTAGCAGGGTATGATGGCGCATCTCAGCAAATACTTTTAGGCGGGTATTGGATAACGGGCAAACGGTTAGAGGGATCTGTTCCTGAATCAATCTTTGCATGAGGCGTTCATCCTCAAACGCGCGAACCCCATGATCAATCCGATCAACCTTTAAAAGATCTAACGCGCCCCACACGTATGAAGGCGGGCCTTCTTCACCGGCGTGGGCAACCGCTTTAAAACCTTCGGCCCGAGCTTTAGCAAATACCTGTTGGAACTTCTCTGGTGGGTGCCCGAGTTCTGAACTATCCAACCCCACGGCGATAAACTTGTCGCCAAACGGTAAGGCCGCTTCGAAGGTGGCAAAAGCCTCCTCTTCAGATAGGTGGCGTAAAAACGAGAGAATAAGGTAACTGCTCACCCCTAGCTCCGCTTTACCCCGTTGCAGTGCATGATCAATTCCTCGGATCACCACCTCTATCGGGATACCTCTTTGCGTATGGGCCTGCGGATCAAAGAAAGGTTCTGTATGTACCACGCCTTGTGCTTTGCATTTTCGCAGGTATGCCCATGTCAGATCAGAAAAGTCCTCTTCGGTTTGCAGCACACTTGCACCCTGATAATAGATGTCGAGAAAATCCTGCAGATTACTAAACTGATAAGCGCGACGTACCTCTTCAACGGTTTGATAGGGCAGCTGGACGCTGTTGCGTTCTGCCAACTGCATCATGAGTTCGGGTTCAAGGCTGCCTTCTAGGTGCATATGCAGTTCAGCCTTGTGGAGTTGATGAATAAAGTCCTGCATACTCATAACGATCCTCCACTCATCATAAAGGGGCTGTAGCCCAGCCCCTCTGGTTCATTAACAATATTACTTAGGAATATCGCCTTTAACGCCTTCAATGTACCAGCTCATGCTCGCCATTTCGCCGTGTGGCAGAATCTCACCTTCAGCAACTTTCAGCTCACCGGCTTGGTTCTTAATTGGTCCTGTGAAGGGGTGGAAGCTGCCCGACTTGATAGCATCAATAATCGCTTGAGCTTCTGTAGCAACCTCTTCTGGGATATTCGTGAACTCAGGAATGACGATCTCACCTTCAGTCATGCCTCCCCAGTGATCTTCTGACTTCCACGTACCATCCATAACCTGCTGAGTACGTTTGATATAGAACGGAGACCATTCGTCAACCACAGATAGGATGTGAGCTTTAGGGCCAAAGCTAGACATATCAGATGCCTGACCTACCGCAAAGACGCCACGACGATCCGCCGCTTGCATCGCTGCTGGGCTGTCGGTGTGTTGCAAAATCACATCCACACCTTGGTCCATCATCGCGTTTGCCGCATCGGCTTCTTTACCTGGGTCGAACCAGCTGTTTACCCAAATAATTTTTAGCTCAGCTTCTGGGTTGTACTTGTTCAATGCCATCTGTACCGCGTTGATATCACGGATCACTTCAGGGATTGGGAAAGAGGCGATGTAACCAATCTTGTTCGACTTGGTAACTTTTGCAGCCACAAAACCTGCTACATAGCGGCCTTCATAGGTGTTAGAGATATAGGTACCGACGTTTTTCGCTTGCTTGTAGCCTGTTGCGTGCTCAAAGGTCACTTTTGGAAACTGCTTCGCTACTTTCAGCGTTGGGTTCATAAATCCAAACGAGGTTGTAAAGATCAGATCGTGACCCGTTTTGGCTAAGTTACGGATTACACGCTCAGCATCCGCACCTTCAGGTACGTTCTCAACATATGTGGTCTTCACTTTATCGCCAAAATGTTTTTCCACCGCTAGGCGCCCCTGATCATGCTGGTAGCTCCAACCATGGTCACCAATAGGGCCAACATAGACAAAACCCACTTTAAATGGATCAGCAGCTTGAGCGGATAGGGTTGCCGCCAGACCTAGGCCTGCCACTAGGCCCGTTAGGATTTTTTTTAACACCGGTTTTTTCATTTTATCGTCCTCGTTAAACAATCTTGTTTGTTAGCTATTGGCACGATCAGCCAGCGGCGTAGAAAAAGCATACTCCATATCCCATGGGAAACGAATCCACGTATCTTGGCTGACTTCCATAACGTAGGTATCCACTAAGGGGCGGCCCGCCGGCTTGGCATATAAGGTCACAAAGTGGGCTTTGGGTAACATCTCTCGCACGAATTTTGCGGTTTTTCCTGTATCGACCAGATCATCCACCAGCAGAAAACCTTCACCATCACCTTCAACGGACTTGAGTACATTCAGCTCGCCTTGGTGCATCGCAGCGTCTCCCTCTTTGGCTGCGCCATAGCTGGTTACACATACGGTATCAATCAAACGAATATCCAATTCTCGTGCCAATATTGCCGCCGGTACGAGCCCACCCCGGGTGATGGCAATAATGCCTTTCCAAGGGCCTAGTTCGAGCAAGCGCCATGAAAGGGCACGGGAGTTACGATGTAGCTCATCCCACGATACCGGAAAGTCTTTGCTATAAGGCAGGTGCGCCATAGATTGTTCCTCTTTTCAAATAAGCTTCGCGCCTGCCACTAAATCATGACAATAACGTGAATTAATGGACAAATCATAACCTAATAGTCAGGATTTTCTAGCCTAATAGTTTGCGAGCCAATGTTTTTGCAAGCCTTGTGTGCTCGGCCATCAGCGCATCAGGGTCTAGTCCAACAATAGCGCCTTCTTTAACTGTCCATTTCCCGGCAATCATCACACGATCTGCTTTATGAGCGCCACATAACAGCAGCGCGGCCAGAGGGTCATGACTGCCTGAGAATCTCAGTTCATCCAGCTTAAACATAGCAAGGTCTGCCTGTTTGCCGACCGCTAGTTCCCCAACATCCGAGCGCCCCAACACACGAGCAGAGCCCTGCGTCGCCCATCGGTATGCATCAAAGTGGATCACACCCGCAGATCCATAGCGTAATCGTTGCAGATAGAGTGCTTGCCTGACTTCCATGATCATATTGGAGCCGTCATTAGAGGCTGAACCATCGACACCTAACCCTACAGGCGAGCCGGCGGCTTCCAGCTCTTTACATCGGGCAATGCCTGAAGCCAGCATCATGTTGGAGGTAGGGCAGTGGCAAACACCTACGCCAGCGCCACCAAGACGATTGATCTCTTCATTATCAAAGTGGATGCCGTGTGCCAACCAAGTGCGGTTATTTAACCAGCCAACACTCTCTAAATAATCGACCGTGCGCATACCAAAGCGCTGTTGGCAAAATGCTTCTTCATCTAGAGTTTCAGCCAGATGCGTATGCAAGCGTACATCAAACGCTTCAGATAACGCGGCGCTGGCTTTCATAATCTCTGGGGTGACCGAAAAGGGGGAGCAGGGAGCCAGAGCGATTTGGATCATGGCGCCATCATTTCGCTGGTGATACTGCTTAATTAAGCGTTCGCTGTCATCCAGTATCTGTTGCTCAGTTTGTACAGTGGTCTGCGGAGGCAAGCCGCCATCATCCTCCCCTAAGCTCATCGAGCCTCGGGTGAACATGGCACGCATTCCCAGTGTATTCGCCTCTGCTACCTGCACATCAATGGCGTTTTCCATCCCTTCAGGAAAGAGATAATGATGATCTGCTGCTAACGTGCAACCCGATAACATCAACTCCGCCATCGCTAAGCGTGACGCTGATGCCAACATCTCTGGCTCCAATCCGGCCCATAGTGGATAAAGCGTCTTTAACCAAGGAAACAGCTCTTTATTGAGCGCATCAGGATAAGCGCGAGTGAGCGTTTGATAAAAATGGTGATGGGTGTTGATTAAGCCAGGTAAAACCACATGTTCCCGTGCATCTACTATTTGATCAACTGGCTCAGCAGGGGTGGCACCACGCGCCACTAACTCAACAAGGGTATCCCCTTCAATGACCAAACCAGCCTCCGCATTGACTTTCGAGTCAACTAATATAGCCAGAGGGTCTTTAATCCAAATACGCTGTGGTTTCATATATCTAATCTATATTTTTCAGGGTGGGTATAGCGGGGTTAGTTTACCCCGCTATGATTAGGCCATACTGATATCAAGAGCTAGCATGGAAAGGCTTACCTAACGACACCGGAGCAAACAGTTTGCTGCGGCTCTGATTGCGGGATAGCATCACCAACACAAATACCGTTGCGACATAAGGCAGCATTGCCAATAGGTTAGGGGAGACGGCAAAACCTAACCCCTGAGCGACTAAGTGCAAGATACTGGCTAAACCAAACAGGTAAGCGCCCAACAAGACACGCTCTGCACGCCAGCTGGCAAATACCACCAAAGCCAGCGCAATCCAGCCACGACCTGCCGTCATGTTCTCAGCCCAAAGTGGTGTATAGGCCAGTGATAGATAGCCTCCCGCTAAACCAGCCATCGCCCCCCCAAAGGCAACGGCTAAATAGCGCGTGCGCATAACGGGCAGGCCTATCGCATTCGCAGCATCGGGGTTCTCTCCAACCGCTTTAACAATCAATCCTGTTCGACTACTACGGAAGAACCAATAAACAGCAGCGAATAGCCCAAATGAGAGATAGACGATCAGATCCTGAGCAAACAGCATTTTACCAATGACAGGGATGTCGCTAAGAACAGGGATCGCAATCGCGTTTAAACCATCAATCGGCTTACCCACAAAATCAGACCCGATAAAAGCCGATAACCCCGTGCCAAAAATGGTAAGAGCAAGGCCTGTCGCCACTTGGTTTGCACTTAGCCCTAAGGCAATCACGGCAAATAGTTGAGACATTAAAATTCCAGCAATAATCGCCAGCATAAAACCAAAGAAGATATTACCGGTCAGTAAGGTGGCGATAAATCCTGCGACCGCACCCATCAGCATCATCCCTTCCTGCCCCAGATTTAGCACACCACTTTTTTCACAGACCATCTCCCCAAGGGCAACAATCAACAAGGGTGTTCCAGTACGGACCATGGCGTAAAGTACATTTGTTATCAGATCAATATCCATCGTCTTACTCCGCGCCTGCCACTGGGCTAGTCGATTTTTTTAACCAAGGAAATTTAATTTTGAAGCCGATCAACACATCACAGGCTAATAGATAAAAAAGCAACATGCCTTGGAAAAGGCCAGTGATTGCCAACGGCATATTTAACTCAATTTGCGCCATCTCGCCGCCCATATAGATCAAAGCCATTAATAAGCTGGCAAAAAGAATACCCACCGGATGTAAGCGCCCTAAGAACGCGACAATGATTGCTGCATACCCATAACCTGGGGAGATTTGTGGTACCAGCTGGCCTAAAGGGCCCGCGACCTCTCCAGCACCGGCTAATCCTGCAAGTCCACCACTGATCAGCAGAGTAATCCATATCAAGCGCTTATGCTTAAAGCCTGCCAGTTTTGCTGCACTGGCATCTAATCCCAGCACTTTAATCTGAAAGCCCATAAAGCTTTTCGCTAATAACACCCACACCGCCACTACAGCGAACAGAGCAAATAGGATACCGGCATGGATTCGCGTATCTTCTATCAGAACCGGCAGCAGCGAAGCTTCACCAAACATCGCCGATTCGGGGAAGTTAAAACCGTTAGGGTCTTTGAGCGGTCCATGTACAGAGTAGATCAACAAATTGAGCGCGATATAGTTGAACATGATCGTAGTGAGAATTTCGTTTGCATTGAAGCGGGTCTTCAGCCACGCAGCTAATAGCGCCCAAAGTGCCCCTCCGGCAATACCGCAGAGTAAGACAGCAGGTAAGGCCCAAAAGCTCTCTATTTCTGTGATATTGACCGCCAAAGCGCTGGCAGCCAAACCACCCATTAATAGTTGGCCTTCAGCACCGATGTTCCACACTTGTGCTTTAAAAACCACCGCTAAACCAATCGCACACAAGAGAATAGGAGCAGTTTTCACACACCACTCTGCTAGCCCGTAGGTATCAGAGATAGGGGTATACAGCATGGTTTTTAATGCATGAATAGGATCATGCCCTTGCAAATAGAAAAACACACTGCTGGTTAATAATGTCAGAACACCCGCCAATATCGGAGACAGGTAAGCCATTGTGCGGGAGTGCTCACCCCGTGGTTCCAATTTAAATAACATAGCGTCTCCTTAATGGGATACAGCGGCAGACGCCGTGTCTGGATCAAAAACACCAGCCATCCATTGACCTACCTCTTCAAGGCTTGTTTCAGGCGTTGGCTTGATGGGCGACAACTCGCCATCACAAATTGCGCACAAGCGATCAGATATCAGGAATAACTCATCAATATCTTCTGATACCACTAAAATTGCAGCGCCTTGATTACGCAATTCGATTAAGGCTTGGTGGATCGCGGTTGCTGCGCCAATATCTACCCCCCACGTAGGATGCGCCGCAATAAGAAGTTGGGGTTTTTGCATGATTTCACGCCCAATAATAAATTTCTGTAAGTTACCACCCGAAAGGCTCTTGGCATGGGTTTCACTATTAGGCGTCTTTACCTTGAACTGCTTAATAATCTTTTTGGCAAAGCTTTCTGTGCCAGCATGATCAATCATCCCTTTTTTCACTAGCCCGGTAAGAAAGCCGGTTAACAGAGCATTATCCTTCAGGCTCATATCCGGTACCGCCCCTCGTCCGAGTCGTTCTTCCGGAACGAAGGCCAACCCTTGGCGGCGACGCTGCTCTGGGCAAAGATGCCCTACTGGGCCTGATGGAAAATGAATAGCATCGTGGTTTTCAACCGTATCTTCACCGCTAAGCGCTGCTAACAACTCCTCTTGGCCATTGCCCGCCACACCCGCTATACCAACAATTTCACCGGCATGAACATCCAGATTGATATGTTTTAAATCAACACCAAAGGGATCATGGGAGATACGATTCAGGCCTCTAACTTGCAAAAAGACGTTCTGGCCCAGTACTTTCTCATAATCCATGCTGATAGGGGTTTCATCACCTACCATCATACGTGCCATGCTCGAAGGCTCTTCTTCTGATGGTATGCAAGCACCAGAAACACGCCCACCCCGCAAAATCGTGGCACGATGACAAAGTGCTTTTACTTCATTTAATTTGTGGCTAATAAATAGAATACTGCAGCCTTCTTCGGCTAACCGGCGCAAGGTTACAAAGAGGGTCGTGACTTCCTGAGGTGTTAAGACAGAGGTTGGTTCATCCAAAATCAATAAGCGAATGTCTTGCACTAAACAACGTACAATTTCGACACGCTGCCGCTCTCCTACCGACAGGGTATGAACAGGTCTTTCAGGGTTCAATGCCATACCGTATCGCGCTGATACGGTACGAATCTTTTCAGCTAATGCTTTTAGATCACGGGCTTCATCGCCCAATGCCAAAGCGATATTCTCGGTCACCGTGAGCGTTTCAAACAAAGAGAAATGCTGGAACACCATACCGATACCCATCTGACGCGCCTGGGCGGGATCTTTGATGCGAACTGGTTCACCTTCCCAGATCATCTCCCCAGCATCCGGTTTAACCACCCCATAGATGATTTTCATCAGGGTACTTTTACCCGCACCGTTTTCACCTAGCAATGCATGTATCTCACCGGGGCCGATGTCTAGGTCGACTCGATCATTTGCTAAACAGCCGGGATACTGTTTTGTAATACCTTTCATGACCAGTCGCTTTGGGCGGTCTGGTTTTATCTCTACCGAGGGAGTCTTCATTCGCGTCCTCATCTGACCATTAAAGCCGTTACGCGTTGTGGCTAGCCACCACACCTTTGCTCTTCAGTAGAAAGCAAATAACTGGCCATCTAGTCAAAAAATTATTCTTATTTTTGGGGCACAATGGCAGAATTAATGCAAAAGCTGACTAATAAGACAAGTTTTTGAGTAACTTAGCTAAATTTTCTGCATAATTAATTTGGCAGAAAATATCTAAAATTTATTAAAAAACAATTAGTTATTTACAAGCCATAGATGATAACAAGCCTTTTAATAAATCGGCCAGTGCACCTCAAAAACACATTTTATCATGATAGTGGCTCAAAATGAGGCAGGAAAATGGATCCTTACTTAAACGACTGGATCAGTTTATTACTACGTTTTTTGCACGTAGTCACCGCAATCGCCTGGATAGGGGCTTCCTTCTACTTCATTTGGCTCGATAACACCCTGCAAACACCTCCTAAATGGAAGCAAGACAAAGGGGTTAGTGGCGATCTATGGGCAATACATGGAGGGGGCTTTTATGAGGTCGCAAAGTATCGTCTTGCACCCGAACAGATACCTGACACCCTTCATTGGTTTAAGTGGGAAGCCTACAGCACATGGATCACCGGCTTTTTATTGCTTATTTTGATCTATTATATCGGCGCTGATGCTTACCTTATTGATCCTAACAAGGTGGACCTTAGCCAAACCACCGCTATCTTAATCAGCCTGACGACACTGGCAGGAGGCTGGGTTATTTATGAGGCTGCTTGTCGCTCTCCCTTAATCCAATCAGGCTTAGGGTTTGGCTTGGTGATGCTGGTGCTTCTCACGCTGCTCGCTTGGGGCCTAGACCACATATTTAGCGATAGGGCAGCTTACCTTCATATTGGCGCATTAATCGGTACCTGTATGGCTGCAAATGTACTGACCGTCATTATGCCCTCCCAACGGGCATTGGTAGCAGCGGTCGAGAAGGGTGAAACTCCAGATCCACGCTTTGGCCTCAATGCAAAGCGACGCTCAGTACATAATAATTATGCGACCTTGCCTGTACTTTTTATCATGCTAAGCAATCACTACCCTATGACCTATGGTCATGAGTACGGCTGGCTAGTGCTTGGTTGCATCATTCTGATCACCGCTTGGGCAAGGCACTTTTTTAATTTGCGCCACCAAGGCGTGGTGAAACCTTGGATTCTTATCTCAGCATTTGTGGCCTTTGCCGCACTTGCATGGGTATTGATGCCACAATCCACCGCACAAAACACAACGACTGAACGGCTTAGTGATCGTCAAGCTATCGCCCTGATTAAAGATAAGTGTGCTAGTTGCCATAGCCAATCTCCCAGCGACGATGTTTTCACCGTTGCGCCAGCCGGGGTTACTTATGATACAGAACAAGAGATTCTCAACTGGCTACCTCGCATTCAGGCTCGCGTGATTATGAGTAAAGATATGCCGTTTATGAACAAAACACAGATGACAGAGCTACAGCGGTCACAGCTCGCTGATTGGATAGCCAACAAGCTACCCTAGTCATCAAAAAGCAACATCACTCTGTTTTTATACACAAAAAATTGATACAAAGTTTCTAAGAATAAAAATAAAAATGCCATATATGGCTCAAAGGAACAGCATATGTACCCATGCGAATATCAAGCTGACTATATTATCGTCGGTGGTGGTTCTGCCGGTTGTGTAATGGCAAACCGCCTTTCAGCAGACCCTAATAACCAAGTTCTATTACTAGAGGCGGGTGGGACAGATAGCTATCCTTGGATCCATATACCGATCGGCTATATCTACACCATGAACAACCCTCGAACAGATTGGTGTTTCAAAACAGAACCCGATAAGGGCTTAAACGGTAGGGCACTTAACTACCCTCGCGGTAAAGTCCTCGGCGGTTGCTCCTCTATTAACGGTATGATCTACATGCGCGGCCAAAAGCAAGACTATGATCACTGGGCGAGCCTAGGCAACGAGGGGTGGAGCTGGGATGACGTATTACCTTACTTTTTAAAATCCGAAGATCATTATCAAGGAGCCTCGCCGATGCATGGCGCAGGCGGTGAGTGGCGTGTCGATCAGCAGCGGCTCTCTTGGGTAATTCTTGATAAGTTCCGCAGTGCTGCTGCTCAAACGGGTATACCCTCCATAGAGGATTTTAATACCGGCGATAACGAAGGTTTCAGTTACTTTCAGGTCAATCAGAAAAACGGCCAACGGTGGTCAACCGCTCGTGGCTTTTTGCAGCCAGTAAAGAATCGTCCGAACCTCACTGTTATTACCCATGCCCACGCAGATCGTCTGCATCTTGAAGGCAAAAAGGTGAAGGGGATTGCTTTTGATATTAAGGGCATTCCAAGTTATGCCAAAGCCCGAAAAGAGATTATTCTCGCCGCAGGGGCAGTGGCTTCGCCGGCTATTCTTGAACGATCCGGCATCGGCCATCCAGATTACTTAAGAGAAAAAGGTATTCACGTTTTACACCCATTACCTGGTGTAGGTGAGAACCTACAAGATCATCTTCAAGTGCGTGCAGTCTTTAAAGTATCTAACGCAACCACCTTAAATGAGCAAGCAAACAGTCTGGTTGGAAAAGTTAAAATGGCATGGAACTACGCGATACATCGTCGTGGTCCGCTAGCCATGGCACCTAGCCAATTAGGTGGCTTTGCCAAAAGCTCTACACACTATGAAACGGCTAACTTGGAGTACCATATTCAACCACTTAGCTGCGATAAGCTTGGAGACCCCTTACACCCATTCCCCGCTATCACCGCATCGGTTTGCAACTTACGACCAAAGAGTCGTGGTAGTGTCCATATCCGCTCTATCGACCCTTATGATCATCCTGTAATACAGCCTAATTACCTGAGTCATCCTGAAGATCAGCAAGTCGCCGCCGATGCTTTAAAGCTCACACGGCGTATCTGCCAAGCCGATGCTTTACAACCTTTTAAACCCGAAGAGTTTAAGCCCGGTATCGATATTCAGAGTGATGAAGCTCTCATCAAGGCTGCTGGTGATATAGCAACCACGATCTTCCATCCGGTAGGAACCTGCAGAATGGGGCAAGATGATAATGCCGTTGTAGACCATCAATTAAAAGTGAGGGGCTTGTCAGGCATTCGAATCGTTGACGCCTCCGTCATGCCTACAATCACCTCAGGAAATACCAACTCCCCCACAGTCATGATCGCAGAAAAAGCATCAGATATGATCCTTAACCCCTAAAGCCTGAATGTTGAGGGTATGTTCGTAGCACTGTGGACATATCCTTTCTTTTAAAAATCCACGATTTGTGGGGATAAAATACGAGTTATTCACAATTAAATTCACAAAAGATACTCACATTAAAACTTATATACAAAAGTAACTATTTGTTTTTAATGTTAAATTTATAGATACTCCAGAGTTATCCAGTGTTAACATCTCTCATTAGCGAAATACTACCTGAATAAGTGTAAAAATCAGTGGAAGCAAACTATCAACACTTTACACAGATTTATTCACACATTACTCCAACATCTATCCCTAACTTTTCATTAAATTATTTGCTTGTGCATAACATCTGTTTCAATAGGTGAAGTTATTCATAGTAAGGGTGTGTATAATTACCCCTGTGCATAAAGTGTTGTTTTACACACACCTTATAAACGGGTTAAGCAGTGTTGCTTGACAGCTTAAAGGCCTAGTTTTAAATCACATAAGATAATGTAATTAAAGGAATTTTATGGTTTATATACATAAAAGGCCTTACCTAATAATAACTACAATAACTATCTTATATATTTATTCATATATTCTTTCTTTTTATTAATAAGCAAAAAGACCAAAAATAACATTGATCATTTTTTATACATTTCTTCTACTTCACTTGCGCTGTATAATGCATTCCCCTTTTTCAGCCAAACTTCTGATTAAGAAGTAGATTCGATTTTAATTGAGGTAAGTGAGTGGACTATCCTGATCGTTTTGATGTCATTGTTATTGGTGGTGGCCATGCTGGCACTGAGGCTGCTTTAGCAGCTGCACGAATGGGTGCACAAACCTTATTGCTTACCCATAACATCGAAACCCTAGGGCAAATGTCATGCAACCCAGCCATTGGCGGTATTGGCAAGAGCCACCTTGTTAAAGAGATAGATGCACTTGATGGCGCAATGGCTAGAGCAACCGATAAGGGTGGTATTCAATTTAGGGTACTTAACTCCCGAAAAGGACCGGCTGTTCGTGCTACTAGGGCTCAGGCTGATCGTATTCTTTACAAAGCAGCAATCCGTGAAATACTCGAGAATCAAGTTAACCTGTCAATTTTCCAGCAAGCCGCAGATGATTTAATTGTTGAACAAGATCAAGTTAAAGGAGTGGTTACACAAGCAGGTATTCGCTTTTTTGCAGAGCAGGTGGTTCTAACCGCAGGTACCTTTTTAGGCGGTGTTATCCATATTGGTATGGATAATTACTCGGGTGGTCGTGCAGGTGATCCACCATCGATAGCCTTAGCTAAGCGGCTTCGTGAGCTACCATTTCGTGTAGAGCGATTAAAAACAGGTACACCACCGCGTATAGATGCCCGCAGCGTTGATTTTTCTGTGATGCAAGAGCAACCAGGGGATACGCCCACTCCGGTTATGTCCTTTATGGGTTCTTTAGCTGAACATCCTCGCCAAATCAGCTGTTACATAACACATACTAACGAGCGTACTCATGATATTCTGCGCTCAGGTTTAGATCGCTCCCCCATGTATACGGGAGTCATCGAAGGTGTTGGTCCTCGTTACTGCCCCTCCATCGAAGATAAAATTATGCGCTTTGCCGACAAGGATCAGCATCAGATTTTTGTCGAGCCAGAGGGTTTAACTACGAATGAGCTTTACCCTAATGGCATATCAACCAGCCTACCCTTTGATATTCAGTTAGCTGCGGTTCGTTCCATTCGAGGTTTTGAAAACGCACATATACTGCGCCCGGGTTATGCTATTGAGTACGACTTTTTTAATCCGCAAGATCTAAAACACACCCTAGAAACCAAACATGTCAATGGGCTCTATTTTGCGGGCCAAATCAATGGCACAACCGGATATGAAGAAGCTGGGGCACAAGGGCTACTGGCAGGACTCAATGCAGCAGCCAGAGCACTAGACAAAACCCAGTGGTACCCTCGCCGTGATGAAGCATATATTGGCGTCTTGGTTGATGATCTAATCACCTTAGGCACGTCAGAACCCTATCGTATGTTTACCAGCCGAGCTGAATATCGCTTGATTCTGCGTGAGGATAATGCGGATCTTCGACTAACAGAAAAAGGCCGTGAACTGGGCTTAGTGGGTGATGAACGATGGGCCGCTTTTTGTAAAAAGCGCGAGGCTATCGCTTTAGAACAACAACGTTTAAAGACCACATGGATACAGCCAGGCACACCAGAAGCTGAAAAAATCAAAGATAAGCTCTCTTCACCAATGACACGTGAGTACAATCTAGCTGATCTTATTAAACGCCCTGAACTTACCTATAACGATGTAGCCTGTCTAAAAGGGGAAGTCGCTTCTGATGATCCACAAGTTGCCGAGCAGGTTGAAATACAATTCAAATATGACGGCTACATAAGCCGCCAAGTTGATGATATTGAGCGAATGCGTCAGCAAGAGAATACCGCTTTACCTGAAGACTTCGACTACGATGGTGTGGGTGGGCTCTCTAATGAGCTGAAAAGTAAGTTACAACAGCAAAAGCCGGTGTCTATTGCTCAGGCAGCACGAATACAAGGAATGACACCTGCAGCGATCTCGTTACTGCTCATTCACCTGAAAAAGAGACAGATGGTTAAGAAGCAGCAGAAGGTGCAGGCTTAATGGATTTGACACAAGAGCGTGATCTACTGGTCAAGCATACGAATAATTTAGCATTGACGCTCACGGATGAGCAGATCGATAGTCTGATAACCTATCTGCAATTGCTCGTAAAATGGAATAAAGCCTATAACCTGACTGCAGTTAGGGATCCAGCGGAGATGGTATCCCGTCACCTGGTCGATAGCCTGAGTGTTTTACCTTATGTCAAAGGCCCCAGAATTATTGATGTAGGTAGTGGTCCGGGACTGCCAGGGATTCCATTAGCGATCTGTCGTCCTGATTTGGCGATAACGACGCTCGACAGCAATGGTAAAAAAACACGCTTTCAGAATCAGGTGAAAGTCGAAATGGGGTTGACGAACCTGACTGTGATCAACGGACGAGCGGAGCAATGTAGTGCCGAGCCTTTTAATGAAGTGATATCCCGTGCCTTTGCCTCAATCTCTGATATGATCCACTGGACAGCTCAGTTATGTCGCCCGGATGGTGTATTTCTTGCCATGAAAGGCGTCTATCCTGATGATGAACTGGCTCAGCTACCCGATATTTACGAAGTGAAAAACAGTTTTAATCTGGACGTTCCGGGGACAGAAGGTGCGCGGCATTTGTTGGTACTTGGGAGAAGATAACCTTGGCAAAGACTCTGACAGTTACAAACCAGAAAGGCGGCGTAGGGAAGACCACCACTTGTGTAAATCTGGCAGCTTCTCTGGCAGCAACAAAAAAGCGTGTATTGTTGGTTGATCTGGACCCGCAGGGCAACGCCACAATGGGAAGTGGTGTTGATAAGCATGAATTAGAAAATTCAGCGTATGAACTTCTGACAGGTCAAACAGAGATAAAAGATGCACTGATCACGGATACAGACGTTGGCTACCACGTTATCGGCTCCAATGGTGATTTGACAGCGGCTGAAGTGGAGCTTCTTCAGATGCCTCGCCGGGAGTTTCGGCTGAAAATGGCATTAGAGCAGGTGGCCGATGATTATGACTTTATTCTGTTAGACAATCCGCCTTCTTTGAATCTACTAACCGTCAATGCGTTAGCCGCTTCATCTGGTGTCATCATACCGATGCAGTGTGAATACTATGCACTGGAAGGGATTAGTGCATTGGTAGGAACGATTGATAAAATCAACAAACGACTCAATCCAGAGCTTAAAATCGAAGGGATCTTACGAACAATGTTTGATCCTCGCATGAGTTTAACAAAAGATGTTTCCAATCATCTGGTTGAGTATTTTGGTGATAAGGTCTATCGCACGGTAATTCCGCGTAATATCCGTTTGGCCGAGGCGCCTTCTCACGGATTACCGGCGTTACTTTATGATAAAAACTCTCGTGGTTCGATGGCTTACCTTGCGTTGGCTGGTGAACTCATCAGAAAAACCGCTCAAGAAAAGCAAAAAGCGCAGCAGGAAGAAGTAAAAAATGGTTAAAAAAAGAGGCTTAGGTCGAGGATTAGACGCTCTGCTAGCTGGCGTTAATAGTGAACCACAAGTTGCTGAAGAAGCGGAAGTGTCTGCTAATAACGGTGACGGCTATCGACTGATGTCAGTCCACAATATTCAACGTGGCCGTTATCAACCTCGACGAGACCTCGAACCTGCTGCATTAGAAGATCTGGCAAACTCTATCAAAGTACAAGGGGTAATGCAGCCGATCGTTATTCGCCCCATAGAGAACGGCCGTTTCGAAATTATTGCAGGCGAGCGTCGTTGGCGTGCCTCCCAAATGGCAGGTCTGGATGAGATACCCGTAGTCATAAAAGATGTACCCGATGAAGCTGCAATCGCTATGGCGCTGATCGAGAATATCCAGCGGGAAAACCTTAATCCAATGGAGGAAGCGATCGCTTTGCAGCGGCTTCAGGATGAGTTTGAGTTAACCCAGCAAGAAGTGGCTGACGCAGTAGGTAAATCCCGCTCTGCAGTCGCTAACCTGCTTCGCTTGATGAAGCTTAGTGATGATGTCAGAAAAATGCTGGAGTATGGTGATATTGAAATGGGCCATGCGCGAGCGCTTTTAGCGCTTGAAGATGAGCAACAAGTCGCAGCTGCCCAAGAGGTGGTTGGAAAAGCACTTTCTGTAAGACAAACAGAAGAACTCGTGAGAAAGTGGCAAGCTGGGGAGCCGATTAAACCGGCGAGACAACCCAAAGAGGTTAATCCACAACTGGAAGAAATTGCAGGTAACCTGTCCAAGCGTTTGTCTACAAAAGTTCAGATTAACCAAACATCCAAAGGCAAAGGTAAAATAACCATCGCATTTGATTCACCTGACAGCCTTGAGGCCATTTTACAAACATTGGGATGAGTAAAGGGCTGAATTAGGCTTTGCGCATGTTTTTCATTCTTTAGAGTGATCTTTGTTAAGACATTAGTGCAAAACCCCTATTGGTCGGTTGAGTCTGTGCCGTTTACCCCATATAATCGGCACGCGAATTAAGATGAGCTGCACCAAATTAGGTATAATGGGCCAAAAAATCGAACGTATCTGTGAGTGACGCTAAAGACACAGCACCTAAGAGCAAGTTTGTAAAACGAACTCATAAAAAGGTGGTTAGAATTTTCCAGATACAGGTAGCTTTTACGGTAGCTGTCGCTTTTTTAGCAGCGTTTTATAGTATTACAGCTGCGTATTCAGCCCTTTTAGGTGGTTTGTTGTACTTGTTACCTAATATCTTTTTTGCGTGGCGTGTCTTAAGCCGTCAGAGCAACACTCCTAGAGGAGTACTGGCGGATATGTATATTGGTGAAATATGGAAAATGGCGATAACGATCCTCTTGTTTGCGGTGATCTTTATCTTAGTTCCGACGGTGAGCCCATTTTCCTTATTTCTTACCTTTATTCTGCTGCATATATTGAACTGGTATTTGCAGATGAAGATAGATTACCGATTCCTTAAACTTTGAAACGAGAGAACTGAGAATGGCTAGTAGCGGCGACACAGTAACATCCTCAGAGTATATATCCCACCACCTGACGAATCTGACATTTGGCTATCATGAGCAAACTGACATGTGGCGCTTTGTCGATACCGCTAACGGTATCATGCCAGAGGATTTCGGATTCTGGGCAATTCACGTGGATACTATGCTCTGGTCTATCGGTCTGGGTCTGTTTTTCATATGGTTATTTAAGAAAGTTGCAAGTGCTGCAACGGCAGGTGTACCTGGTCGTATGCAAAACTTTGTCGAAACAATCATCGAA
Source organism: Neptunomonas concharum (assembly GCF_008630635.1). Lineage (NCBI taxonomy): Bacteria > Pseudomonadati > Pseudomonadota > Gammaproteobacteria > Oceanospirillales > Oceanospirillaceae > Neptunomonas > Neptunomonas concharum. The sequence goes on along the minus strand of NZ_CP043869.1, from coordinate 3,536,616 downwards.
TTTGTTGATGATAACGTTAAGAGCATCTTTCATTACAAAAATCCGGTTATCGCTCCTCTGGCGCTAACGATTTTTGTATGGATTTTCCTGATGAACCTAATGGATTTGGTGCCAATCGACTGGATTCCTTTCTTTGCCCAACAGATGGGCGTTGGCTACATGAAAATTGTACCAACAACCGATCCTAATGCGACTTTGGGTATGGCGTTCAGCGTATTTTTCCTGATCGTTTATTACAGTATCAAACAGAAAGGCGTTGGCGGATTTTTAGCAGAGCTTTCTTTCATGCCTTTAGGTAAGTGGTTCCTGCCATTTAACCTGTTCCTTGAGATTGTTGGTCTATTGGCTAAGCCAATCTCTCTGGCGCTTCGTTTGTTCGGTAACATGTATGCAGGTGAGATGATCTTTATCCTGATTGCATTGTTACCATTCTGGGCACAATGGTTGTTGTCTGTGCCTTGGGCAATCTTCCATATCTTGGTAATCACATTGCAGGCCTTCATCTTCATGGTACTGACAATTGTATACCTAGCTATGGCTCATGATGATCACTAAATAGTGTACGGGTTTAACTGAACTTTTACCTAAGCGTAAAGATTTAACTTTAACTTTGAAACTTTAACTTTGAAACTTTAAGTGGAGAAAAACTGATGGAAATGGCTAACGCTTTAGTATTCCTGGCTGCTGCAATCCTGATGGGTCTTGCTGCAATTGGTGCCGCTGTTGGTATCGGTAACCTAGGTGGCAAATTCCTGGAAGGCGCTGCGCGTCAACCAGAACTGGTACCTCTGTTACGTTCTAACTTCTTCATCGTAATGGGTCTGGTAGACGCGGTACCTATGATCGGTGTTGGTCTTGGCATGTACTTGATGTTCGCTGTTGCGTAACTCCCAGATAGAAATATCTACATTGAGTTATTACGTAATAATTAACAGCGAGAGGTAATGGCGTGAATATCAATCTAACCATCATTGGTCAGGCCATCGCATTCGCTATCTTCGTTATGTTCTGTATGAAGTACGTGTGGCCGCCGATTACGGATGCCCTAGCAGAACGTAAAAAGAAGATTGCAGAAGGTCTGGACGCTGCTGAACGTGCACAGCGCGATTTACAATTGGCACAAGAGAAAGCCGTTGAAAACTTGCGTGAGGGCAAAGAGCAAGCAGCCGCCATCATCGAACAGGCTAATAAGCGGGCTAACCAGTTAGTCGACGAAGCCAAAGAGCAGGCGCGCCTAGAAGCGGAACGCATCAAGGCAGCAGCTCAAGCAGAAATCGAACAGGAAGTTAACCGTGCGAAAGAATCACTTCGCTCACAAGTTGCTGTACTTGCAGTAGCTGGTGCTGAAAAGATTCTTGAAACTTCGGTTGACCAGGCAGCCCACGCTAAGCTGGTTGATAAACTGGCAGCGGAGCTTTAAGCGAGGTTTACGATGGCTGAACTCAATACAGTCGCTCGTCCCTACACAAAAGCTGCATTTGAGTTTTCTTTAGGTAAAGGAAACTTGGATCAGTGGTCCACCATGCTATCAACCGCTGCAGTTGTAGCCAGCGATAGTGAAATGGTCAGTGTATTGGGAAACCCTGCGCTTACGAGCGAGCAAAAAGCAGGCGTTATGATTTCAGTGTGCGAAGAATACCTGGATGAATCCGGTAAGAACTTCATCGCACTACTTGCTGAAAATCAGCGTTTGGGTTTGCTTCCAAAGATTAGCGCGCAGTTCGAGCAGCTCAAAGCCAATCAGCAGAAGTCTGTCGATGTCGACGTGACAACTGCTTATGAACTGGATGAGCAGCAGCAACAGAAATTAACTCAGGCACTCAGCGCTAAGCTGGGTCGAGACGTAAAACTCACTTCCAGCGTTGATCAATCAATTCTGGGTGGTGTGGTAGTACGCTCTGATGACCTGGTAATCGACGGCTCAGTTCGCGCCCGTTTGGCGAAACTAGCTGAAGCACTGAATTCCTGAGTATGAGGAATAACCATGCAGCAACTGAATCCATCTGAGATCAGCGAGATTCTCAAGAAGCGCATCGAAAAGCTGGATGTGTCTTCTGAAGCCCGTAATGAGGGCACTATCGTCAGCGTATCCGATGGTATCATTCTGATCCACGGTCTAGCTGACGTAATGTACGGGGAAATGATCGAATTCCCTGGCGGCATTTACGGTATGGCGCTCAACCTTGAGCGTGATTCTGTCGGCGCTGTAGTTCTGGGTGACTACCAAAGCTTGGTAGAAGGTATGACGGCGCGTTGCACAGGCCGTATCCTTGAAGTACCAGTAGGTCCTGGCCTGAAAGGTCGTGTTGTTGACGCATTGGGTAACCCAATCGACGGCAAAGGTCCTGTTGAAGCGGTAATGACAGACGCTGTTGAAAAAGTAGCACCGGGCGTAATCGCTCGTAAGTCTGTTGACCAGCCTGTACAAACAGGTCTGAAAGCTATCGACGCAATGGTACCGGTAGGACGTGGTCAGCGTGAGTTGATCATCGGCGACCGCCAGATCGGTAAATCGGCAATTGCGATTGACGCGATCATCAACCAGAAAGACACTGGCGTTACTTGTATCTACGTAGCCGTAGGTCAAAAGCAATCCACAATCGCAAACGTAGTACGTAAGCTGGAAGAGCACGGCGCAATGGATCACACCATTGTCGTTGCAGCGGGTGCCGCTGATCCTGCAGCAATGCAGTTCTTGGCTCCATACTCTGGTTGTACTATGGGTGAATACTTCCGTGACCGTGGTGAAGATGCACTGATCGTGTACGATGACCTGACTAAACAGGCATGGGCATACCGTCAGATCTCTCTATTGTTACGTCGTCCACCAGGACGTGAAGCATACCCTGGTGACGTATTCTACTTGCACTCTCGTCTTCTTGAGCGTGCTGCGCGTGTAAACGCTGAGTATGTAGAAAAGTTCACTAACGGTGAAGTTAAAGGTAAGACAGGCTCTCTGACTGCACTGCCTGTAATTGAAACCCAAGGTGGTGACGTATCTGCGTTCGTACCAACCAACGTAATCTCCATCACTGATGGTCAGATCTTCTTGGAATCGAGCCTGTTTAACTCAGGTATTCGTCCAGCGATCAACGCTGGTCTGTCTGTATCCCGTGTAGGTGGTGCAGCCCAGACTAAGATCATCAAGAAATTAGGTGGTGGTGTACGTTTGGCACTGGCTCAGTACCGTGAATTGGCGGCATTCGCTCAGTTCGCATCAGACCTTGACGATGCTACCCGCGCACAGCTGGAGCACGGTCAGGCTGTAACTGAGTTAATGAAGCAGAAACAGTACTCACCAATGTCTGTAGCTGAAATGGGCTTGAGCCTTTACGCTGCAAACGAAGGTTTCCTGAGTGGTGTTGAACTGAACAAAATCGGTGACTTTGAATCTGCACTGATCTCTTTCTTCAACAGCGAATATGCTGACCTGATGAAAGATGTCAATGATGGCGGTAAGTACAGTGATGAAATCGCTGCACAGTTCAAAGCAGGCATTGAGAAGTTCAAGTCAACTCAAACTTGGTAATCACTCGTTGAGTGCAGGTCTGCTTAATTAGAGAGCGGACCTTTACTAAGTTAAGGTTATATAGGCGGAACTATGGCAGTCGGAAAAGAGATAAAGACGCAAATTGCGAGTATCGGCAGCACACGTAAAATTACTAGCGCTATGGAAATGGTAGCAGCAAGTAAGATGCGTAAGGCTCAAGATCGCATGCAGTCTTCCCGCCCGTACGCTCGCAGTATCCGTGGTGTTATTCAGCATTTGTCAAAATCAAATCCTGAATACAAGCACCTATATATGCAGGACCGTGAAGCGAAGCGCGTTGGTTATATCATCGTTGCTTCTGATCGTGGTCTTTGTGGTGGTCTGAACGTTAACGCGTTCAAAAAGACAATCGCTAGCATGAAAGAGTTCAACGACAAAGGCGTCGAAATTGACGTTTGCGCGTTGGGGGCTAAAGCAGTTTCTTTCTTTAAGAACTACGGCGGAAATGTAGTAGCAGCTAAAACCCATATGGGTGATCATCCAGAAGTGGCTGATTTGATTGGTGCTGTGAAGGTTATGCTGGATTCTTTTGCAGAAGGTAAGCTGGATCGTTTGTACATTGTGTCTAACCAGTTTGTTAACACGATGACACAGAGCCCGCAAGTTGAACAGGTGCTTCCACTGAAAGCAGAAGATGATGATGAACTACTGAATCATCACTGGGACTATATTTATGAACCTGACGCAAAAGAATTGTTAAACGCTCTTCTTATTCGTTACGTTGAGTCCGAAGTGTATCAGGCAGTGGTTGAGAACATCGCTTGCGAACAGGCCGCGCGTATGTTGGCAATGAAAAATGCAACAGACAATGCCGGCAACCTGATTGATGAGCTTCAAATGGTTTATAACAAAGCTCGTCAGGCAGCGATTACTCAGGAAATTTCTGAGATTGTAAGTGGTGCTGCGGCAGTTTAATGCGGTGAACGGGTTAAAATTTAAGAGGATCCGAACATGAGTAGCGGACAAATTGTTCAGATTATCGGCGCAGTTGTCGACGTGGAATTCTCACGTGATAACGTACCGAAAGTTTATGACGCGCTGACCGTAAGCAAAACCGGTCTGACGCTGGAAGTTCAGCAACAGCTGGGTGACGGTGTTGTACGTGCGATCGCGATGGGTCAGACCGAAGGTGTGAGCCGTGGCTTAGAAGTAGAAAATACTGGTGCGCCAGTTTCTGTACCTGTTGGTACAGCAACACTGGGTCGTATCATGGATGTCTTGGGTAACCCAATTGATGATTGTGGTGAAATCGGTGAAGAAGAGCGTATGCCTATTCACCGTAAAGCACCAACCTATGCTGAGCAGGCAGCTTCTAATGAGCTACTGGAAACCGGCATCAAGGTAATCGACTTGGTTTGCCCATTCGCGAAAGGTGGTAAGGTTGGTCTGTTCGGTGGTGCCGGTGTAGGTAAAACCGTAAACATGATGGAGCTTATCCGTAACATCGCGATCGAGCACTCTGGCTTCTCCGTATTTGCGGGTGTAGGTGAGCGTACTCGTGAAGGTAACGACTTCTACTACGAGATGAAAGAGTCCAACGTATTGGACAAAGTATCTCTGGTTTATGGTCAGATGAATGAGCCACCAGGTAACCGTCTGCGCGTAGCGTTGACTGGCCTGACAATGGCTGAGAAATTCCGTGACGAAGGTCGTGACGTACTGTTGTTCGTAGACAACATCTACCGTTACACACTGGCAGGTACTGAGGTATCAGCACTGCTGGGTCGTATGCCTTCTGCGGTAGGTTACCAGCCAACTCTGGCGGAAGAGATGGGCGTTCTGCAGGAGCGTATCACGTCTACTAAAACTGGTTCTATCACGTCTATCCAGGCGGTATACGTACCAGCGGATGACTTGACTGACCCGTCTCCAGCGACAACCTTCTCTCACCTTGACGCAACAGTAGTACTGTCTCGTCAGATCGCAGAGCTGGGTATCTACCCTGCGGTTGACCCACTGGACTCGACTTCTCGTCAGCTAGATCCTCTGGTTATTGGCCAAGAGCATTACGATACTGCTCGTCAGGTTCAGGGTGTACTACAGCGCTACAAAGAGCTGAAAGACATCATCGCGATCCTGGGTATGGATGAGTTATCTGAAGAAGATAAGCAGGTTGTAACACGTGCGCGTAAGATTCAGCGCTTCCTGTCTCAGCCATTCTTCGTTGCAGAAGTATTTACTGGTTCTCCAGGTAAGTATGTTTCTTTGAAAGATACAATCAGCGGCTTTAAGGGCATCCTAGCTGGTGATTACGACAATCTTCCAGAGCAAGCGTTCTACATGGTTGGCGGTATTGAAGAAGCGGTTGAAAAAGCTAAGAGCATGTAATTGCGCTTGGTAAACCTTTAAAAAGGAAAACAACATGGCTATGACTGTTCATTGCGACATCGTAAGTGCTGAAGAAGAGATCTTCTCTGGTCTTGTCGAGTTCGTATCCGTAACAGGTAGCCTGGGTGACTTGGGTATCTACCCAGGTCACGCTCCGCTTCTGACGGAACTAAAACCAGGCCCTGTCGAAATGCGTAAGCAGGGCGGCGAACAGGATATCTTCTACGTATCAGGTGGCTTCATAGAAGTACAGCCTAACAAAGTCATCGTTTTGGCGGATACTGCATTACATGCAGGTGATCTGGATGAAGCGGCGGCTATTGAAGCGCAGAAGCATGCTGAACAAGCGATTGGAGATAAGCAGAGTGAGTTCGAATACGGACGCGCTGCTACTCAACTGGCTGAAGCGGCGGCTCAACTCCGTACGCTGCAGCAAATTCGCAAAAAGCTCGGTAAATAATACTGACGTCGTCGAGTATCTACTCGTAAAAAAGGCAGCTTAGGCTGCCTTTTTTGTGTCTAAAGTAATCGCCACAAGGTATCAAAGATAATCTTCTGGGCGCTGGCTACCTCTTTAGAGTCAATGACCACCGCTGTAGGGTAATTGTTTGATGCTAAGGAAATAATCGCGCATTTAGGAGGATAAATGGCAATGTAAGCGGCATCTACGGAGCCTTCTGTTTTAATCCATTTTCGTTCAGAAAGGTCAGCATCTTCCCCCCCATCACCAATCGCAATCACTTTTACACTAATGCCCTTTTGAATTCTTTGGGAGGTGTAGTTAGGGAAAGGGCGATACAGGTGTGATCGAATGGGCTTCGAAGAGAAAACAGAATAGTTCTTAGATTTATTTTTAGAAACACTACTCAGAATATCTCTAAGTACAAACTCAATGCCATCGTCTCCCTCGTAAAATTGAACATTAGCCGTCGAGAAATCAGGTTTTAGGTGGTTTAGTTCAGGAATAATAGACGACTTGAGTTGCGAAATAGCTTGTTCAAGGTGATGTTGTTTTTGTTCTGCAAGCTCTAGTAAAACACTAGGGTCTCTAGGTGAGAAAAGTCTACGTTTACCTTTGGGGAGATAACTTACAAGTCCTTTTTGCAGAAGACTTTTTAAAGCATCGTAAGTGGTTCCTCGGTTGATACCGGATTTGTCAGCTATTTGGCGAATAGGGCTTGGTCCGAGGCTGATCAACGCGCGATAAATAGCCATTTCGCGCTCATCAAGGCCTAGATGTTTAGGATCAAATTTAAACATTTGTCAAAAAATTCCTGACAAAAACTATTGTATCCGTGACTCTATCATATAGATTGGTCAAATTAATAAACAAACTGTAATTTTTTGATTTAGGCGTAACAGGTTAATTTCTATGACAACGGATATTGTGATTCTTGCAGCGGGGCAAGGAAGCCGGATGAAATCCGCTTTGCCCAAAGTACTTCATCCCATTGCCGGTAAGCCCATGGTTCAGCATGTTCTTGATCGAGCCAGAGCAATACAAGCGGCAAATATGCATCTGGTTATTGGTCATGGTGCCGAACAACTTCGTACAGCCCTACAGCACGAGTCCCTATCTTTTTCTCTTCAGGCTGAACAGCTCGGCACCGGTCATGCGGTTACACAGGCATTGCCTAACATTGACACAGCAGGGGTAACCTTAATTCTGTATGGTGATGTTCCCCTGACGCGAACAGAGACAATGGAACGGCTTATCACAGCTGCTCGTAAGGGACACTTAGGTTTATTAACTGTACACCTGAATGATCCGACAGGTTATGGACGAATTGTCCGTAATGAAGTGAATGATGTAGTTGCAATTGTCGAGCAAAAAGATGCGAATGCTGCCCAACTAGCTATAACAGAAGTTAATACCGGCATTATGGCGGTGCCTTCGCAGCGATTAGCTGAATGGCTTCCTCGTCTATCCTCTGAGAATGCTCAGGGTGAATACTACCTAACTGATATTATTGCTATGGCCTCAGAAGAGGGTGTGCAGATTGAAGCACAGCACCCTTATTGCGAAGAAGAGGTGCAAGGTGTCAATAACCGATTACAGCAAGCAGCCCTAGAACGATGGTACCAAAGCCAGCTCGCCAATGAGCTAATGTTAGCAGGTGCTACGTTGGCTGATCCTAACCGCATCGATATTCGTGGCTCAGTGAGCGTCAGTGGTGACGTCTTTATCGATATTAACGCGGTATTCGAAGGTGAAGTCGTGCTTGGAAAAGGGGTTATTATCGAGCCTAACTGCGTTATTAAAAACTGCGCCATTGGCGATCATACTCATATTAAAGCCAACTCCCATCTTGAAGATGCTGAGATCGCAGCACAATGTGATATAGGTCCATTTGCTCGTATTCGCCCAGGAACCCGTCTGGCGGATGGGGCAAAAGTTGGCAACTTTGTTGAAACTAAAAAAGCACAGATCGGTAAAGGTTCTAAAGTTAATCACCTCAGTTACATCGGTGATGCCACTATCGGTGAAAACACCAATATTGGTGCCGGTACCATTACCTGCAATTACGATGGAGTGAACAAATCTCTGACGGAGATTGGTGATAATGCATTTATCGGCTCAAATACGGCGCTGGTAGCGCCCGTTAAAGTAGGTAATGGAGCGACGGTAGGTGCAGGGTCGACGATTACCAAGTCGATAGATGATGACCAATTAGCGGTTGCCCGCGGTAAACAACGTAACCTTTCAGACTGGCAGCGCCCGGTTAAAAAATCTTAAGGAGAAGAACCATGTGTGGAATTGTTGGCGCAACGGCGGAGCGTTCAGTCGCAGGCATTTTGTTAGAAGGGTTACGCCGTTTGGAGTACCGTGGTTACGACTCAGCAGGCATGGCCGTGTGGGATGGCGCAGCCATTAACCGCTTACGACGCGCCGGTAAAGTGCAAGCGTTAGCTGATGCTTTGGATAGTCAACCATTAGAGGGTAGTTCAGGTATTGCACATACCCGATGGGCAACCCACGGGAAACCATTGGAGCATAATGCACACCCACATATGTCAGGTGATAAGCTGGCAGTGGTGCATAACGGCATTATCGAAAACTTCGAAGCGTTGAAACAAGAGCTGGTAGATGATGGTTACCTCTTCACCTCTGAAACTGATACCGAAGTAATCGCTCACTTACTTGATAGATCAGTTAAAACAGGTATTAGCCTGCTAGAGGCGGTAAACTCTGTGGTTGGCTTCTTAGAGGGCGCATTTGCCTTAGGAGTGATTCACCAAGAGCGCCCTGGTGAGCTTTATGCTGCACGAAAGGGAAGCCCGCTTGTTATCGGCGTAGGTATCGGTGAAAACTTTATCGCTTCTGATCAGTTGGCGCTTCTGCCGGTTACAGATCGTTTTATGTTCTTGGAAGAAGGTGATACTGCCTTGCTCACCCAAGAAAATATACAGGTATGGGATCGAACCGGTGAGATTGTAGAACGAAAAGTCAGCCGCTATGAACATGGCGTATCTGCAGCGGATAAAGGTGGCTTTAAGCATTACATGCTCAAAGAGATCTATGAACAACCCGCTGCTACGCAAGCCGCATTCCATGATCGAATCCAGGATGGATTAGTCAATGAGAACGTATTTGGCGAGCAAGCCGCTAAAATTTTTGATCAGGTAAAGCAGATTCAGATCATCGCCTGTGGCACCAGTTACCATGCGGGTATGATAGCCAAGTACTGGATGGAAGGCCTAGCAGGTATACCTTGCCATGTGGAAGTAGCGAGCGAGTATCGTTATCGTCCTGTGGTGATTCAGCAGGGCACACTGTTTATCTCTATCTCCCAATCAGGGGAAACAGCCGATACACTGGCCGCCTTAAGGGATGTGCAAGATCAGATCCTCGCTAGCCTAACCATCTGCAATGTCCCAGGAAGTTCACTGGTACGAGAATCAGACCTACACCTCATGACCAATGCTGGGCCCGAAATCGGCGTTGCTTCAACCAAAGCTTTCACCACCCAGTTAGTGGCATTACTCTTAACCACGTTGGTCATTGGGCGTCGTTTCTCACTAACCCAAGAGAAAGAACGCGAAATCGTTAACGCACTCCAGCAGCTACCCTCACTGATTGAGCAATCCATAGCTATGGATGCTGAGATTGAGGAGATGTCCCAAGCCTTTGCAGAGAAACACCATTCACTGTTTTTAGGTAGAGGCACCCTCTACCCTGTGGCAATGGAAGGCGCGCTCAAATTAAAAGAGATCTCCTATATCCATGCAGAAGCCTACCCAGCAGGAGAGCTGAAACACGGCCCGCTGGCGCTTGTTGATAAAGATATGCCGGTGGTAACCGTCGCCCCGCGTAATGACATGCTGGACAAGCTCAAAGCCAATCTTCAGGAAGTTAGTGCCCGTGGGGGAGAGCTGTTTGTTTTTGCAGGCTGCACACAAAATCTACAATCGGCAGAAGGGGTACACGTACTGGGTATGCCGGAGATTCCCGAAATACTTGAGCCAATCGTATACACCGTACCCTTACAATTACTGTCCTATCATGTCGCAGTATTAAAAGGCACGGATGTAGACCAGCCTCGAAACTTGGCTAAGTCGGTGACGGTAGAGTAGTAAGCCAAATGGCACAAGCGTAGAAACAAAAAGCTGTCATACTTACAAAAAAGCATCATACTCAGGAACTGAACTATTCTTGATAAAACAGGAATAGTTCAGTTGTTTCCCGCATAATTATATTTCATTCACAAAGTACCAAGCGTTCGAAGCCAATCAGTAAACAGGGACGTGAAATATGGTCAACCAAAACCCCGAACAAAAAGCCCGTGACCAAATAGATGCTTTGCTGACCCACGCGGGATGGGTTGTGCAGGATAAGAAAAAGATCGACTTTTCTGCCGCCACTGGCGTTGCAGTTCGGGAGTACCAGACCGATGTAGGCCCGGCGGATTATGTACTGTTTGTAGATAAACAGGCCGTGGGCGTGATTGAAGCCAAACCCGAAACCTGGGGCGAGAAGATCACCACCGTTGAAGACCAGTCCCAAGGGTATGCCAACGCTACGTTAAAGTGGGTGAATAACAGCCAGCCTTTGCGCTTTGTTTATGAAAGCACCGGTGTGATTACCCGTTTTACCGATGGTCTAGACCCACGCCCACGCTCGCGTGAAGTGTTTAACTTTCACCGCCCCGAAACCCTTGCCAAATGGCTTAAAGAAGCGCTCGTTAACCATAAAAGTCTACGCGGGCGTTTACAGGATTTTCCGCCCCTGATTAAAGAAGGCCTGCGTGATTGCCAGATAACCGCCATCACCAACCTTGAAGAGTCTTTCAAACAAGATAAACCCCGCGCGCTGGTACAGATGGCCACAGGTTCCGGCAAAACCTTTACCGCCATTACGGCCAGTTATCGCCTGTTGCGTGAGCCAGTCAGTGCCAACCGTATTCTTTTTTTGGTGGACACCAAAAACTTGGGAGAACAAGCCGAACAAGAGTTTATGAGCTTTGTTCCCAACGACGATAACCGCAAATTCACCGAGCTATACACCGTACAGCGCTTAAAAAACCAATACATCGCCAAAGATGCGCAAGTGTGCATCAGCACCATTCAGCGCATGTATTCCATCTTAAAAGATGAACCACTAGACGAAGCGCTCGAAGAACAAAACCCCGCCGAGCAATACACTCGCCCCAAAGAGCCGCTGCCGGTGGTGTATAACGAAAAAATCCCGCCGGAGTTTTTTGATGTCATCATCATTGATGAATGTCACCGCTCAATCTACAACCTGTGGCGGCAGGTGCTGGAGTATTTTGATGCCTATCTGGTGGGCCTGACCGCCACGCCGGATAACCGCACCTACGGTTTCTTCCGCAAAAACGTAGTGAGCGAATACGACCACGAAAAAGCCGTGGCCGATGGCGTTAACGTCGGTAACGAAATCTTTGTTATCGAAACCGAAAAAACCAAACAGGGCGGCAAGATAGAAGCGAAGCAACAGGTTGAGCGCCGCGAACGAACCACCCGCAAAAAACGCTGGGAGGCACAAGATCAGGATGAAACCTACAGCGCCAAACAACTAGATCGCAATATTGTAAACCCCGACCAGATTCGTACCGTGATCCGCACCTTCAAAGATGCGCTGCCGACGATATTCCCCGGTCGTAAAGAAGTACCCAAAACCCTGATCTTTGCAAAAACCGACAGCCACGCCGATGACATTATTCAGTGCGTGCGCGAAGAGTTTGGCGAAAGCAACCAGTTCTGCAAAAAGATCACCTACCGCGTTGCCAACGACAAAACCGACAGCGACGGTAGCGTACTGGAAAAAGGCGAAGACCCAAAATCGGTACTGGCCCAGTTCCGTAACGACTACTACCCACGCATTGCCGTAACGGTAGATATGATCGCCACCGGCACCGATGTCAAGGCGCTCGAATGTCTGCTGTTTATGCGCGATGTCAAAAGCAAAAACTACTTCGAGCAGATGAAAGGCCGCGGCACCCGCACACTGGATAAAGACAGCCTGAACAAAGTCACACCCTCTGCACCCAGCGCAAAAACCCACTATGTGATTGTCGATGCCATTGGCGTTACCAAATCGGTAAAAACCGCCAGCCAGCCACTGATAACCAAACCCAGTGTGTCACTCAAAGACTTAGCCATGGGCGTGATGATGGGGGCAAGTGACAGCGATACTGTGTCATCACTGGCAGGGCGCTTAGCGCGCTTAGATAAACAATTGGATGACAAAGAGCGCGCCCGCATTGCCGACAAAGCCGGTGGCACGCCACTGCTGGTCATTGTAGGAGAGCTGTTTAACGCCATTGATGGCGACCGTGTCGAGCAAAAAGCGCTGGAAATAACAGGCCAACCCGCAGGCACCGACCCCGGCGAAGAGGCTCGCAACCAAGCCCAGCATCAGCTGGTGAGCGAAGTTGCTAATGTGTTTAATGGCGAGTGGATTGAACTGATCGACTCGATCCGCCGTGATAAAGAACAAACCATTGTGCACGAGGATCTGGATAAATTAATTAAAGCCGAATGGGCGGGCGAAACCACCGAAAACGCCAAAGCCCTGACGCAAGCCTTTGCCGACTACTTGAGCGAAAACGCCGACCAGATTGATGCGCTAACCCTGTATTTCCGCACACCGGCACGTCGTAGCGAAGTCACCTATACACAGATCAAAGCGCTGCTAGATAAGCTTAAGCAAGACCGCCCCACGCTGGCACCCCTGCGTATTTGGCAGGCGTATGCCCATTTGGATGGTGTTTCTGAAAAAAGAGGTCAGGGTGAAAATCCGCTGACCGAACTCGCAGCACTGGTAGCATTGATTCGCCGTGTTTGTGGAATAGATCAGCACATCACCCCTTTTAGCAACACCGTAAGAAAGAATTTTCAGGACTGGATAATGAAGTACCACGCCGGTGGCAGTAATAAATTCAACGAACAGCAGATGCAGTGGCTGCACGCCATCCGCGACCATATCACCAGCTCGTTCCACTTTGAGCGCGATGATTTGGAGATGACCCCCTTCGATGCCAAAGGCGGCCTAATGGGCATGTACCAGCAGTTTGGCGACAATATGGATTGGGTGATTGAAGAGCTGAATCGGGAGTTGGTGGCGTGATGGAAAAGCAATTTCCTGCTAACTGGACTAAAGCAACTATTGGCGATTTGGCTAACTACGTTAATGGACGTGCATTTAAGCCAACCGAATGGAAAACTAATGGAAAGCCAATTATTCGTATCCAAAATTTAAACAAACCGGATGCTGTTTATAACTTTTCGGATCAGAGTCACGAAGATAAATATTCTGTGAAGAAAGGTGATTTACTATTTGCGTGGTCAGCTTCTCTTGGGGCACATATATGGAAGGGTGATGACGCTTGGCTCAATCAACATATATTTAATGTAATGCCTAAAAGCGGCGTAGATAAAAATTATATTTATTACCTTTTATCTAAAATTACAGCTGAGCTATATGCTAAAGCCCATGGATCAGGAATGGTCCATGTTACTAAGGGGAAATTTGAAGAGACTGAGGTTTTGCTTTCTCCAACTAACGAACAAAAACGAATCGTTGCTAAAATCGAAGAGCTGTTCTCCGAGCTGGATAACGGTATTGCCGCGCTAAAAACCGCCCGCGAGCAACTAAAAGTCTACCGTCAGGCCGTGCTTAAACACGCCTTCGAAGGCAAACTCACCGAGCAATGGCGTGAGGACAATTGTGTCGATAAAACATCTTGGCAGGCTATAACTATCAAGGACATATCACTTCTAGGGCCATCCAATGGCCGCTCGGTGAAAGATAAAGCTGGAGGTTTCCCGGTTTTAAGACTAACTGCGCTGAAAAATGGCAAATTAGACTTGAATGAGTTCAAGGAAGGAGCGTGGAATAAGGATGAGGCTCAGAATTACATTGTAAAAGAAGGTGATTTTCTTTTTTCTAGAGGAAATGGAAGTAAGCACCTTGTAGGGAGAGGTGGGTTAGTCACTGGCCCAATAATTGAAGTTGCATTTCCCGATACCATGATGCGCATAAGACTTGATAAAACGAAGGTCATACCTTCCTTTTTTAGTTACCTTTGGGAATCCAGATTAATAAGAAACCAAATAGAAAGTTCGGCTAGAACTACCGCTGGTATTTACAAGATAAATCAACAGCACGTAAAAAGTTTCATACTTTCTTTACCTTCACTTGTTGAACAGAAAACGACAACTGACATTATTGATAAAAAATTATCAGTTGTTGATGCTCAGTTGTATGCATTAGAGCAGCAACTTATGAAAGCCGAAACCCTACGCCAATCCATCTTGAAAAAAGCCTTTTCCGGTCAGTTAGTGCCGCAAGATCCAAACGACGAGCCGGCCAGTGAACTACTGGCACGTATCCAAGCCGAGAAAGCCGCTTCGGACGTAAAGGCGAAAAAGGCACCCGCAAAGCGTGGTCGTAAAGCAAAGGAGGCCAGCGAATAACTAAATGTCTAAGCTTGCTTTGTTTAGACATTTTTAGCTATTTCTAAACATTTATCCTGCTTAGTTATCTTTTAACTAACTGAAAAATAAAAGCTTTTAGAATGTATAAATGGTGGGTGGTTAGATTTTTTAGACATTTTAGGTTTCATATAGAGCCATCACTAGCCAAGAAATTTGCTTGACCGTTGTTTGACTGAAAGGCGTAAAAACATCTCTTAATATTAAAAAGTTAATCTAAATCAAAGGCTTATAAAAATAAATTTGTTTGACGGTTGTTTGATTGGCATTGCGACATGGTTGTTTTTGCTGTGAAGTAGAAACCGGCACGTAAGGAAATTTGCCGATCACTTAGAACTCAGGGTTATAAAATGGATAAAGGCACTATGACGATAAAACTGCCGATTAATATTGAGGATTTGCTGCATCGTCGCACGGTGGAAAGCGAACGGATTGAGTACAAGGAAGGTTGGAATCCGGAGTCTATCCTGCGTACGCTTTGTGCCTTCGCGAATGACTTTCACAATTTGGGCGGTGGTTATGTGGTGATCGGTGTGGCAGAACAGAACGGTCAGCCCGTGATGCCGCCCGTTGGCCTGTTACCGGAACAGATTGATGCGATCCAAAAAGAAATCTTAAACCTTGGGAACGCTGCAATCAGACCATCCTATCACCCGTTAACGGCCACCTATGAGGTGCAGGGCAAAACCATCCTGGTGCTATGGGCACCGGGTGGCGAAACACGCCCCTATAAAGCCAAAACCAGCCTGGGCAATAAAGCCGATTGGGCTTATTACCTGCGTAAACACACCAGCACAGTAAAAGCCTCGGGTGAGGATGAGCGGGAGTTATTAACCCTTGCGGCAACAGTGCCGTTTGATGATCGCTATCGTCAAAATGCGACTTTAAATGATCTATCCGCCTATTTGATGCGTGATTTTCTGCAAGATATTGGTAGTGAGCTACTTACAGAAGCCCGTGATCTAGACATGGAAACACTTGGGCGCCGGATGAACGTGGTAGGTGGCCCAACGGAAGCGGTTTTTCCTAAGAATGTTGGCTTGCTGTTTTTTAACGAGCATCCTGAGCAGTTTTTCCCTGCGACCCAAATTGACGTGGTGTATTTCCCTGAAGGGGCGGGTGGTGATCGCTTTGAAGAGAAAATCTTTAAAGGCCCGTTAGCTCGCATCACCCAAGATGCGCTTACCTACATCAATAATCTGTATCTAAAAGAAGGTGTGATTAAGCACGCTGATCGCCCAGAAGCTGAGCGCTTTTGGAATTTCCCGTTGGCGGCGATTGAAGAAGCGGTGGTGAATGCCGTGTATCACCGCTCCTATGAAATTCGTGAGCCGATTGAAATCCGTATTGATGGTAACGAACTGGTGGTGCTGAGTTTTCCCGGCCCTGATCGCTCAATTCGTCTAGAGGATTTGCAGGCGGGTAAAGCGGTCAGCCGCCGCTACCGTAATCGCCGTATTGGTGAGTTTTTAAAAGAGCTGGATTTAACTGAGGGCCGCTCGACAGGCGTGCCGAAGATCCTGCGTGTCATGCGCGCCAATGGCTCTCCAAAACCTGAGTTCGAAACCGATGATGAACGCAGTTACTTCTTGATTCGTTTGCCGATTCATCAGGCTTTTGTCGAGCCTGAAATACCGACTACCCCGGAAGTCACCGGGGAAGTCACCGGGGAAGTCACCGGGGAAGTCACCGATGACATGATTCGTCTGCTAATGCTTATGGAAGGCGAGATGACTCGACGAGAATTGCAGGCCAAAATAGGCCTAAAGCATGATGAACACTTCCGTGAAACCTATATTAAACCGGCTTTAAACGCAGGCTTTATCGCTATGACTGTGCCAGATAAACCCCAAAGCCGACTACAAAAATACCGTTTAACTGATTTAGGCAAGCAGGTGCTTGCGACTAAGGACAAACCTTAAATGAATACTGCTTCGATTATTTCCCGTGTTTGGAGTTTTTGCACCACGTTACGTGATGATGGCGTGGGTTATGGCGACTATCTTGAACAGCTGACTTATCTGATCTTCCTGAAAATGGCCGATGAGTATGCCAAGCCGCCTTACTCGCGTGATGTGGGTATTCCGGCCAAGTACAACTGGCAGGCACTGACCAGCAAAAAAGGCGCAGAGCTTGAGGTGCTGTATGTGGAACTGCTAAGGGAATTGGGTAAGCAAAAAGGGATGCTAGGGCAGATTTTTACGAAGGCGCAAAACAAGATTCAAGACCCAGCTAAGCTATATCGTTTAATTGATATGATCGACAGTACCAGCTGGCTTGTGATGGGGGCGGATGTCAAAGGCGATATCTACGAAGGGTTGCTGGAAAAGAACGCGGAAGATACCAAATCGGGTGCGGGGCAATACTTTACGCCACGGCCTTTAATCCGCGCGATGGTGGAGTGTGTTCGCCCAGAACCCAACAAAACCATTGCCGATCCTTCGTGCGGTACGGGTGGCTTCTTCTTGGCGGCTTATGACTTTCTTACAAACCCAGAAAACTACGCGTTAGATAAAGAGCAAAAGCAGTTTCTAAAGCACAGCACCTTCCATGGTAATGAGATCGTCGCTAACACGCGCCGTCTGTGTTTGATGAATATGTTTTTGCATAACATCGGCGAGATCGACGGTGAGAGCCTTGTATCCCCCAATGATGCACTGATCGCGGCCAGCCCAGTTAATGTGGACTATGTGCTGGCCAACCCGCCATTTGGTAAGAAAAGCGCCATGAGCTTTACCAACGAAGAGGGCGAGCAGGAAACCGATGAGCTAACCTACAACCGCCAAGATTTTTGGGCGACCACCTCTAACAAACAGCTGAACTTTGTGCAGCATATTCGCAGTATGTTGAAAACCACCGGTAAGGCAGCGATTGTGGTGCCGGACAACGTGTTATTTGAAGGTGGCGCAGGCGAAACCATTCGTAAGAAGCTGTTAGAAAATACTAATCTTCATACCATTTTGCGTTTGCCAACAGGAATTTTCTACGCCAATGGCGTTAAGGCGAATGTGCTGTTCCTTGATAATAAGCCAGCAAGTCCAGAGCCGTGGACGAAGGAAGTCTGGTTCTACGATTACCGCACCAATATTCACCATACGCTAAAGAAAAAGCCGCTGCGCTTTGAGGATTTGGCCGACTTTATTGCCTGCTACAACCCGCAAAACCCTGCTCAGCGCGAAGAGACGTGGCACCCAGAAAATAACCCCGAAGGCCGCTGGCGGAAATATCCTATTGAGGAGCTGCTGGCGCGGGATAAAACCAGTTTGGATATCTTCTGGCTAAAAGGCAAAAGCCTGACCGATTTAGATAACCTGCCTGAGCCGGATGAGCTGGCCGAAGAGATTATCGAAAATCTTGAGGCCGGTTTGAACAGCTTTCGGGAAGTGCTTAGCGGTCTATCTCTGAAAGAATAAAAACAGTGGATTGTTTTTAATTTCATTATGATGCCCTTTGCTAACCCATAAAAAGCCTAATTCGCTTCAACCGAGTTAGGCTTTTCTATCCCATATAGCTAATCTTTTTCCTCATATTACTCATGTAGTATTCCCGTAATACCTGTAATTCATATCTCCTTGTTATCTTTTCTATGCGTTAAGAGCGGTTGCTGTGTTGGCAACAGTGGTTTAGTCAAAGCATCGGAGTAACGATATGAATAATAAAAAGATTTTGATGATTACGGGTGACTTTACAGAAGATTACGAAACCATGGTGCCTTTTCAGGCGTTGATGGCGGTCGGCCATTCGGTTGATGCGGTGTGTCCCGGAAAGCGAAAGGGAGATACGGTGGTTACGGCGATTCATGACTTTGAAGGTGATCAGACCTACACAGAAAAGCGTGGTCATAACTTTATGCTGAACGCCTCTTTCGATGAGGTTGATGTGACTACCTATGATGCTTTGGTGATTCCGGGAGGCCGTGCTCCCGAGTACTTAAGATTAGATGCAACAGTTGTCGAGATGGTAAAACATTTTTTCGTGACGAATAAACCAGTGGCGGCAATCTGCCATGGTGCACAACTGCTGGCGGCGGCTGGGGTGCTTGAGGGCAAGCTTTGCTCTGCGTATCCTGCCTGTAAGCCTGAAGTTGTTAGTGCGGGTGGGCGTTTTGCAGAGATTGATGTTGCCGAGGCGGTAACAGATGGTAACTTAGTAACGGCTCCTGCATGGCCTGCTCATCCAGCTTGGCTCGCCCAGTTTATGGCTTTACTTAGCTGATAGCCATTGATAAGGGGTGTCGCAACCTGCCGCTGTCTCTGAGTGTGTGGGTTGCGAGATAACATAACGACTTAATGTGGGGGTATCGATGTGTAAGCTTTTTATTCAGGCTGATTCGAATCTTTGGACGAGTAGCACACGCTCGTTACGCGTCGATGGTATGGTGACCAGTATTCGTTTAGAGAACTATTTCTGGTCAGTGCTTGAAGCGATTGCGCAGCGTGATGATATGAATATCCCGCAGATGATTACGCGGCTTTATCATGAGTCGATCGATGCAGAGCACGATCTAGGTAACTTTACCTCTTTTCTGAGAGTCTGCTGTATGCGCTATCTGGCTTTGCAGGTCAGTGGTGATATACCCCTTGATCATCGTATCTCGATTGCTTCGTTGGATGCTCAGGAGATTTTATCCCGTGAACGTAAAGAGATTCACTGATGTGGATCGATCAAATAACGCTATCACTCTGTCTTTGTGCTAAAAAATCGTGTCTAATTTTCTAAAAGGGAACGATATTTAGGCGGCTGATCTATGGATAAACCTCTTCGGGATGATTTCAGACCTTCAAGGAACGAAGCGTGTTTTTGCAATAGTGGACTTCGATTTAAAAACTGTTGCGGCTCTTCGGCATCAAACCGGCAGCCCCCCTATGGGGTTGTTGTCATTGAAAACTTCTTATCTCCTGATGAATGCCAGGCGCTGGTGGTGCTGGCTAAAACGTTAGAGAGTGAGCGTTTAACTATTGTCGATTTAGAACACACCAATGAAGATGAAGTGGTTCGAAAAGTAGATGAAGGGCGTGTTACCGAAAGAGTTGATATGTCTGCACACCAGAGTCGTCTTGATCAATTCGTAAAGCAAGCGCTGCTGGAAGTGGTTGAGCCGCACGTTAAGGATAAAGTGAGCTGGTTTGAGCAGCCGCAACTTCTCAAATACAACCCCGGTGGGTTTTATCTGCCGCATGCTGACAGTGAAAATTTTGATGAAAGTAGTCAGCGCTGGAGAAAAGATTTAGATCGGGATATTAGTTTACTACTTTACCTGAATAGTGATTTTGAAGGTGGACATATCTCCTTTGAAAACTTCGGCTATAAGATTAAGCCCAAAGCGGGGATGTTGATCTTTTTTCCATCAGATAGTCGCTATCTACATACAGCGGAAGCGGTGACGGAGGGAGTGCGTTACGCGATTGTTAGTTGGTCATCGTTATTGAGTTCGCCTAAAGTGAGACGATCACCACCACCTGATGCTATTTCGCTGATATGAAACTAAAAATTCGCTGTTTTATGTGATTACATGCTAGCTTTAGTAGATAGATCATAGCGTTTTGGAGTTTTAGCCGTGAACGATACCCTTACCTCATTTGCCATTAACTTTATCGCGACCGTTGGTATTATTTTCTTGATTGTCGTAGCCGGTTTATTACTCACGGCGGCCGTCATGTATTGGCAAGATAAGCATCAAACATCGCAGACTATTCGGCGTAACTACCCACTTATCGGACGTTTTCGTTACCTCTTTGAGCACTTAGGTGAGTTTTTTCGCCAGTACTTTTTTGCAATGGATCGGGAGGAGCTACCCTTTAACCGTGCGCAAAGAAGCTGGGTTTATCGTGCCGCGAAGAATCTTGATAACACCATCGCATTTGGCTCGACGCGTGATCTGCGCCGCCCAGGTACTTACTATTTTCTTAATTGCCCATTTCCTACGTTGTCCGAAGATTCAGCACAGTCGCAGCCGATGCGTATCGGACCTTATTGTGAACAGCCTTACGATGCTCCCTCTTTTTTTAATATCTCAGGTATGAGTTATGGTGCTCTCTCTAAGCCTGCGGTTCAGGCACTATCTTATGGTGCAGCGAAAGCGGGCTGCTGGATGAACACAGGGGAAGGTGGGTTATCGCCTTTTCACCTTGAAGGTGGGTGTGACATTGTTTTTCAGATTGGTACAGCCAAATACGGTGTTCGTGATTCAGCAGGGAATCTGTCGGATGACAAATTGAGAGAAAAAGCGGCGATAAGCCAAGTGAAGATGTTTGAGATCAAGCTTTCTCAAGGAGCAAAACCGGGTAAGGGTGGCATCTTGCCCGCCGAAAAAGTAAGTAAGGCGATTGCCGAAATTCGCGGTATTCCAGAAGGGCAGCCGTCAATCAGTCCAAATCGCCATGCGGATATCGCCTCTATTGATGATTTACTGGATACCGTAGAGCGAATTCGCCGAGTGACCGGTAAGCCCTGTGGTTTTAAACTGGTGCTAGGCACGACAGATTGGCTGGATCAATTCTGTGAAGCCGTAATTAAACGAGGCGTTGAGCGAGCTCCTGACTTCATTACGCTAGACAGTTCTGATGGTGGCACGGGCGCCGCCCCTATGCCGCTGATGGATAATGTCGGTTTGCCAGTACGTGAGAGTTTGCCGATTCTTGTTAATAAATTGGCACAACATGAGTTACGAAGTCGGATTCGTGTCATTGTGTCCGGAAAAATGATCAACCCGACAGATGTGGCAGCGGCTATCTGTATTGGTGCTGATTTTGTGGTTAGTGCCCGAGGGTTTATGTTCGCGCTAGGGTGCATACAGGCGCTGCAGTGTAATAAGAACACCTGTCCTACAGGTATCACCACCCATGATCCAGACTTACAGCAGGGCTTGGTCCCTGAGGTAAAAGCGGAAAGGGTTTTCCATTTCCACCAGAATCTGGTTCATGAGGTTGAAATGATCGCCCACTCGTGTGGAGTTCCAGAGCCGCGACAACTTAAACGTCATCATGCGGCACTGGTATTAGATGGCGGACGTTCTGTACCCCTCAATATTATCTACCCTGATTGATAAACCTTCAGGGTTTCAGGCAGGGTAGCTAGATATCATCAAACCAAGCTTCCCTGTCTATCTCTTTGGATAAACGAACCTCTTCACGGTGGGCTTCTATGGCTCTTCGGGCCGCTAGTAATCGCTTTGACGCTTGCTGCTTGTTGCGGATTTTTTCCTCTTCCTCAAAACCGATCAATGTATCAATAACCTCGATCTGTACATGACTCAGGGTGGCTGTTTTTTGATTCAGCATAATATCTCAACCTCGCGCTATACAATGAGTTAAAGCACTGAGGATCGTTAGCCTCAGTAAACTCAAGAGACATCAACAACTCTTTTTTAACTAAAAATTGGTCAGATTTCAACCAGTGAGGAATATAGCGAGGGGAAGTTGCAGTTTTGTTAAAGCTAAAACGGAGATTAGATATTATCTGGGCGGCGTGTAAGCATCCGTCTGTCATTCTGTCGTAAACTGCGTAGGCTGCGCTTAATCGTTTTAAGGTGATCTAGCAGTGCTGGGCCTAAGCGCATAGCTACGCCTACCGCTAATACATCAATTACCACTAAGTGAAGAACCCGTGAAG
The DNA here is from genome assembly GCF_008630635.1 of Neptunomonas concharum. Lineage (NCBI taxonomy): Bacteria > Pseudomonadati > Pseudomonadota > Gammaproteobacteria > Oceanospirillales > Oceanospirillaceae > Neptunomonas > Neptunomonas concharum. The sequence goes on along the minus strand of NZ_CP043869.1, from coordinate 3,514,172 downwards.
ACATTAATGTACTGAGGTCTTTATCTTCTTCTACATCAATATGGATGGGCAGTGTAGCCAGTTCAGCTAGCGGAGTGTTGCTTGGGCACAATGATATGACGGTTGCGCCGGTATCGCGCACTAGCTTGACCGTATGCAAAAGATCTTTTGTTCGCCCTGTTTGGGATATAGCGACAACGACATCCCCCGGAACCATCGATACCGCGGAGATTGTTTGCATATGTGGATCGGAATAAGCGGCAGCAGAAATTTGCAGTCGATAAAACTTATGCTGCGCATCACTACAAACAGCAGCAGAGGCACCAAATCCATAAAACTCAATCCGCTTTGCTTTAACAAGAGCGTCAATGGCGCTTTCTAGCGTGTTGGGTTCTAGTTGGTCGCGGATGTGGATCAGATTTCCGATCATAGAATCAAAAATCTTTTGTTTAAACTCGGATACCGTATCTTTGGAATCTAATGAAAACTGCTCAAAACTGGCGTTACTGGCAAGCCCTTGGGCTAGCGTCAGTTTAAAGTCCTGAAAGCCATCGTAATGTAAAGCACGGCAAAAGCGTACGACGGTAGGTTCGCTGACATTCGCTTCAGAGGCTAAGTCAACAATCCGCATGTGAATGACATCCTGAGGATTCGCCAAAACAAAGTCCGCGACCTTCTGCTCTGACTTGCGAAGCTTTGGGCGCGCATCGGTAATGGATTTTAGTAAATTTGCAGAGTTCAAGTACGAATCTCATTGGATAGTGTCATTGTTAAGCAAGTATAACAACGAAACAAGTGACAGGGTAATTTTACAAAAAATCTTATTTGTCAGAATAGGTTAGGCGTATCTTGTTGGCATGGGTGATAACTTCTGGGTATTACCACGTACGTAATAAAAGAGCTGTTCCGAGTCATTGCAGGGGCTTATAGTGCATGCTATGTTCAATCCGCTATACTCATTAAAAACAATAAAGGGAGTAGACCTAGTGAAGCGTCGTTAATTTCTTAAAAGTGCTGGAGCTGCGACGGTAGCAACCGGTGCTCTAATGTCTACGGCTGCCAAAGCTGCGCCAGAATTTAAATGGAAAATGGTTACCACCTGGCCAAAAAACTTCCCTGGTCTGGGAACAGGTGCTAACAATCTAGCAAAACTGATCGGTGAGATGACCGGTGGCCGTGTACAGGTAAAAGTATACGGAGCGAAAGAACTGGTAGGTGCATTGGAGATCTTCGATGCGGTATCACGTGGAACCGCTGAAATGGGGCATGGGGCCTCATATTATTGGAAAGGTAAGAGTCGTGCTGCTCAATTTTTCGCTGCTGTACCTTTCGGTTTGACTGCTCAGGAAATGAACAGCTGGTTGTACCATGGCGGCGGAATGGAGCTATGGGAAGAGATCTATGCTGAATTTGGCTTGGTCCCAGGCGCTGCGGGTAATACTGGTGTGCAGATGGGCGGTTGGTTCAACAAAGAAATTAATACTGCTGACGACCTGAAAGGTCTGAAAATGCGTATCCCAGGTTTAGGTGGCGAAGTGCTTAAGCGTGCAGGCGGTACCCCTGTCCTGTTGCCAGGTGGTGAGATCTTCCCATCTTTACAGTCTGGTGCAATCGATGCCACAGAGTGGGTAGGTCCTTACAATGATGTAGCGTTTGGTCTGCACAAAGCGGCTAAATACTACTACTACCCAGGCTGGCATGAGCCAGGTACAACGCTGGAATGCTTTATCAACAAAGAAGCGTTTGAAAAGCTGCCTGCTGATCTGCAGATTATTGTACGTAATGCGATTCGCGTTGCTAACCAAGATATGCTGGCGGACTTCACAGCGAAGAACAACCGTGCGTTGGAGCAGTTGGTAAACGAGCACAATGTTGAATTGCGTAAGTTCCCTGATGAAGTGCTGCAGAAGCTCAAAGATCTGTCTGATAAAGTCGTATCTGAAGAAGCTGCGAATGATGAGAAGACAAAGAAAGTATTCGACTCGTTTGTTAAGTTCCGTGATCAGGCGACCAAGTGGCATCAAGTTTCTGAACAGGCATACTTGAACGCACGTAACCCGCTGTAATAGGTTACCTGTTGAGAGTTTAAACGCTCTCTTACAGTCCTTTAAAAACCCTGCCTTGGCAGGGTTTTTTGCGTTTGAGCGACCACCCAACAGACCTAACGAGAAGAATTATCTGCGATATCCAACTCACGTATTGTATCGCATATAAAAAAATACCCGCATCGAACGATGCGGGTATTTAAGTTAGTTATCAGGTTTTATCTATCAGCCATAGACGACTTCAGGCAGCCAAGTTGCCAAGCTTGGCCACAAGGCAAGGAGTCCCAGCATACAGAGCTGAATAATGATGAAAGGTACAACACCCCTATAAATCTGCATCGTACTAATAGACTCAGGCGCCACACCGCGAAGATAAAAGAGTGCAAAGCCAAAGGGTGGTGTCAGGAAGGAGGTCTGTAAGTTCAGAGCAATCATAATGCCTAACCAGACAGGATCGAGCCCCATTGCCAAAAGAATTGGGGCAACGATGGGAACAACCACGAAAGTGATCTCAATAAAGTCTAAGAAGAAACCTAAAAGGAACATCACCAACATAACGACGGCCAGTGCACCCCATACACCACCAGGCAGGTCGGTTAGGAAGTCTCTCACCATATCATCGCCACCGAATCCGCGGAAAACGAGAGAAAAGATAGAAGCACCCACCAATATGATGAATACCATAGAGCTGACTTGCGTCGTAGAGCGCATCACTTCTTGCAGTACGCTGAGGGAGAAGCTGCGTTTAGCCATAGAAAGAATGATAGCACCAACGGCACCAACCGCGGCTGCTTCGGTTGGTGTCGCTAGACCACCAAGAATCGAGCCTAGTACCAAGCCGATAAGAAGAATCGGGGGAAATAGAACGGTAAGCACTTTACCCCAGATATTTTCAACTGCATCGCGCTCCTCTTGAGGGATAGCAGGGACGGAACTGGGAGATACGACAGCCTTAAATATAATATAAAGGATATAAGCGACTACCAGTAATAAGCCAGGAATCAAGGCACCCAAAAACAGATCACCAACGGTCACGGTTTCAGGTGAGAAAATCCCTTGGTCGATTTGCGATTGCTGGTACGCTGAGCTGATCACATCGCCCAGTAAAACTAAAACGATAGACGGTGGAATAATCTGTCCCAGCGTACCGGAAGCACAGATCACCCCGGTCGCAACTTTAGGATCATAACCACGACGTAGCATGGTAGGTAGTGATAGAAGCCCCATGGTCACAACGGTTGCTCCCACAATCCCTGTGCTGGCGGCTAACAGCATACCTACGACTGTTACGGATATACCTAAACCACCTCGCATAGGCCCAAACAAAATGGACATCGTATCTAGCAGCTCTTCCGCTATCTTCGACTTCTCCAGCATAACGCCCATAAAGACAAATAGAGGAACGGCGACCAGTACCTCGTTGTTCATAACGCCGAACAACCGGTTGGGAATCGCCTCAAGGAACACACTATCAAAATGCCCTGTTAAAGCACCGATACCCGCAAAGACAAGACCTGTACCTGCCAAGGAGAAAGCAACCGAGTAGCCCATTAATAAGACAAAAACGGCAGCAAGGAATAGAAATAAAGAAAGGTACTCAATCATATTGCATGCTCCGTGACATCTTCTTCAAGCAAATGCCCCTGTCCGGATAGCACGAGTATACAGCGGAACAATTCAGCGATACCTTGCAGCACCATTAAGATGGGCATCGCAATTAAGGCGGATTTCAGTATATAGCGGTACTCAATACCTCCAGCTTCCTGAGAGCCTTCCATAAGAGACCAAGAGGTTGCTACATATTCCCATGAGATATAGCCAATAAATAAGGTCACAGGGAAAAGCAAAAAGAGGATACCGATGATATTGATAATCGCTTTACCGCGCTCACTGAGCGGCCGGTAAAAGATATCAACGCGTACATGTCCATCATGCTTTAGGGTATACGCGGCCCCTAATAGGAAGACAAAACTATGCATGTAGATAATCGATTCTTGAAGCGCGATGTTACCGGTTTCGAACACATAGCGCATGACAACAATGACAAAAGTAACAATAACCATCAGTAGGGTCAGCCAGGATATGATCCGGCCAGTCCATTCACTGAGACTATCGAGTAGTCTGACGCTCAGACTTAGAAAATTGCTCTGCATTATTCTTCTCGTTCTGGCAAGTTTGTTAATAAAGTGGTCACTGATCAAAAGTATAACAACAATATCCCGTTATATTTATCCGTATTTCCACCGGTTTACTACGCAGGAAGGCTGCAAAATCATTGAAAAGGCTTACAATAGGCCTAGTTAACCATCAACACGGGACCTGACATGACAGATAGATTGCCAGTAGAGTCGCAACTGCGTTCATTGGATCATAAGAAGTTAGCTGCTTACTGTGCAGCATTGACCGAACGGCAGTTTCCTAATTTTGCACTCTTTAGCAAGCTGGTGGAGTTTGGTGACTTCAAACAGCTGGAAACCATTCTGGATGGTGTCTGGCAGTCACTGATACCTGGTGGTGCTCAAATGAACTTTGAGGTGCAGTTGGATAAAGTAGAAGCCAACATGCCTGACCTTGATACTTTTGAAATGTATGGCGCTTCACCTGCATTGGATGCCGTGGTCTCTCTCTACTCTACGCTGGTATGCATCCTAGAAGCGGATGTTGATGAAGCGGTAGCCGTTGGTAATGTATCCCGAGAGTGTGTCGCGATGTTTATTGAGGTTTCAGAAGGTGATGATCAGATGTCGGATGAGGAGATCATCCGGTTTATTACCAATCATGAACTGATGCTCCAGGAAGATGAATTTCAAGAAGAAGTTGTTGAGCGTCTCACCCAGGTGAAGCAAATGGACAAAGCGTTTATTCAAAACTTGAGAGTGCTCGCTCGTAATGAGGGCGTTAGTAATATTGGAATTAGTGACGACGCCTAATGTTAAAACTTGGACTCACGTTATTGATAATACCTTGCCTTGCATTAATGGGGGGGTATATGTATGAACAATCATTGGTGGACGATTGTTTGGATATAGGTGGTTCTTTTGACTACCAAAATCTCATGTGTGATATGCAAAATAAACAGCCGTTTATACCCTATATGGCACGTTACCCTCTGTTTGTGAATGGGGGAATGCTGTTATCCGTATTGGGTGTTTTTATGACCGTAATTGGGCTTTATAGACCTCGCAGATAAAGCTATAGGGATATCTAACTTTGAAAAAAATACTGCTTATCTCTCTGGGTATTATCGTCGTGCTAAGTGTGTTGGGCTGGCTCAACCGGGAAAGCTGGCTGGCAGACTTTAATGCAGACCGTGCTTACCAAACAGCGGAATTTAAAAAAAGCGGTAGGCTGTTTGGGCAAGAGAATGACCAACAGGCATGCTTAGATAAAACCCTTCACTCGTTTGATGGCTGTTTAGGATTTAGTTGTACTGTTAATCAAGGTATTTTTCTTAGAGCTTGCCTTAGTGTAGCCAAAGCAAGCCCGGATTTCTGTGAAGGCGTGCCGCCTTATCGTGAGAAGCCAACAGAAGATGATAAATCTTGGGCTAAATATTATTGCTGGGACCGTAATATCCGTGGAGAAGGGTGTCGCTTGTTAATGAAACAGCAACAGTTTTTTTGTAGCCAATAAGTAACAGTTTTTGTGCTTTTACAACCTATGTTGACACTTATTTCACTAAGAACTTCATTTCTTTAGACTTATAGGCTATTTTTTAATCTCTGCTGAATAACACTTCTTGCAGAACACTGACGCGATTTCAATTGAGTGAGCGCGTTCACACAATAATAATATTAGCTGCTTTCGTTCGCCCAAGAACGAATCGCAGGGCTGCTGCGCATGGACTATCATAAATTACTCTTTATTGGCCCAGTAGGGGCAGGTAAGACTTCCGCTATTCGCTCGATAAGCGATGAGCATAAGAATATCGAAACAGAAGCAAAAGCTTCTGACATGACGGGCTTAAGAAAGGCGACCACTACGGTTGCAATGGACTATGGATCGCTCACACTCAGTGATCAGGAAGTGGTTCAGCTTTATGGCACGCCGGGACAGGCTCGTTTCAAGTTTATGTGGGATTTACTAGCGAACAACCTAGCTGCAGATTGTGCTGGTATTGTGTTTCTAGTGGATAACACACGCAATTATCCCATGAAGGACTTACGCTACTATGCCCATGAGTTCTCTGAGTTAATTGCTCGAAAACAAGTCATCGTGGGGGTAACCCGCTCAGACTTAAGGGACCACCCAACACTGCTGGAGTACGAACAAACATTGCAGGAGATGGGTATCGATGCGCCAGTTCGTTTTATCGATGCACGCCGGGCGGGCAGCGTATTACCTCTGGTTGAGGAGCTACTCAGAGGGAAAACAGAGTATAGCGAATGGTCGGAACTGATCAATCAAGCAGCGCAAAGGGATAGCGAGATAACCTTTGATGAAGTGGAGGAGGAAACGGACGACACCCACTTTGCTATTCAGGAATATCTGGGAGAAGAGGTCGTAATGAAGGACTCTATCATAGATGATGTAATGAACTTTAAGGGTGTCCGTGGCGCTGTTTTGACAGATGAAATGGGCGATATCGTCACCTCTTCCATTGAAACTAGCGAGGTGAATGACTTTGTTGGTTTTGTTGCTGGTGTTGTCAAAGTATTTGAAGAGGTTTCGGATCTCGGGCAAGTTCAAAGTATTATTTTGAAAAGCAATACAGAGGATAACCTATCGGTTTTCTTAGGCGGGGAGCAGGCTCTGGGAATTCAGTCTTCAAACCGGGTATCGGTAAGAGCATTAAAGCAGCAAGTTGATGACTTGTTGCAATGGGGCTGATGAGATATGGATAAAATACTGAAAGACTTAGAACTTTTTGGTGGTATCCATCATAGCTTCATACTCAAAGGCGATGAAAAGCAGGCATCGACCTTCCCAGATATTTTGGAAGAAAATATGGTGGGAGCTTGCCGTGTTATCAACCAGATTTTTATGGCGGTTGAAGGCATGGGTGGGGACCATAAAGAGATCAATATCGAGTTAGAAGAGAACCTATTGATTGGTTATCACGTCGCAGATGAAACCATCTTGGTATTGTTAACCGATAAAGATGTGAACTTAGCGTTGATCAATACCAGTGCACGTTCAGCTTTGCCGAAAATAGCTAAGCAGGTGCTTTCTCCTCAGGCAAGTGAGCCGCCTGTGGTACAAGCACAAGCAGGGGGTAATACGGCTAAAGCGGCAAGACCACAATCCGAGGCCGAGTTGCGAGCGTTAATGGATCAGCTACAAGAAGGTTTAGCTGAGTTTATCGGGCCAGCAGCGGGTATAGTATTTGATGAGGCTTATGAGCAATGGAAAGCACAGCATGGTGTTTATCGAAATAAAATTGCTGAGCTGATTAAAGTGTTGGCGGTTGAAATAGATGATAAGGCTGATCGTAGTCGCTATCTACAATCAGCCGTTAATACCGTGCGAAGCTTCTCAAGCCGATAAAGGTAATACGCTATAGCGTTGGCTGGGATACGGTTAAAACGACCTTGCCTCGGGTATGTCCTGAGGCAATATCCTTGAACGCTTGTGCCGCTTCTGAAAGAGAGTAACTTGTGGCTAGGTGCATTTTTAACTCACCTTCTGCTACTAAGCTTGCCAGTATGGATAACTGTTGGGCATTAGGTTCTACTCGAATGGGTAAAACCTGTTTGCCTTTCGCCTGACCTGCGGCAATTACCGCATCTTTTGTAACGCTAGGTAGCGTCACTAAGCACCCACCCTCAGCCAGATATTCAACTGCGTCGATACCTGTATCACCACCGACACCATCGATAATAAGATCAAAGCGACGATCACCACTCAGGCTGTCCGCTTGGTGATAGTCTAACACTTCATCGCATCCAATAGATGTTAGGAAGTCATGATTGCTTGAAGAGGCCGTACCGGTAACATGAGCACCTTTCCATTTGGCTAGTTGAACCGCTAGGTGCCCAACGCCACCAGCGGCAGCGATAATTAGAACCTTTTGTTTAGGCTTAAGTGCTCCTTTATCGAAGAGCGCTTGCCAAGCCGTTAATCCCGCTAGCGCTAATCCACCCGCCAGTTTTAAGTCAACCGAGGGTGGGAGCAAAGAGATCTGTTCGGCAGGCACGGCAATCTGTTCGGCGTAACAGCCAGCGGCTTCGGGAAAGCGTACGAAACCAAATACACCATCATCAGAGGTAAAGCCACTCACGTCGCTCCCACAGGCAATCACGTGCCCTGAAAACTCCCAGCCTGGTACAAAGGGAAGGTCACCAATAAAGGGTGCTGCTCCGCCACCGCTACAGGTCTTCCAATCAATGGGGTTAACCCCAACGGTATGCGTTTGTACAAGGACCTCTCCAGCTTTCAGCTGGGGTTCGGAGATATCCTCATAAACTAATGACTCAGGACCACCAAAAGCATGTATACGAATCGCTTTCATTATTATCACCTGTTTGAAAAATAGGGAACTGCGGCCAAAGTGGCAATGTCACAGAGACTAACGTTGCAGCTTGAACAAAGCAATTCTGGTAGGCTAGTTGCCTCACATTTGGGGATATTTGTAAGAGAGCATTTATGTACTATCTAGCAATACTAGAAACGATTCTGTTTTGGGGCGGCCTGCTGGTTTTTTTAGTGTCGTTGGCGATGTACGCCGGGAGAACGAAAGACTTCAAGTCTTTAATCATGTTTTGGCAACCGACCATTGCTTATAACGTCGTGGAATTCAAAGTTAACCGCACCGGCTTAGGTATGATGTTGATCGCCATTGTGATTCGATTTGCAGTGCATTTTTTAGCGTAGGAGAAAAAATGAAAGGTAATCCTGTTAAAGGTAGTGGTTATTTACTGAGAGGCTTCAGTATGCTTCCTGAACCTGGTATTCGACGTTTTGTACTGATTCCCATGATCATCAATATCTTTCTCTTTTCCGGTGCGATCTGGCTCTTGGTGAATGAGTTTGATGGATGGGTTAACTTTTGGTTGTCGAAACTGCCTTCTTGGTTATCTTTTTTAGATTGGCTCTTGTGGCCGTTATTTGCATTGCTGGTTTTGGTTTTTGTTTATTACGGTTTCTCATTAGTCGCGAATCTTATTGCTGCGCCTTTTAATGGTTTTCTTTCTGAAAAAGTAGAGAAAATGAAGCGTGGTGCAGTGATGCAGGACGAGGGTTGGAAAGGGCTAATTGCGATGATCCCTAGGGCTCTGCAGCGTGAGTTGGCGAAAATGGCTTATTACATTCCACGATTGTTTTTACTGCTGATCTTCAGTTTTATTCCGATCATCAATGTGATTGCGCCTTTTCTTTGGTTTCTTTTCGGAGCTTGGATGATGGCAATTCAGTATTGTGATTATCCGATGGATAACAACAAGGTGAGCTTCCGTCAGATGAAGATAATGCTGGCCGAAAGGCGACTGACATCTGTCAGCTTTGGCGCATTGGTTCAGTTGGGAATGATGATTCCTTTAGTTAACTTGATTGTTATGCCAGCGGCGGTGATTGGGGCAACACTCTATTGGATTGAGGAACATGTTGAGCGAGCAAGCGCTCACTAATGGGTTGTCAGCATGTCCACAGGGAAGTGGCAGATAAACGTGCTGCCATAGCCAATTTTACTCTCTATGGTTAGGCGAGCGCCGTGCCTTTGCAGGGCATGTTTGACGATCGCCAGCCCTAAGCCTGTTCCCCCAGTAGAGGATGAACGGCCCTCATCCACACGATAAAAGCGCTCAGTGAGTCTTGGGATGTGAATGGAGTCAATCCCTAAGCCATCGTCTGAAACGGAAACATGCCCACCCTCTAGATCAACCCACCACCGGATGGTTATATGTCCATTTTCCGGAGTATAGCGCACAGCGTTAAACACCAAGTTTGAGAAGGCGCTGTGTAGTTCTTGAGCTTGGCCTAGCAGGTCGTGATTCGATTCGACTTCTAGTGAAATTGTATGATGCTTATCACCGGAAAGTAGGAGAGCATCAGTACGAATAGCCTCTAAGACTTTATGAATATGAATAGGGTTCTCATCCGGTATATGCTGGCTGGCTTCTAGGCGAGATAGCAGTAACAAGTCAGCAACCAGGCTTTCCATGCGTGTAGCTTGTATTTGCATTTGCGTCAGAGCGCGATTCATCGGTTTGGGCAGCTCTTGGTCTAAGAAGGTTTCAAGATAGCCACGGATAACGGTGAGTGGGGTGCGAAGCTCATGGGAGGCATTGGCAACAAAGTCCTGACGGGTCTGCTCCAGTCTCACTAGGCGTGTTATATCTCGGGCGACCAACAGACGGTCGCTGATACCAAACTCTGTAATATGGTATTGCAGTACTAATTCACTATTGATGGGGCTAGATAGCTGCAAAGGCTCTTCATAGTTACCTTTTCGATAATAACGTATAAAACGAGGGTCTCTAAGCAAGTTCATAACTGGCTTACCCCGGTCTGATACGGATTTTAAGCCTAGTAAGTGATCTGCAGAACGGTTCCACCACTCTAAATTATTCTGATTATCAATAATTACGACAGCATCCGTTAGCGCTGAGGATGATTGTTGGAAACGGACGATGACATCCTTTAGTTCCCTAGTCCGTTTTTTATAACGTTTTTGTAAGCGTGCGAGATCATCAAAAATATCGCCCCAGTGGCCTGTAGCTTCTGGAGGGGAAGGTTCACTAGAGTCGTGTAGCCAGCTTTGAAGTTTTTCCATATGGCGAATTTGAATGGTTGCCCATATCAGCAAACCAATAACCAACCCCCAGCTCATAGAGCCTACAGCGAGGCCTAATGTAGCGGTAACCACCGTGATGATAAGCAAGCTACTTATAGCGGCATGTCGGGATTTTTGCATTGATTAGCAACGTCCTAGCGAAAAATCAGGCAACTTGTGTAGAAAAACGATAGCCTGTTCCTCGAACTGTTTGTACCAAGTGGTCATGTTGAGCGCCTAAAGCTTTACGCAGTCGGCGGATATGTACATCTACGGTACGTTCTTCAACATAAACATTCCCTCCCCATACCATATCTAATAACTGGCCACGGGAGTAGGCACGATCTTGGTGGGTCATAAAGAACTGTAGCAGACGAAACTCAGTCGGGCCAAGCTCTATTGGTTTTTCGTTAGCGGTTACTCTGTGTGAGATAGGATCAAGGGTTAGGCCCTCGACAGATACGGGCTCTTCTATTCCTTTTGGTGTTGCTCTACGTAGAACGGCTTTAAGTCGTGCAACCAACTCGCGAGGAGAGAAAGGCTTAGTGATGTAGTCATCTACGCCTGCTTCCAGCCCTTTAACTTTGTTTTCTTCCTCACCTTTTGCGGTAAGCATAATAATAGGGATATCAGCGGTGACTTCATCTTTGCGCAGTCGGCGAGCCAGTTCGATACCACTCATGTTGGGCATCATCCAATCCAGCAGAATCATATCGGGCTTTTGATCTACGATCATGGCATGTGCTTCTTGGGCACTCTCTGCTTCCAGACAGTCATAACCGGCCATTTCGAGAGCTACCGCGATCATTTCCCGGATGGGTGCTTCGTCATCGACGATAAGTACTTGTTTGCTTGCAGACATATTAGCCGCCTCTACGCTTAAAATAAGACGGGAGTATTACAAACATTTTTTATGACAATAATGTTACAGGGTGATACTAAATTGTCATATAGTGAATCAATATACCGACAAATACGACCATTCCTGCATAGTGATTATTTAAAAAGGCTTTAAAACATGCCTCGCGCTCGCGACTCCGAATTAGCCACTGTTGGTAGCAAAAGAGTCCAGCTGCTACAGCAACGCCAATATAGTAGGGCAATGATATGGACAACTGTAGGCCTACGATGACCAAAATAACGAGGGTTAATATCTGAAGTATACCGACAATGAGCTTATCTAAATCGCCAAACAAAATGGCTGTTGATTTGACGCCAATCTTTAGATCATCATCACGATCCACCATGGCATACATCGTGTCGTAGGCAATCGTCCAAAGAATTTTTGCAATATAGATTAACCAGGCGATGGTAGGTACGTCTTCACTGACGGCGGTGAATGCCATTGGGATCGCCCAACCAAAAGCGGCACCAAGGACCACTTGGGGAAGGTGGGTGTGGCGCTTCATAAAGGGATAAAGTGATGCCAGAAATAGGCCGCCAAAGGACATGGCTATTGTCATTGTATTGGTGAATAACACCAAAATAAACGCGCTTATCATTAAAAAGGCAAACAGCGCTAAGGCTTCTTTGCTACTTATTTTACCTGTTGCCAAGGGGCGTGCGGCGGTGCGTTTAACATGGCCGTCAATCTTTCGGTCGGCAAAGTCGTTGATCACGCAGCCGGCTGAACGAGTTAGGAAAACCCCACCGATAAAGATGATTAGCAGTTTGATGTCGGGGACGCCATCTGATGCAATCCATAGTGCCCATAAAGTAGGCCATAGCAGCAAGTAACTACCAATGGGGCGATCAAATCGTGTGAGATCGATATAAATTGCCAACCGTTCTCGTAAAGACAGTGAAGAATTAGCGTGAGTATCTTCCATGGTTTTTACCTAAGAGACTTATGGGCGGTAGTTTACCTGCTCCAGCGCTGGGAGAAAAACCTCGCACACTAATAATGGCTTGCCTGACAGATAAAACTTTGAGCGGCGAGCCCACACGGATTGATCTTCAGGAAGGGATAAGCGGCTGATCTCTAACGGCCCTCGTTTCATGGTAGGGTCTCTAAAAAGTACGCTACCCAGAGAGCGCGAACCGACATGATTGAGTTGGCGCTCTTTACCTGTGAGTGTTGATGCCGGAATCACTGATCGGGCATACACCCAGGTTTGTTCTTTGCCCATCAGGCGAACTTCACGAATCAGGGCGAGTTGTCGAAAAGAGATGCCCAACGCTGATGCTTCCGAGCGGGTAGGTCTTGCCCATCCTTGTCGCACCACTTCGACCCTAAAGTGCCCTTCACTGGCTTGAATCAAATGCTGGGTTAGTGATGCTCGGTCTGTTAACCAGCGCTGCCAGCAAAGTGGCGCATGAATACGGCTTAAGCGCCTTAACGCTGTCCAACGCGTATCAAAATTCATCGATGTCAGAGCTGTAGGGATTGGCACAACGACTTCCTTATACAAACTGTTATTTATTTTACCCTTATCTGCCGTGAAACAATATCTTAGTCTGGCACGATGACATTGATTCAATTAGGATGCGGACATGCAAAATCAAAGTTCTCTATACACAGTTGAAGAAGTCGAAGCACTGACCCGCCAGTGGGTTGAGACCATGGTCGTTGGGTTGAATTTGTGCCCGTTTGCTGCGCCTGTCGTTAAAAAAGATACGTTGCGTTACGCCGTCACAGAGGGACAATCCGAAGAGGACTTAGCCCATGCTTTCTTATCTGAGCTGGAAAAGATCCAGAAAGCCAACGAAGTCGATATAGCGACCTCGTTAGTGATTATGCCCAAGGCCTTGACCGACTTTTATGATTATTTGGATATGTTGGCGGTCTTTGAAAATCTATTGAAAGTGTCTGGTTTGGAAGGCACATTTCAGTTAGCAAGCTTTCATCCCAACTACCAGTTTGCAGGTGTTGCAGCAGAGGACTTGAGTCATTGGACTAATCGCTCCCCTTTTCCTATGGTGCATATTATCAGGGAGGGGCAGATGGAGAGAGTGTTGGCTCATTACCCAGATCCAGATGCTATCCCTGAGCGTAATATTAACCTTCTGCGGGAGTTAGGTCGTGAAGAGCTTATCAAGCGCTTTCCCCCTTTTGCAGAGTATACCTAGGCACTCGTCTTTCACGCGGCAACAATGACGCAGTTTCTGGTCGATTTTTTCCCCTTATAGAGCGCTTTGTCAGCAAGCTCCACTAGCTCATGTGGGCTGTTAGCGGAAGAGGGCACCATCGTAGCAGCACCTTGGCTGACAGTAACCACTAAGCCTGTACTGGAACGATCATGCGTGATACCTAGCGCCATCACTTGATCCCGTATGGCATTCGCGACCTTTTTCGCGCCAGCTTTATCGGTATCAGGAAGTAAGACAACAAACTCTTCCCCACCATAACGACACACGGCATCATGGGAGCGATTGACGACACTGGCCATTGTGGTTGCCAGGCGGCGCAAGCAGCTATCACCGGCTAAATGGCCGTAGCGGTCGTTAAAGGCTTTAAAGTGATCGACATCGACCATAATGAGCGAGAGAGGCTGCCGTGTTCGGGAGCTACGTCGCCATTCCATCTCCAAAATTTTCTCAAACTCGCGACGGTTATTAACGCCCGTTAAGCCATCTATACGTGCAGAACGCTCTAAAATATCCCGGGAGCGTTTCAGCTCCAGCATCATGCGAATTCGGGCACGTACGATCCCCGCTACCCGACCCTCAATAATGTAATCCGATGCGCCATTAGCATAAGCTTGCAGTTCTAATTGGTCATCGTTTGGTGCACCAATTAAGGCGATGGGGATAAAGGCATTGTGAATCTTTTGAATGAGTCGCTGGCACATCAATAGGTTGTTAAGGCCATCATCATTGGCATGAATCAGTATAAGGTCCGGTGTTTGTTCAGGGGATTCTAGGTGCTGCTTTAAATCTTGAAGGGATGCAGGTAACAGCAGGTTATAATCGGCACGTAGTGCATCCATCACTTGCCATACAGGCGAAATACCATCGCTTGCGAAAACGGCAATGTTGTGGCGATCCGAGTATTTCTGACTCTGACGAGAATCAAATTCGATTTGACTATCGCTGCCTTGTAAAAACGCCTGTAACTCTTCTGTTGAGGCAAGGCCGATCAGTTTTCGTTTATCTGGCGCTAAGATAACAGGCACTTTTGATTGTGTTGAGATACTTTCCCACGCATCTTGCCACTCATCTAAGATCTCCTCGCACTCCATATCGATAGAAAGCTCGGTGGGTAATCCTGCTTTTTCCAAGCACTCAAAGATAACGGTAGGGCTAGCGATATCCAGTCCATCCACCCATAGGGCTTTATAGAAAAGGTCACGAAACACAAAAGCTTTGTCGGAGTTTATTTGTTCAGCGGCGATAACACATAGAATAGCAAAACGGCTATCGGGGCGTTCAGGCGGCAACGCAATGGCAACATCATTGGCATAGCTGCGCACAGAAAAGACATCACTCGCCAGCTCCGTTAACATGTCCGGAGTATTGCCGTAAAGACCGATATCCTGTGCGTGCTCCACTAGGCGATACTCGACCTGATCAAACAGCTCTAGCTGTTTCAAACGCTCGTGGAGTGCGTAGCTATAGGGGCAGTTTAGATCCCCATAAACAATATATCGACTCATCGTTAGGACCTTAGCTCATGTTGTTATTCTGATCGCTGGTCTAGATGTTATCGGCAAACAGATCTAAAACTTTTGGAGAAACGAGGCGAGCTTGATGGGGGGGGGAGATGAGCTTACAAGCCCTTATAAGAAATATGAAAGCGGCCGGCAAATAACCGGCACGCTTTATTGCAAGGTATGCAGGTAGCTATTGGTCGTCGTCGCTAACACCAATGGTCTGCTTCATTTCTGAAAGTGATTGGTGGCGTACATCTGTGCCGCTAACCAGATAGATCAAATGCTCAGCCATATTACGGGAGTGGTCGCCTATACGCTCCAGACTGCGTAGTACCCATATAACATTTAGACAGCTAGAGATGGCGCGAGAGTCTTCCATCATATAGGTCATCAATGAGCGCATTGCGGTACGGTATTCTTGATCAACGGCTTTGTCCTGCTTAGCAACATGGTAAGCCATTTCTGTGTCATTACGGGCGAAAGCCGTAAGCACATCTTTTACCATAGAGCGGACAAGGTTACCGATGTGGCGGATCTCTTGGTAGCCGCGTTGGGATTCACCTTCTTCCACCAGCTCAATCGCATGGCGGCAGATACGACTGGCTTCATCACCCATACGCTCCAGATCGTTGACGGCTTTTGATATCGCAACAATCAGGCGTAAATCGCTAGCAGCGGGTTGGCGACGAGCAATAATGGTGGTGCAGCGCTCATCGATCATCAGCTCCATTTCATTGGTCTGCTTGTCAACACGGCGCGATTGCTCTGCGAGCTCTGCGTCTCCTGTTAGGAGGGCTTCAATGGCGTCATGAACCTGACGCTCAACAATACCACCCATCGTGAGAAGTTCGGTACGGATCTGCTCCAGTTCATCATTGAACTGTTGAGAGATATGGGTAGAAAAGTTGTCCTTATTGAGTTCCACGATTTTGGTACTCCGTCATATTAGTTATTTTACAGACTGCAATTAGAGAGAACAGCGCTTAGCCGTATCGTCCTGTAATGTAATCTTCGGTCTGCTTCTTCTCTGGATTGGTGAACAGGGTATCGGTTACACCAAACTCAATGAGATCACCCATATACATGAAAGCAGTATAGTCTGAAACACGTGCTGCCTGTTGCATGTTGTGGGTTACGATAACAATCGTGAAGTCGTTCTTCAGCTCATGGATGAGCTCTTCAATCTTCAGCGTGGAAATAGGATCCAGAGCAGAAGCTGGCTCATCAAGCAGCAAGACCTCAGGTTTTACCGCAATGGTGCGAGCGATAACCAAACGTTGCTGCTGACCGCCCGACATACCTAACGCACTCTCATGCAATCGGTCTTTGACTTCTTCCCAGAGCGCTGCAGATTTGAGCGCCCATTCGACGGTTTCGTCAATTTCACGCTTTTTGTTGATGCCTTGAATACGTAAACCGTACGCAACATTTTCATAGATCGATTTGGGGAAAGGGTTAGGCTTTTGGAAAACCATACCCACGCGACGGCGTAAGTCAGCCACTTCGACCGTACGATCATAAATATTGTTGCCATCAAGAAGAATCTGCCCCGTAATGCTGCAGCCATCTACCAGGTCATTCATACGATTAAAGCAGCGCAGCAGGGTGGATTTACCACACCCAGATGGGCCGATAAAAGCGGTAACGCGCTTCTTCGGTATATCCATGTTAATGCCGTGCAGTGCTTCTTTATCATCATAAGCTAAGCGCAAGTCTTTAACTTGCAGCGTTGTCGTTTCAGTGCTCATGCTCAAATTACGAGATTCACGCTGCAACGAGGAGATATCCATGCCGTGAGTTTTAGCGTTCGTGGTCATCTTCATTTAAACCTTTTCAAAGTTATTCGTTTAACAGCGTTACATTTCAAGCGATTTGTATTTTTCGCGCAGGTGGTTACGTATCTGTACTGCCGAGATGTTTAACAGTGCAATAACCGCCACCAATAACAGAGCTGTTGCATACACCAAAGGGCGTGCGGCTTCTACGTTGGGGCTTTGGAAGCCTACATCATAGATATGGAAGCCTAGGTGCATAAATTTCTGATCCAAGTGTAAGAACGGGTAGTTTCCATCCAAAGGCAAGCTTGGTGCTAATTTAACGACGCCAACCAACATCAGAGGAGCAACCTCACCGGCAGCACGGGCAATAGCAAGGATAACACCTGTCATCATAGCGGGGCTGGCCATCGGTAACACCACTTTCCAAAGTGTTTCAGCTTTTGTTGCCCCTAGCGCTAGTGATCCTTCACGGATAGCACGAGGAATGCGGGTTAAGCCTTCTTCAGTAGCAACGATAACCACAGGAACCGTAAGCAGCGCCAGTGTGATCGAAGCCCACATAAGTCCACCGGTACCAAAGGTTGGTGACGGTAATGCTTCAGGGTAGAAGAGGCGGTCAATATTTCCACCCAAGAAATAGACAAAAAAGCCTAAGCCAAATACACCATATACAATGGAAGGTACGCCAGCTAGGTTGTTCACTGCGATACGGATCAGGCGAGTCGTGAAGCCTTGCTTCGCATATTCTCGTAGGTAAACCGCAGCAATTACCCCAAAAGGCGTAACCATAACTGACATGATGATTACCATCATGACTGTACCAAAGATTGCAGGGAAGATACCGCCTTCTGTATTGGCTTCGCGAGGCTCGTCAGACACAAATTCCCAGATTTTGCTGGCATAGTGTCCAAGCTTATCGCCAATACTCATATCGTTAGGGCGAAATGCCCGAACAATTTTCGCGACAGAGATGGTTATCGTTTGGCCGCCAGAAACCTCAGCCTCGATGCTGTCACGATTGATCTCATTATAAAGTGCCAACAGTTGGCTTTGCAGGCCTTCATACTCGGCATTGAGCTGATTACGTTGTGCTTCTATTTTTGAATAGGGAGCAGGGTCATTAACCTCTTTCAGTGTTAAAGAGCGCTCCTGTAAGCGTAATCTTTCAATCTCATGGTTGATGGCACCAATTTCATGTTTTTCGATCTTGTAGATCTCTTCATGGATCGATAGTGCGCGATCAATGCTGGCTTCAAAGGCTTCCCACAACGCTAGGTGCTCGGGTGTTTTTTCATAGCCATCATACTGCTTAACAATCGTATCGCCTTCTCTAAGCGCACGCAGATAACCATAAAAATTACCCCATTCACGTCTTTCTGCCGCAAACAACATCTCTGGATAGGCTTGCTCAGACAAGTTGTTTGCTAATACCCAAGTAAAGTCGGTGCCGCCAACGTCTCGGTTACCTACCTTCATCAGGTTACGGCGCATAAACTCCATACCCTCAGGGACATTAACGCCTACATCACGCAGTTGTTCTGCTGGTACGTTTTCAGAGTCAACCACTTCGCCAATGACGCGGGTTTTCTGATCATTTACGCTGTATGTGGCTTGCAAGATATCGGCAGGCCAAAAGTGCCCTAAACCTCGAACAGCGATCAAGGCCAACAAACCGACCACCATGATAATACAGATGGCGACAGCCCCGGCGTTTAACCAAACCCATGGTGAACCGGACTTCGTCCATTCAGTAAAAGAGACTTTCATCGTCTTTATTCCTCAAACATCAATGGGTTACAGTGAACCGTACTTTTTACGTAAATGCTGTCGTACCAGCTCTGCCAAGGTGTTCACAACAAAGGTGAACAGGAAGAGCACAAAAGCAGCAAGGAACAGAATTCGATAGTGAGTACTACCCACTTCTGATTCAGGCATCTCAACCGCGATGTTGGCGGCTAGGGTGCGCATACCTTCAAAAATATTCATATCCATGATCGGTGTATTACCTGTTGCCATAAGTACGATCATGGTTTCTCCGACAGCGCGCCCCATACCAATCATCAGCGCTGAGAAGATACCTGGGCTGGCAGTTGGAAGCACAACGCGAGTCAGTGTTTGCCAAGGTGTTGCACCAAGCGCTAATGAGCCGTAGCTCAAATGTTTAGGCACTGCAAAGATCGCATCCTCTGTAATAGAGAAGATGGTAGGAATAACAGCAAAGCCCATGGCAATACCGACAACCAATGCGTTACGTTGATCGTAGGGAATACCCACTTCGTTGCTGATCCATAGGCGCATATCGCCGCCGAACATTAACACTTCGATACCGTCTGCTACCGATAAGCTAAAGAGTGTAGCAAGGATGACAACAGGGACAAGGAGTGCTGCATCCCAGCCTTCAGGAATCAGAAAGCGGATACGATTAGGAACTTGTGCCCAAACAAACCCGAATGCCACAATGGCAATGGGGACAAGCAGGATTGTGACAAAAATACCGGCGAGCTGGTCTTCCATGAACGGTGCTAGCCAAAGACCGGCTAAGAAACCTAAGATAACCGTCGGAAGTGCTTCCATCAATTCGATAAAAGGCTTCACCTTGCGACGCATAGCCGGGACCATGAAGTAAGCGGTATAGATGGCACCACAAATAGCTAAAGGCGTTCCGAGAAGCATGGCATAAAAAGCTGCTTTCAAGGTGCCAAATGCCAATGGCATTAAGCTATATTTAGGTTCGAAGTCGTTATTAGCGGCAGAGGATTGCCAAATAAACTCAGGTTCTTCATAGCCTTCATACCAGACTTTTTCCCAAAGAGCAGACCATGAAATATCAGGGTGCTCGTTATGTATTGCCCAGAGGCTCATGACGCCATTCTGTTCTAATAACAAGGCATTAGAGCGAGGTGCATAAGCGATACGATCAGCAATTGTTTGCGTGATGGTTTCTGTTAATGACTTACGTGCAGCCGTTGTGTTGAACAGTCTTAGTGTGCCGTCGGCGTCTAATGAAGCAAACCCTTTACGGCGATGTTCAATAGCCATATCGACGATTGGGCTTTCGCCACCTTCAAACTCACGAATTCTTGTCAGTTTCCAGTCGGTTGCTTCGTCCCGAACAAGGAACCATTGAGAAATCTTTCCATTAGAATCACCAATCAGGACAGCGTTACCACCCAACAACATTTGGAAGCTTGTGATTTCCCCTTTGGTTACCTCAAGTACTTGAGTGGTTTGTGGCCCGCCTTGTGCTTTGAGGTCAACTACGGCAAGTTTGCTTTTCCCTGCGATCATTAACCAACGACGGTCTGGGAATAACAGTAGATCTTGTGCTTTAAGGTTAAACGACGGTAGCGTGTCGGTTTCTGAGGAAACGTCTACTTCACCCGTCATCATATTTTCTTCTACGGTAAGTTGGGTCTGCTGCAGACCTGTTTCGTCTCCGCCTACGAAGTTCCAGCTTTCCTCATTATGGGAAACACTAAGTAACTTAAGTGGCTTGTCACCAACTTTGATGGGGGCTTCCCCAACAGGGTATTTAATGGATGGGGTAATAAGACGTACGCCGTTCGGGTAGGTCGACTTATAGTCGTGCTTAAGTACCAGCGCTTCACCGTTACTAAAACCCAAAGCGAAAAGATGCTGAGCCTCTGAGATAACCGCGTGGCTCTCGATACGGCTACCGGCAGGAAGCTTAATCTGTTGCTTTTGGATAGTTTCCCCAGTGCGAACATTGAAGAATATCACTTCCCCTGAATCGGAAACACGCAAGCCAATCTCTGCTTGCTCTTCCATCGCTAGATAAAGTGTCTTACCTGTACCAGGGGCAGCATAATCTTCAATCTGCTGTTCGTTTACTTTCCACTTTTCTATCTGAGCTGATTGGAAAAGGGGAGCCACTTCATACAGGAGATAGAAAAATATCAATAGGATCGCAATGATGACGCTAATGCCGCCAAACGCGATACCCATGGTAGCCAGTTTGTCCTTCAATGCTCGCACCTTACGCAAACGTTTCTGCGCAGGGGTATTGAAGTCTATCTGAGGAGGGTTGGATGTGTTTTCAATACTCATGGGAGTTTCAGTCCTAGTGGATCCATGATGACAGTGATCGCAAGGATAAAGTCTTTATGTGACACTAATATTACAGTGCGTTATAAACGCCAAAAGGGAGTACCTTTCGGCACTCCCTGCGTCAGCGATTGTCGCTGGTTTGAGTCTTATAGACCCAAATCAGCCATCTGCTTCTCTACTACTTTCGCAGGCAGAGGGATGTAGCCATCTTTGACGACTACTTCCTGACCTACTTTAGCCATTACCATTTTCAGGAACTCACGCTCCATAGGTGGCAGTGCTTGGCCAGGCTTTTTGTTCACATAAACCCACAAGAAGCGAGACAGTGGGTAAGTACCATTTACAGCATTTTCAGGCGTTGCTTCTACGAATGCATCACCTTCTTTTTTCGCTAATGGCAAAGCGCGAACAGATGAAGTTTTATAACCGATACCTGAGTAGCCTAGGCCGTTCAGGGATGTAGAAATTGACTGTACAACCGAAGCTGAACCAGGCTGTTCGTTTACATTGTTTTTGAAGTCGCCTTTACATAGCGCTTTGGATTTGAAGTAACCGTACGTGCCTGATACAGAGTTGCGACCGAACAGCTGAATGCTCTTGTCAGCTAATGTTCCTTCAACACCTACTTGGCCCCAAGTTGTAGCATCTTCAGTAGCTCCGCACTTACGCGTAGAAGAGAAGATTGAGTCAACCTGTGGAATTGATAAGCCTTTGATTGGGTTATCTTTATGAGCGAAAACCGCCAAGGCATCAATTGCTACGGCAACCGGTGTAGGCTTATAACCGAATTTCTTCTCGAATGCTTCGATCTCTTTATCTTTCATCTTACGAGACATTGGACCCATGTTAGAGGTACCTTCAGTCAGCGCAGGAGGAGCAGTTGAAGAGCCTGCAGCCTGGATCTGAACGTTCACGTTTGGATACATACGTTTGAACTCTTCAGCCCAAAGAGTCATCAGGTTCGCCAGCGTGTCAGAACCAACGCTAGACAAGTTTCCGGAAACACCAGAAGCTTTAGTGTAAGTTGGTAGATTCTGATCCAGTAGATCAGCAGCGTTAGCAGTCAGGCAGGTAGCTGTCATAGCTACAGCGGCGAATAACTTCTTCATTGGTTTCATCACTTGCTCCAAAGAGACAATGGGTTTAATAAATGGAATGAGCGTAATATAGGGCGGGTTTGTGACAAGAATGTGACAGCGGCATCGATATTATATGTGGAGCTTTATAAAAAGATCGGTTTTTGATGCGGCTCGTTTAGACTTTCGTATAGAATCCAATATCTATGTTAGCCCATAAAAATAGCAAAGTGGCGTCTGTAACCATATGAATGATGAAATAGAATTAACGCCGACAGGCGAGTTAACGCTCAAGCGCCCGGCTGATCATACAGCGACGAATATGTTTGGTGATGTTTACGGCGGTTGGGTTGCATCACAGGTGGTGCTTGCTGCTGAGATGCGAGCAGGCCGGGATACCGCCGGTCGTGTAGCAACCGTGTCCGTGGGTGAGATGGAGTTTATGTCGCCGGTGCTTGTCGGTACGGTTCTAAGTTTCTATACCGATCGTATTGAAACAGGGAGCAGCTCTATCCGTATTCGTATCGAGGTGTGGGGGCGTTGTCCTGATGGGCGTGCGCTAAGAAAAGTTACCGAAACAGAGTGTGTGCAAGTAGCGATTGATGAAGAAGGGCATATTCGCACCATCTGATGTAACTTTTGGCGATTATCCGCGCTTAAATACCAAAAGCTGATTATTGGCGGGCATGGAAATATCAGTGTTTAAGGTAAAGCCTTGTTGTTCAGCTAGCTGTGTTATTACGTTGATATCACGAATTCCACTGAGAGGGTCTCGTGCTTTAAGCCATTGATCAAACTGTGCATTGCTGGTCGATGTATATCGGCCTTGGTAGCGAAAGGGGCCATACAGAAACAGTCTTCCAGAAGCATGAATAGCTTTTCCTACGCCGAGAAACAGGTTTTCAACGGCACTCAAGCTCATAATATGCAGTGTATTCGCTGTAAAGAGCGCATCATAGTGGTTATCAGGCCAATGGTGGTTAACATTCAGAGTGTAAGGTTCAAGAATGTTTTTGTGTCGGTGCTCTTTCAGGTTTGTCTGCAATGCCGCTAAATAGGGAGCCTGCTCTGTCGGCTGCCAAAAAAGGTGCGGAAACCGCTTAGAAAAAAAAAGGGCATGCTGTCCTGAGCCGCTGCCCACTTCAAGGACTGAGCAGATATCCGACAGATAGACAGATAAAGCATCAGCAATGGGTTCTTTATTGCGCTCACAAGCTTCGCTAAAGTTCAGCATCCATCACAACTCTTCAAATGGGCGATAAAATTCGCGGATCTCCACCATATCTGCATCGTAACTACCGCTGGTGTTGATAATTTTTCCGATGCCTGCGCAACGATTTTTATAATCCACAAAGCCTAATGCTAAAGGAACACCGGCCCCATGGGCAATATGATAAAAGCCAGACTTCCAAGCTCGCACTTTTGCGCGAGTGCCTTCCGGTGCCATCATAATACGTAGTTCTGAGTATTGGGCAAATGTTGCTACGGTGGCGGCCACCATATTATTCGACTGAGAGCGATCCACAGGTATGCCGCCCATCCAGCGCATGAGCCCTCCAAAAGGGAAGCGGAAAATGCTGCTTTTACCAACCCAATGCAAGCTGGTATCGAGTGAGAAGGCGACCATTAAACTGACAGGCATATCCCAATTTGTGGTGTGAGGGGCTGCAATGATCACACATTTTTGGAGTTCTTTAGGAATCCCCCCCGTGACTTTCCAGCCGAATAGCTTAAGTAAAAACTGCGATAGCCCCCTCAAAAGTGGACGGGCTATCGGGGAGTTAAACATCGTGCGGGTTTGCATAGCCGGAAGCCTTATAATAGAGCCGTCGCTGTCTTCCTGACTTGTGACGCGGAATTATCAGCTAGCTTTCGCGGCTGCTTTTTTAACCTCTTGAATATAGGTGAGGTTCTCTTTATAGCGAGCAGCTACTTTGTCGACCCCTGCCTGTTGGAGATAGCCTTGATCTCCAGCCACGGTATAGGTGGTGTAAATGCCAGATGCACTCATCAATGCGGCGGCAATAAGCTCAATGTCGTGTCCTTTATCTTTTAGCTGGTTGGCGAGATCGATAAATTGAGTGGTTACTTTGTTGTGTTCGTCGCGGGTATTTTTTTTAGCCAAAATGGTCACCAGTTGCTTCTTAAAAAGAAAATAAATATAGGTTAGGCAGAATTGTCTCTGAAATGTTCATGCTTTGCCACTATCTTAGGACCTAAGCGGGTTCTAGTTTAGCAAAGCCCAGCACCAGCCATTTCATACCTTCGCTGTCAAAGTTGACTTGCACGCGAGCCTTTGGGCCGTTGCCTTCGCAGTTTAATACGATGCCTTCACCGAAGATCGGGTGGCACACTCGCTGCCCGATATAGATAGGTGGAGTGCCATCGTCCTGCTGCACGTTATTGAATAAACCGTTAGACGAGTTGCTATAGTCATTGCGTGCGGTCATTGGTCGACTCACCGTTGCGTTAAGACGAACCTCTTCCACTAATTCCAGAGGTATCTCTTGGATAAAGCGCGATGGACGGTTGTAGTTATCTTGGCCATGCATACGGCGTGCTTCGGCATAGGTAAGAAACAGCTTTTGCATGGCGCGAGTGATGCCTACGTAGCAAAGACGGCGCTCCTCTTCCATACGCCCCGGCTCTTCTGCCGACATGCTGTGGGGGAATAGTCCCTCTTCCATTCCGGCCAAAAAGACCAAAGGGAACTCCAGCCCTTTGGCTGAGTGTAAGGTCATCAGCTGGACGCTGTCTTGATGATCATCAGCTTGCGCTTCGCCAGCATCAAGGGCTGCCTGATCAAGGAATGCGGAGAGTTCAGTAACATTTTCCTCTTCTGCCGTGGCTTCCCACTGACTAGTAAACTGTTTGGCGGCGTTGATCAGTTCTTCCAAGTTTTCTAGGCGGGACTGAGCTTTGTCGCCTTTCTCTTTCTTGTGGTGCTCGATTAGCCCGCTAAGTTGAATCGCATGGTCTGTCAGTTCGTGTAACGAGGTGCCCGTGGATTCGGTATCGATCCGATTGATAATATCTAAAAACGCCTGCAGTGCAGAAAGCGCACGTGCGGGTAGTTTTTTGTACTCTACCACTTCATTGGCGGCGCGCCACATGGGGATATTTTCTGTTCTGGCTTGTTCGCGAACAACTTCAATCGTTCGCGTGCCAATACCGCGAGTAGGAACATTAATAATACGTTCCATAGCGGTATCATCATCGCGGTTAGAAACCAATCGTAAATAGGCAAGTGCGTTCTTGATTTCAAGGCGATCATAGAAACGATGGCCGCCATAAATGCGGTAAGGCACGCCACTGCGGATCAGCGCTTCCTCTAAGACCCGTGATTGGGCATTGGAGCGGTAAAGAATAGCTGACTCTGCGCGAAGACTCCCGTTCTCTACCCATTTCTGAATTTGCCCGACAATAAAGCGGGCTTCATCTTGCTCATTGAAGGCTGAGTAGAGGGATATTTTTTCGCCATCTTTACCCTCGGTCCAGAGTTGTTTGCCCAAGCGTCCGCGATTGTTTGCGATAACCGCGTTGGCCGCTTCCAAAATCGTTTGAGTGGAGCGGTAGTTTTGTTCTAATCGAATAACCTCGGCACCAGGGAAGTGCTCCGGTAAATTTTGGATATTTTCAATGCGGGCGCCACGCCAGCCATAAATGGACTGATCGTCGTCGCCAACCGCCATCAGTTTACGATCATTGCCCGTCATTAAACGTAGCCATGCGTACTGAATAGCATTGGTATCTTGGAACTCATCTACAAGGATGTAGCGAAAACGTTCCTGGTAGTGACGAAGCAATGTTGGATTATGATCTCTCAAAAGCTCAAGGCAACGAAGTAGAAGCTCGCCAAAATCGATCATGCCGCCACGATCACAGGCGTCTTCATAGGCCTCATACATGCCGATCATCATCTTATCGTAGGGGTCGCCGGTTCGCTCGATATGTCGGCTGCGCAGCCCTTCATCTTTCTGTGCATTGATGTACCACTGAAACTGACGAGCAGGCCAACGGTTCTCGTCCAGATTCATCTCTTTGCAGAGTCGCTTGATCAGGCGTAGCTGGTCTTCGCTATCCATAATCTGGAAGTTCTCATTAAGCCCTGCGTCACGCCAATGAGCACGTAACAAGCGATGAGCAAGCCCGTGAAAGGTGCCGACCCACATGCCGTGTGGGTTAACGCCAAGTAGCTCTTCAATACGACCACGCATTTCTCTAGCGGCCTTGTTGGTGAACGTTACCGCCATAATGGAATAAGGTGACATACCCTCGGTTTGTACTAACCAACCGATGCGATGCACCAATACGCGGGTTTTACCTGAACCTGCACCGGCCAATACTAAGAGGTTTTGTACAGGTGCTGTTACAGCAGCCCGTTGCGCGTCGTTTAAACCATCAATGATTGCTGTAACGTCCATCCGCTTGAGGTGATTCCTGTATGAGTGAGTGAACTACCCGCATTAGCTGGGTAGACTTGAAGGGTTGGCGATGCGCTGGAGTAAGATGCGTTTGAGTTCACCGGGATCTTTAATCACCATGTCACTGCTTTCGCGTCCTGCCTGCTGTACGCCGTAGGCTGGGATGAGACGGGAGAGCCAGAAACGCATAGCGGCAGTACGGGTCATCTGTGGCCAAGCTTTGTGCTCGTCATCGGTGAAAGGCCGCTCGGTTTTATAAGCATCTAACAGCGCTTGTTCTCTTATGGTATCAATACTGCCATCCGGTAAGGTGCACCAGTCGTTGGCGACAATGGCCAGATCGAACAAAAGAAACGCTGTCGCGGCGTTGTAAATGTCTAAAATGGCAGAGACTTGAGATCCGTCGAACAGTGCGTTGTCGTGAAACAGATCACCATGAACAATCCCCATGGGTAACCCCCAAGGTTGTTCACGAAGTTCGTCAAACAGACGTACTTCCTGAGTCAACAATTCACCATCTTCAGGGCTAAGAAAGCGTTGAATGGTTTGGCTTTCCCGTCGCCACCAAAATACACCGCGATGGGCTTGTCTACGCAGGTAAAAATGTTCAGCAGCCAAATGGAAGCGTGCCAAGTGCCCTCCAATAGAGGCGCAGTGCTCTGCTGTGAGCTCAGTTTGGGCCACATGGTGGCCGCTAAAACGTGGTTGCAGCATGGCCGGGCGGTTGTGAATCTTCTTGAGCGCAATACTGTTTTTGTCTTGAAACGGTGCAGGAACAGGAATGCCTTTACCTGCTAACCAAGTGGTTAACTCAACAAAGAATGGCATCTCTTCCATGCCAAACTCTTCGAATAGTGTGAGCACATACTCCGTTTGCTGAGATTTCTGCGCCAGCGTTACAAAGTAGTTGGTATTTTCAATACCCCCTTCAATGCCTTTAAACGAAACCAACTCTCCCAAATCAAATTGAGAGAGTAGGTTTTTCATGTCACTTTGTGAGAGTTGTGTATATACAGCCACGATATTACCAGCGGAAAATAACCCATTTAGGGATCAATAGTGTGGATTCTTCAACACGCGTCATGGAGTCGTGCCCTTCAGAAGGGACCAGATAGTAGGGCTTTCCTACCGCAGGTACCACCTTAATTTCTTGTAACACGCCATTGATTCGATATTCATAATAAGTGTTATCGTCTTGGTGATGGATACGAATATCCGGCTCACCTTCTTCCGGATCTCCGGGTAAGCCAGCAGCCCAACTGCTTAGTGACAGTAAGAGGCCGAGTGTAAAAAGTAACTGTTTCATCATTCCTTCCTTTTGCCATTGGTCTGACAGCTTCAGATTGACTATGATTGTGGGCTGGGATAATCGCTCTGTAAAGCATCCCGGATAACTTAACTGATGGATTGAACATGACTCAGCCAGCTTCCCCCCTTATTTTAGTCGACGGATCTTCCTATTTGTACCGAGCCTTTTTCGCCTCTCAGCAAGCGGATTTACGTACCAGTGACGGTCAGCCTAGCGGCGCTATTCGGGTAGTTACTTCCATGCTAAGAAGCCTGATTAACGCCTATCCCCAAGGTCGAATAGCGGTGGTGTTTGATGCTAAGGGTAAGACATTCAGAGACGAAATTTTTGCTGAGTATAAAGCCCATCGGCCACCGATGCCGGACGATTTACGCGCTCAAGTCGATCCCATCCATCAGATTATACGCGCAATGGGGTTGCCGCTCATCATTGAAGACGGAGTAGAGGCGGATGATGTTATTGGCACCATGGCGCGTCTGGCGAGTGCGCAGGGCTGTGAAACGATCATATCCACGGGCGATAAAGATATGGCGCAGCTGGTGGATGAGCATGTCACACTTATCAATACCATGAATAATACAACGCTGGATGTTGCAGGCGTTGAAGAGAAGTTTGGTATACCTCCTCATTTGATTATTGATCTCCTCGCACTCATGGGGGATAAAGTTGACAACATCCCAGGTGTTCCAGGTGTTGGTGAAAAAACGGCATTGGCTCTGCTGCAGGGTATCGGGGGCATCTCTGAGCTGTACTCGCGCTTAGGTGATATTGAGGGCTTAGGGTTTCGTGGTGCCAAAACGATGGCTAAAAAGCTCGAAGAGCACCGTGAGGCTGCTGAGCTATCTTACCGGTTGGCGACAATCAAAACCGATGTGCCATTAGATTTTGATTTGCCTGATATTGGTATGCCTTGCCAAGATAAAGACGCCTTATTAGCGCTTTTTAAAACCTACGAATTCCGCAGCTGGGTACAAGAGCTAGAAAGTGGTGTGACAGGTGCTGGTGCTGCTAGTACCGCAGAGGCTGAAGCACATACAGCACCGCAAGGACCGAGTGACTTGCGCTATCAAGTTGTGACCGAACAGAAGGCGTTAGATGAGTGGCTCGCTCGCTTAGCGTCTGCCGAGTTATTTGCCTTTGATACGGAAACGGACCGCTTAGATTATATGGAAGCGGAGCTAGTCGGTGTTTCCTTTGCGATCGAAGCGGGTGAAGCCGCTTATGTACCGCTAGCTCATGACTATGTGGGTGCTCCAGAACAGCTGGATCGTAATGATGTGCTAGCCCAGTTAAAGCCTTTGCTGGAAAGTGATACTCACAAAAAAGTGGGCCAGCATATTAAATTCGATATGAATGTTTTAGCACGCTACGGTATTACTTTGCGCGGTGTCGCTTTTGACACGATGTTGGAATCCTATGTGTTGAACTCTACAGCAACACGCCACGATATGGACAGTCTTGCCGATAAGTATCTGGGGGTAAAAACGGTTAGTTTTGAGGAAATTGCGGGCAAGGGTAAAAAGCAACTGACATTCAACCAAATTGATCTAGAGCAAGCAGGGCCCTATGCCGCAGAAGATGCCGATATTACCTTGCGGCTCCATCAAACCTTGTACCAGCAACTCAGTAGCGAACCTTCCCTAGAGAAGGTATTTATTGATATAGAAAAACCTTTGATCCCTGTGCTCTCAGGCATGGAGCGTCAAGGTGCGCTGGTGGATGCGAACCTGTTGGGTAAGCAAAGTGTAGAGATAGAACAGCGGCTCACAGAACTAGAGCGTGAAGCCCATGATATGGCGGGTAAAGTCTTTAATTTAGCCTCGACCAAGCAGTTACAAGAGATTCTGTTTAACGAGCTTAGCCTGCCGGTATTGAAGAAAACGCCAAAAGGTGTGCCATCAACCGCAGAAGAGGTGTTGCAAGAACTTGCGCTGGATTACCCGTTGCCGAAGCTGTTGCTGGAGCACCGCAGTCTAAGCAAGCTTAAATCGACCTACACCGATAAATTACCATTAATGATTAATGGGCGAACGGGGAGGATACATACCTCCTATCATCAGGCGGTGACCGCAACAGGGCGGCTTTCGTCAACTGATCCGAACTTACAAAACATTCCCATTAGAACGTCTGAGGGTAGACGTATTCGTCAAGCGTTTATTGCGCCAGAAGGGTACCAGCTTGTGGCGGCTGACTATTCACAGATTGAATTACGCATTATGGCGCATCTATCCGGTGATAAAGGTTTGCTAAACGCATTCTCCCAAGGCGAAGATATACACAAAGCAACGGCATCAGAAGTATTCAAAACAGCGATCGAGCAGGTGACCTCTGAGCAGCGCCGCAGCGCTAAAGCGATCAACTTTGGTTTGATCTATGGCATGTCTGCATTTGGCTTGGCGAAGCAGCTGGGTATAGGAAGAAACGAAGCGAAAGAGTATATCGAGCATTACTTTGCGACGTATCCCGGTGTTCAGCATTATATGGAAGATATTCGCGAAAAAGCCAAGACACAGGGCTACGTTGAAACGGTTTTTGGCCGCCGTTTATATCTACCGGGAATTAGCGCTCGAAATGCGATGGTTAGACAAGCGGCTGAACGAACAGCAATCAATGCACCGATGCAGGGCACCGCGGCGGATATTATTAAACGCGCAATGATTTTAGTCGATGCTTGGCTACCAGAAAGTCATTTTGATGCGCGTATGATCATGCAAGTTCATGATGAGCTGATTTTTGAAGTAAAATCGGATCAAGTTGTTGAATTTAAAGATACTGTCGTTGCAAAAATGCAATCGGCGGCAGAGCTATCCGTGCCCTTAATCGTTGAAGCGGGAAGCGGAGATAATTGGGATCAGGCGCATTAAATAAAAAAATTGTATTTTTTTTGAACAATTGGGGAACTAAGGAGAAATACAGGTGGTCAATAATAAAACACATCCTGGAGTTCCCCTTCATATCAGTATTCAGTGATGTGTGTGAATTGTGTTGCAGGACGCCTTGCCCCCAGCTAAAGCCTTCCCCTTCAGTGCTTTATCTGGGGGCTTATTTTTTTAAGCTTCTGATTGCTCGTGATCTTCCTCGCTTACGGCTGGCAACGTGAGCCAGTTATCTAGCTGGCGGCTCAGGCTATCAATGCCTGTACGCTTTAATGCAGAAAACAACTGAATAGTCACCTTATCGCCGAGAATATCCGTTAGTTCTTTTCGCAGCTTCAATAAGGTTGACTGAGCAGGCCCTTTTTTCAATTTGTCGGCTTTAGTCAACAAAACGTGTAAGGGGACCTCAGTTGATTGACACCACTCCACCATCATTTCGTCAAACTCTTTCATGGGGTGGCGTATATCCATAACCAATACAACGCCTCTTAAGCTGTAACGCTGTTGCAGATACTGATCAAGATGCTTCTGCCAGTGCTCTTTCATGGCGATAGGTACTTTTGCATAGCCATAGCCAGGTAGATCGACTAATCGACATCCCTCAACATTCAGATCAAAAAAATTGATCAGCTGTGTTCGGCCGGGGGTCTTGGAGGTCCTCGCCAGTTTTGTATTGTTAGTGAGTGCATTAATTGCACTGGATTTACCCGCGTTGGAACGGCCCGCAAACGCAACTTCAGCCCCGGTATCTTCTGGACACTGGCTCAGTTTACTGGCACTGATCAGGAAGCGAGCAGCGTTGTAATGGATTGTTTTCTGGTTATCAGTCATAGACTTTAGGTTACCGAATGGGAGTGGTTACACATTAACCGTTCCAGTTTGTGTGGATATTAAGTTATAATGCCGCCAAATTTTACCCGTGAATAGAGTCGACCTCTAGTGGCTGGGCATAATAAGGTTTCCGGTTTGTACTGATATCAACCATGAATCGGTGCAAGCATCCATTTTTTGAATGACAAGAGTCTGGGTTAATCATGAACAAACTACTGATCAGCTTACTGTTAACCTTAGGTATAACTGGTATGGCGAATGCGGCTGGCGATGCAGCAGCCGGACAAGGAAAAACAGCTGTATGTGCAGCGTGTCACAGCGCTGATGGCAACAGCATGATTGCTAACTTTCCAAAACTGGCGGGCCAGCATGAATCTTATCTGCTCAAGCAGATGAAAGATATCAAAAGCGGTGCGCGCCCAGTGGTTGAGATGACGGGCTTACTGGATAACCTGAGTGATCAAGACTTAGAAGATATTGCTGCATACTTTAGTAGCAAGAAAATTCAGGGTGGTAAAGTTGCTAAAGATCAGTTGGAACTAGGTCAGCAAATTTACCGTGCTGGTTTAGCGTCTAAAGCGGTTCCTGCATGTACAGCGTGCCATGCAGCTAATGGGCAAGGCATGTCAGCAGCGGGCTTCCCAGGATTAAGCGGCCAACATGCAGCTTACTCCGAAAAGCAGTTGAAAGACTTCCGCGTAGGTGCTCGTAATAATGATCCGCAAGCGATGATGCGTGACATTGCAGCGAAGCTGAGTGATGTTGAAATTAAAGCTGTTTCAAGCTACTTGCAAGGTCTTTACTAAGCCTGATAGATAGCGAGGAAAAGGCAGCTTGAGCTGCCTTTTTTTATGTTTTCCTGAACCCTTTTAGTTTGCAGCGGTCACAGGAAAAAATAGAAATTCATTGGAGTACTAGGTTATGTGGAAGACATTATTGTCTGCTTTTTTATTTCTAGGTATGAGTTTGTCTGCCCAAGCTGCAGAGAACGAGTATGTGGCAGGGCAGCACTATATTGAGCTGGAAACGGCGGTAAGAACAGCTGACCCTTCTAAAGTTGAGGTGACGGAGATGTTTGGCTACCCGTGTCCTCACTGTAATACATTTGAACCTATGTTAAATGCATGGCACCACAAACAAGCTGACGATGTTGACTTTAAAAGGGTTCCTGTTGTCTTTGGCCGTAGCTGGGAGCCGATGGCGCGTGCTTATTACACGGCTGAACTTTTGAAAGCCGTTGATAAAACACACCAGCCGATGTTCGATGCAGTTCATCTACAAAAAAAGCGCTTTCGTAACGCGGAAGAGTTAGCTGACTTTTATGCTAGCTTAGGGGTTGATAAGGAGAAGTTCGAAAAAACCTTTAACTCCTTTGCTGTGAACACTAAGCTTGGTCAGGGCGACTCAAAAGTGCGTAGTTATCAGGTAGACGGTGTTCCATCGTTGGTTGTTAATGGCAAATACCGCATAACGGCTGCTACCGCTGGTGGGCAAAAAGAGATGTTAGATGTTGTAAATTATCTTGTTGAAAAAGAGCGTGCTGCATTGGAAAAGTAACCTTTTCGAATCAGTAGACTGAGCCGCCCATCGAAAGATGAGGCGGCTTTTTTGTGTAACAAGTATTTCGCTGGTTCGATGGAGATCTTTGATCTACCATTAATAGAAGTCTTATCAGACACAGGACATAGGGTGTGAGTAAGGAACAAATCGACTGGAAAAAGAAGTATAAAGAAGCTGCGATGGAGCTGGAACGGTTGGAAAACAGCCGAGAAGGTGAGTTGCTAAGGCTGGCTATTTCCCAGTTAATGATCGGACTGCAGGGCCAATCTCCTGATCTGGATAAAGCATTAGTGCTTTTACGTTCCTCTCTTCATGATGAAAAAGCACCCATCAGTCGTAAAATTTTGACGCCCGTTGAGCGAAGTATACGCAGTTTGGACGCATCAAGGGAGTCATCATCAAAAGCCCTGCTTGATGTGTTACACAGATGGCTGCTGAGTATCAAAAAAGCTTTGAATGCAGAGTCGCCGCTTAGTGATAAATTGCTTGAGCTTGAAAGAAGCGTCGCGGGGGCCTCTGAATCACTCTACCAGTTACCGGGTTTTATTTCTCAGCTTGTTGAGTTGCAGAGTGAACTGATATCCATTGGGCACACACCTGCAGAGGGCAGCGAGGCATCAGGCGAGGATACAAGTGTTCAGCTAGAGATGATAGCTGATGAGCTACTGCAGCTGGTCGGTGTGCTGAACTTAACAACTGATGGCCGTAGAGCAGCGGATGATCTGTCGCGCAAGATTGATAAAGGGATTTCCATTGCTGATTTGGCGCCTATACTGACGCGTATCTGTGAGTTGATTCAGCAAGCGACTGATGCCAGTCAAGAGGATTTCGAAAGCTACCTTCTCAACCTGAACTCCCAGCTGGCTGAAGTGCAGGGCTTTTTGCAGGAGAGCCACTCAGAGCAGCAAGTCTCCAGCATTGCGCATCGTGAACTCGATTTACAGGTCAGGGCGGATGTAGGGCAGATCCATCAGGCGGTTGAGGATTCTAATGACTTGAGTGAGCTTAAAGTATCGGTGTCCCGTCAGTTGGCGGGTATTGTGAAAGCGATGGATCACTTCAAGCAGGGAGAGGAACAAAGGGATAACCGCTTGCAGAAGCGTTACGATGACTTGATGGCGCATGTGACTGAAATGGAAGAGGAAACCCGTCGCGTTAAGGCGCACATGGAGGAGGAGCGTCAAAAGGCGCGAACGGATGCACTTACAGGGTTACCCAATCGCGCCGCTTATGATGACCATATGGCGAAAGAGTTTGAACGCTGGAGTCGTTATCAACAAAGCTTCTCTGTCGCGATAGGGGATTTGGACTTCTTTAAAAAGGTAAATGACACCTATGGTCACTTAGCTGGCGATAAGGTGCTCAAGTTAGTGGCGCGGGTGTTATCAAAGAATTTACGTACATCAGACTTTATTGCTCGTTTTGGCGGTGAAGAGTTCGTTGTACTCATGCCTTCCACAACCGCTGAAGAGGGCGCGCGTGCCATCGATAAGCTGAGGGCATCCATCAGTAAAAGTCCGTTTAACTTTCATGGCAAGCCTGTCACGATTACGATGTCCTTCGGTATCACACAAACACAGGACGCTGACACGCCGGACGACCTGTTTGGTCGGGCTGATAAAGCACTCTATGAGGCCAAACAGAAAGGCCGGGACCGCGTTTGCATTGCCTAGGCTTTACCTAGGCTTCAGGAAAGGGCAAACTTGTGGCCGCTGATCAGCTGTATATAGGATAGTTCCAGTGCGACGCCTTTCCCGTAGTTTTAAAATCGCTCATACTTTTGTTCGTTATCGTCTAGATACTTTCTTCGAGGAGTTGCCACTCCCTTGGTATCTACGAATGTTGCTTTACCTGATGCCGTGGCGTTATCTGGTTAAAGCTGAGCTGCCTAGAGGTGTTCGGTTACGCCTCGCGCTAGAGTCGTTGGGCCCTGTTTTTATCAAGTTTGGGCAGATGTTATCTACACGGCGAGACTTATTGCCCGATGATATAGCAAATGAATTAAAGCGATTACAGGATAATGTGCCACCCTTCGCCGGCAAAGATGCACAACGCATTATCGAAAAAGCCTTGAATCAACCCGTTTCGCAGCTTTTCTCTGCATTTGACGTGGAGCCTATGGCGTCGGCGTCGGTAGCGCAGGTACATAAATCAACGTTGCTAGATGGCCGTGAGGCTGTTGTAAAAGTGATTCGACCTGGAATTGACAAAACCATCCGCAAGGATATCGCCTTACTTTATACCCTAGCTCGTGCAGTACATGCCGCATGGCACGAAGGGCGAAGACTAAGGCCCGTAGAAGTAGTAATAGAGTATGAACAAACGCTGATTGATGAACTGGATCTTCGTAAAGAAGCGGCAAATGGATCACAACTACGTCGTAATTTTGAGTCATCCGACATACTTTATGTGCCAGAAATCTACTGGGATCTAACGCGGCAAAATGTGTTAGTCATGGAACGTATTCACGGTATACCGGTAGCCGAAGTTGAGCAATTGGTTGCGCAAGGGACTGATCTTAAGTTGCTAGCAGAGCGGGGCGTTGAAATATTTTTCACCCAGGTATTTCGCGATAGCTTTTTTCATGCTGACATGCATCCGGGGAATATTTTTGTATCCCGAACAACACCCTATGATCCAAGATATATCGCGGTAGATTTCGGTATAATTGGCTCGCTAACCGCAGAAGACCAAAATTATCTTGCGCGTAATTTCCTTGCCTTTTTTACGCGTGATTACCGCCAAGTCGCCCAGCTACATATTGATTCGGGTTGGGTGCCTGCTAATACGAATGTGACAGCATTTGAAACTGCGATTCGTAGTGTTTGCGAGCCTATTTTCAACAAGCCACTAAAAGATATCTCTTTTGGCCAGGTATTACTCGGTTTATTTCAAACGGCGCGGCGCTTTAATATGGAAGTGCAGCCCCAGCTTGTGCTCCTTCAGAAAACGTTACTCAATATCGAGGGACTCGGGCGACAGCTGTATCCTGATTTAGATCTTTGGCAAACAGGAAAGCCGTTTCTGGAACAATGGATGAAAGATCGGGTTGGTCCTAAAGCGGCTTATCAGGCGGTGAAAACTCAGGCTCCAGATTGGCTGGATAAAATGCCCCATGTGCCTCAATTGGTGTTTGATGCTTTGGCGCAGATTAAGAATCAGCCTTACACAGAGCATCAACGTGCAGTGGAGCAGCAAGCCAAGAGAGAGGCAGAGCGAAAAACACGCCGCAACAAACGGGTAGCAGCGTGTATGATTATTGTGATGGGCTTATGGTTTGGGCACGATGGCGCACGCGAATGGATGGATAATTTAGCGCCTATTGGCTGGGCTTTAGGTGGTCTTGCGGTGTGGCTGCTGGCCGGCTGAATTTAGGGGTGTGCGTAGTTTATGGGATGGAGCTTACTTACCTGATCCGGTATGCTTGCAGGCACTAGAGAGAATAGAGATTAAGGCGATGACCGACAATTGGCTCAAGCAAGTTAAGTGGGATGAAAAAGGCCTTATTCCGGCGATAGCCCAAGACTTCCAGACAGGCAAAATTTTGATGGTTGCGTGGATGAATGAAGAGTCATTGAAGTTGACGGTGGAAGAAAACCGGGCTATTTACTGGTCACGCTCCCGAAATCGCTTATGGCGAAAAGGGGAAGAGTCTGGGCATGTACAAGTATTACACGAGGTGCGCTTGGATTGTGATAGCGACGTGTTACTTTTACAGGTTGAACAGAAGGGCGGGATCGCCTGTCATACAGGCAGGGAAAGCTGTTTCTATAGCGTCTTACGCGAAGGTGAGTGGCAGCCGGTCGATCCGGTGCTAAAAGATCCTCAAACGATTTATAGTTGATAGGTTAACCATGAGTGAAGTTTTAACCCGTTTGGGCGATATTCTCGAGGCGCGTAAGGGTGCAAGTCCTGATAGCTCTTATGTAGCAAGCTTGCATGCGAAAGGGCTTAATAAAATCCTAGAAAAGGTTGGCGAGGAGTCAATCGAGACGATTATTGCAGCCAAAGATGCAAAGGTGTCCGGCGATAATTCGGATGTCATCTACGAAACGGCGGATGTGTGGTTCCATACTTTGGTGATGCTTTCTCATTTGGGAGAGTCACCTCAGTCTGTTATAGATGAACTGTCTAGGCGCTTCGATATATCGGGTATAGAAGAAAAAGCATCCCGAAACAAATAGTAACTATCCCGTAAAGGGAGCTTTGTAGCCTGAGTGCTAAAACAACAAGAGGAATAAAAAATGGGTTTTGGTGGAATCAGTATTTGGCAGCTCGTTATTGTACTTGGCATTATCATTCTTTTGTTTGGTACTAAAAAACTACGCAATCTTGGTGGAGACGTTGGTAGTGCGGTGAAAGGCTTCAAAAAAGCCATGAAAGAAGAGCCAGAAGACGCGAAACAGTTGGAGCAGGATGATGCTACTTTTGATGCGGCAGAGAAGCCAGCAACAAAGCAGCAATCGACTGACCAGAAGTAAGCGGCTGCTCAGCGATGTTTGATATTGGCTTTGCAGAACTGTTGATGATTGCTGTGGTAGCGCTATTAGTGTTAGGGCCAGAGAAACTGCCTACCGCCATCCGGACATTAGGCTTATGGCTTGGTCGGGCCAAGCGGACAGTGAGTAGCATTCAAAGCGAGATATCCGAAGAGCTCAGAATAGAAGAGATGCGGCGCACGGCGGCCATCAAGAAAGAAGCCTTAGATAAGGAACTGAGCGAAATGAAGCAGCCCTTTGGTCAGGCCTTTGATGATGAATCGCCCCTATCCCAATCGGCTAAAGCTCCGGAAAGTGTTGAGCAATCAGACACGGCTTCCCCTTCGGTCGCTAAGGCCACACCAGATAGAACACAGAATACATGAGCATGCAGGAAAATAGCTTACCCGATCAAGATCAGGAACAAACGCTGGTTTCTCACCTTGTCGAACTTCGACAACGAATGATGAGAATTGTATTGATAGTGCTGGCCGTATTCTTAGGGCTCTTTTACTTTGCCAATGATCTTTACGAGTATCTATCTGCTCCCCTAACGGCTCTGTTACCCCCAGGGACCAGTATGATCGCCACGGACGTGACCTCGCCGTTCTTTGCGCCCTTTAAACTGACGCTCGTCACAGCCATCTTTGCTGCCATCCCTTTCATCCTTCATCAGGTATGGGGGTTTATTGCGCCGGGGCTATATAACCACGAAAAGAAAGTTGCTGTTCCGCTTTTGGTTTCTAGTATTTTTCTCTTCTATGCAGGTATTGCTTTCGCTTACTTCGTCGTGTTTCCGCTGATATTTGGATTCTTTACCAGTGTGGGTCCTGAAAACGTAGCGGTGATGACGGATATTAGTAGCTATCTTAACTTTGTGCTTAAGCTGTTCTTTGCATTCGGTATTGTCTTTGAAATCCCTATCGCTACGTTATTACTTATTTGGAGTGGCGCAACAACGGCACAGAGCCTGACATCAAAGCGAGCTTATGTAATTGTATGCTGTTTTGTTGTCGGTATGCTGCTAACCCCACCGGACGTTATTTCGCAAAGCCTCTTAGCTATTCCGATGTGGTTGCTATTTGAGTTAGGGATATTGCTCTCCAAGGTATTCGTAAGAAAATCAGAAGATGATGAGATGGATGAAGAGTTGGAGGCGGCCATTCAAGAAGAGAATGAGCAACATGATTCTCAGTCTAAAAATGATTAATCCTCATTGTGATTGGATCTGGTAAAGGCGCTCTAAGAGCGCCTTTACTGTTTTGTAAGATCGCTAGCCAATATTTCATATTTTTTACAACTTTTTGCGAATAAGGTGTTGACACTTTTTGGGGTGTCTGTAGAATGCGCACCTCTTCCGGCAGAGAGCGCCAAACTGGCGAACTTGGGCAGGAAGGGTTTAATAAATAAGTACTTGATAGTTAATGATTTTTAAGAACTTATTTGTTGAAAGCTAAGTCAAGCGTTGCAGCAAAATGATTCAAAAAAGTTGCAAAATAAAGGTTGACATTAGCGAGGCGCTCGGTAGAATATGCGCCTCACTTGAACGGCAAGTTCAAGCGCTCTTTAACAGATTGGTCAGATAATTCGTGTGGGCGCTTGCTAGGATGAAGCTACAAAAGCTTTATTCAGGTAAGCAACCAAGTGAATTCATTGAAACATACGTTTTATGAAGTAATTGTTAGCGAACCTGAGCTAGATTTGGTTACTGCTTCTTTGGAGTAGTGGCTACAGATTTTAAACTGAAGAGTTTGATCATGGCTCAGATTGAACGCTGGCGGCAGGCTTAACACATGCAAGTCGAGCGGTAGCATTTCTAGCTTGCTAGAAGATGACGAGCGGCGGACGGGTGAGTAACGCGTAGGAATCTGCCGAGTAGTGGGGGATAGCCCAGAGAAATTTGGATTAATACCGCATACGCCCTACGGGGGAAAGGAGGGGATCTTCGGACCTTTCGCTATTCGATGAGCCTGCGTGAGATTAGCTTGTTGGTGAGGTAAAGGCTCACCAAGGCGACGATCTCTAGCTGGTCTGAGAGGATGATCAGCCACACTGGGACTGAGACACGGCCCAGACTCCTACGGGAGGCAGCAGTGGGGAATATTGCACAATGGGGGAAACCCTGATGCAGCCATGCCGCGTGTGTGAAGAAGGCCTTCGGGTTGTAAAGCACTTTCAGCAGTGAGGAAAGGGTGTAGATTAATACTCTGCATCTGTGACGTTAACTGCAGAAGAAGGACCGGCTAACTCCGTGCCAGCAGCCGCGGTAATACGGAGGGTCCGAGCGTTAATCGGAATTACTGGGCGTAAAGCGCGCGTAGGCGGCTAAGTCAGTCAGATGTGAAAGCCCCGGGCTCAACCTGGGAATTGCACCTGATACTGCTTAGCTAGAGTACAGAAGAGGGTGGTGGAATTTCCTGTGTAGCGGTGAAATGCGTAGATATAGGAAGGAACATCAGTGGCGAAGGCGGCCACCTGGACTGATACTGACGCTGAGGTGCGAAAGCGTGGGGAGCAAACAGGATTAGATACCCTGGTAGTCCACGCCGTAAACGATGTCAACTAGCCGTTGGGGAACTTGATTCTTTAGTGGCGCAGCTAACGCGATAAGTTGACCGCCTGGGGAGTACGGTCGCAAGATTAAAACTCAAATGAATTGACGGGGGCCCGCACAAGCGGTGGAGCATGTGGTTTAATTCGAAGCAACGCGAAGAACCTTACCTACTCTTGACATCCAGAGAACTTTCCAGAGATGGATTGGTGCCTTCGGGAACTCTGAGACAGGTGCTGCATGGCTGTCGTCAGCTCGTGTTGTGAAATGTTGGGTTAAGTCCCGTAACGAGCGCAACCCTTGTCCTTATTTGCCAGCACTTCGGGTGGGAACTCTAAGGAGACTGCCGGTGACAAACCGGAGGAAGGTGGGGACGACGTCAAGTCATCATGGCCCTTACGAGTAGGGCTACACACGTGCTACAATGGCCGGTACAGAGGGCTGCAAACCTGCGAGGGTGAGCTAATCTCACAAAACCGGTCGTAGTCCGGATTGGAGTCTGCAACTCGACTCCATGAAGTCGGAATCGCTAGTAATCGTGGATCAGAATGCCACGGTGAATACGTTCCCGGGCCTTGTACACACCGCCCGTCACACCATGGGAGTGGATTGCACCAGAAGTAGATAGTCTAACCTTCGGGGGGACGTTTACCACGGTGTGGTTCATGACTGGGGTGAAGTCGTAACAAGGTAGCCGTAGGGGAACCTGCGGCTGGATCACCTCCTTAAACGATAAGCGGATTCCTAGCATAGCGTTCACACGAATTATCTGACTGAAAGTTAAAAGTGGTAAGTCATAGATTTTCTGATCATCAGATTGTCTATCGCTTAAAGCTTTTTGCTTTAACGCTCTTTAACAATGTGGATTTGATGAAATAAAGTCTTGTTTTTAAACAAGCGCCAAATATGGTGATTTTATCGTTACGAGAAAATCTGTTTCTTGTCCAAACGCCTTCGGGTTATATGGTCAAGTGACAAAGCGTGCACGGTGGATGCCTTGGCAGTCAGAGGCGATGAAGGACGTTGTAACCTGCGAAAAGGTTTGGGGAGCTGGTAAACAAGCTGTGATCCAAACATGTCCGAATGGGGAAACCCACCTATTTATAGGTATCTTTAAGCTGAATACATAGGCTTTTAGAGGCGAACCCGGGGAACTGAAACATCTAAGTACCCGGAGGAAAAGAAATCAACCGAGATTCCCTTAGTAGCGGCGAGCGAACGGGGACCAGCCCTTAAGCTGTGTTGTAGTTAGAAGAACGCTCTGGAAAGTGCGGCCATAGTGGGTGATAGCCCCGTATTTAAAAACTTATACACAGTGAAATCGAGTAGGACGGGACACGTGTTATCCTGTCTGAACATGGGGGGACCATCCTCCAAGGCTAAATACTCCTGACTGACCGATAGTGAACCAGTACCGTGAGGGAAAGGCGAAAAGAACCCCTGTGAGGGGAGTGAAATAGATCCTGAAACCGTGTACGTACAAGCAGTGGGAGCGGTTCTTGAGACCGTGACTGCGTACCTTTTGTATAATGGGTCAGCGACTTAATTTCAGTAGCAAGCTTAACCGTTTAGGGGAGGCGTAGGGAAACCGAGTCTTAATAGGGCGTATAGTTGCTGGGATTAGACCCGAAACCGAGCGATCTATCCATGGGCAGGTTGAAGGTTGAGTAACATCAACTGGAGGACCGAACCGACTACCGTTGAAAAGTTAGCGGATGACCTGTGGATCGGAGTGAAAGGCTAATCAAGCTCGGAGATAGCTGGTTCTCCTCGAAAGCTATTTAGGTAGCGCCTCGTGTCTCACCATTGGGGGTAGAGCACTGTTTCGGCTAGGGGGTCATCCCGACTTACCAACCCGATGCAAACTCCGAATACCAATGAGTGCAATCACGGGAGACACACGGCGGGTGCTAACGTCCGTCGTGGAAAGGGAAACAACCCAGACCGCCAGCTAAGGTCCCAAAGTTCTAGTTAAGTGGGAAACGATGTGGGAAGGCTTAGACAGCTAGGAGGTTGGCTTAGAAGCAGCCACCCTTTAAAGAAAGCGTAATAGCTCACTAGTCGAGTCGGCCTGCGCGGAAGATATAACGGGGCTAAAACTAGACACCGAAGCTGCGGATGCCATTTATGGCATGGTAGAGGAGCGTTCTGTAAGCCGTTGAAGCGGAAGCCGGGAGGCACCGTGGAGGTATCAGAAGTGCGAATGCTGACATGAGTAACGATAAGGGAGGTGAAAAACCTCCCCGCCGGAAGACCAAGGGTTCCTGTCCAACGCTATTCGAGGCAGGGTGAGTCGGCCCCTAAGGCGAGGCAGAGATGCGTAGTCGATGGGAAACGGGTTAATATTCCCGTACTTTTTATAACTGCGATGGAGGGACGGAGAAGGCTAGGCTAGCGCGGCGTTGGTTGTCCGCGTTTAAGGTAGTAGGTTTAGGACTTAGGCAAATCCGGGTCCTTTTAAGACTGAGAACTGATGACGAGCTCCCATGTGGAGTGAAGTAGTTGATGCCATGCTTCCAGGAAAAGCTTCTAAGCTTCAGGTTATAAAGAACCGTACCCCAAACCGACACAGGTGGTCAGGTAGAGAATACTAAGGCGTTTGAGAGAACTCGGGTGAAGGAACTAGGCAAAATGGTGCCGTAACTTCGGGAGAAGGCACGCCGCTGATGGTGATCGGATTTACTCCGTAAGCTGTTGGTGGTCGAAGATACCAGGTGGCTGCGACTGTTTATTAAAAACATAGCACTCTGCAAACACGAAAGTGGACGTATAGGGTGTGACGCCTGCCCGGTGCCGGAAGGTTAATTGATGGGGTTAGCTTCGGCGAAGCTCTTGATCGAAGCCCCGGTAAACGGCGGCCGTAACTATAACGGTCCTAAGGTAGCGAAATTCCTTGTCGGGTAAGTTCCGACCTGCACGAATGGCGTAACGATGGCCACACTGTCTCCACCCGAGACTCAGTGAAATTGAACTCGCTGTGAAGATGCAGCGTACCCGCGGCTAGACGGAAAGACCCCGTGAACCTTTACTATAGCTTCACAGTGGACTTTGACATTACTTGTGTAGGATAGCTGGGAGGCTTTGAAGCGTGTACGCCAGTATGCGTGGAGCCAATCTTGAAATACCAGCCTGGTACTGTTGAGGTTCTAACTCAGGTCCGTAATCCGGATCGAGGACATTGTGTGGTGGGTAGTTTGACTGGGGCGGTCTCCTCCCAAAGAGTAACGGAGGAGCACGAAGGTACCCTCAGGCTGGTCGGAAATCAGCCAATGAGTGCAAGCGCATAAGGGTGCTTAACTGCGAGACAGACACGTCGAGCAGGTACGAAAGTAGGTGCTAGTGATCCGGTGGTTCTGTATGGAAGGGCCATCGCTCAACGGATAAAAGGTACTCCGGGGATAACAGGCTGATTCCTCCCAAGAGTTCACATCGACGGGGGAGTTTGGCACCTCGATGTCGGCTCATCACATCCTGGGGCTGAAGCCGGTCCCAAGGGTATGGCTGTTCGCCATTTAAAGTGGTACGCGAGCTGGGTTTAGAACGTCGTGAGACAGTTCGGTCCCTATCTGCCGTGGGCGTTTGAGATTTGAGAAGAGTTGCTCCTAGTACGAGAGGACCGGAGTGAACGAACCTCTGGTGTTCCGGTTGTCACGCCAGTGGCATTGCCGGGTAGCTACGTTCGGACGGGATAACCGCTGAAAGCATCTAAGCGGGAAGCCCCCTTCAAGATGAGATCTCGCTGGGGCCTTGAGCCCCCTAAAGAGCCGTTTAAGACTAAGACGTTGATAGGCTGGGTGTGGAAGCGTTGTGAGGCGTTGAGCTAACCAGTACTAATTGCTCGTGAGGCTTGACCATATAACGCCAAAGGCGTGTGGAAGAGACAGAGTTGACGTAAAGAAGATAGAGTCCCATAGGGCTTGTGTTAGAGACAGGTTGTTATTCATCGAATCCGTATTGTGACAGTTTATGCTTGGCGACCATAGCGAGTTGGCCCCACCTGATCCCATCCCGAACTCAGTAGTGAAACGACTTAGCGCCGATGGTAGTGTGGGGTCTCCCCATGTGAGAGTAGGTCATTGCCAAGCGCCTTTTAGAGAACCCCGGTTACGCTGTAGCCGGGGTTTTTGCTTTTTGGGCTTATTTTTGCTGCGCTGCACATCCACCATTATTTTGTAATAAAAAAGTAAGCTTTTTGACTTGCGTGTCAGCTATGCTGATCTATATTGCAT
Organism: Neptunomonas concharum; assembly: GCF_008630635.1. Taxonomy (NCBI): domain Bacteria; kingdom Pseudomonadati; phylum Pseudomonadota; class Gammaproteobacteria; order Oceanospirillales; family Oceanospirillaceae; genus Neptunomonas; species Neptunomonas concharum. The sequence goes on along the minus strand of NZ_CP043869.1, from coordinate 3,469,666 downwards.
TGCAGCATTTATAATTTCTGTGGAGTTAATTAATGAGTATTCCCTTTTCATTAGAAGGAAAACGCGGCATCGTATTAGGTATCGCAAATCGTCACTCTATCGCATATGGATGTGCTGAGGTATTAAGTGAGCAAGGTGCTGAACTTTGTATTACATACCTGAATGAAAAGTCAAAATCTTTCGTTTCTCCACTTGCGGAGCAGTTGAATAGCCGTCTGTTTCTACCATGTGATGTGAGTAATCCAGGTGAGCTAGAGTCTGTGTTTAATGAGGCTGAAAAGGTGTGGGGGACAATTGACTTTGTCATCCACTCAATTGCATGGTCGCCGCTTGATGAGCTTCATGGCCGACTTGTTGATTCGACCTCTGAAGGGTTCAGTAAGGCGATGGATATTTCCTGTCACTCTTTTATTCGAGCATCACGTCTTGCCGAGTCTTTGATGAAAGAGAAGGGGGGCACCCTTATCACCATGACCTACTACGGTTCTGAAAAAGTGGTAGATCATTATAATATGATGGGGCCGATTAAGGCGGCTTTAGAGAGTTCAGTTCGCTATCTTGCAGCAGAACTTGGAGCAAGTAACATTCGCGTTCATTCAGTATCCCCAGGCCCTATGCCCACTCGGGCCGCGTCAGGTATTGAGGCTTTTGATGGTTTGATGTCTGATGCGGTTGAGCGCTCTCCGTTGCATCGCTTAGGCAGCCCAGATGATGTAGGCAGGTTGGTTGCCTTTTTGATAAGTGATTGGGCTAAAACCCAGACGGGTAGCCAGATGTTTGTGGATGCAGGCCATCATATAATGGCGTAGCTTCGTGTTAATCTGAAAGCCTCCTCGCGAGGCTTTTTTTGTGCCTCTTGATGGTGAAACTTTTCTAAGATGGGCATACTAAAGGGACTAAGGGTATCAAAAAAGGGATGAGCGATGCGTAGGCTGTTAGGTTATTTTTCGGTGCTTTGTTTGTTGGTCTCGCTGACTGGCTGCAATGCGGACAAAAAGGTGTCGGATGTTACTCAGTCATCCTCAACAGAGACTGCGTCTGAGCCGACAACATCGGCGATTAACGAAGTAGACTCCCGTTATAAAGAAGTTCCCTTTATCGTTTCTGATATCAGTATACAGCAATATCAAGGCCGACAAGCGGCTGCTATCACCTTTTCCGCCCCCCTTTCATCTGAACAGTCGTTGGTTAACTGGTTGCAGATTGAGTCAGCTTCAGGAGAGAAACTGGATGGTAGTTGGGTTCTAAGTGATCAGGGTACGGCGCTCTATTTCCCAGGGCTTTCCCCAGAAACTGACTACAATATTAGGGTATTGAGAGGGCTTCCTTCTGAATTAAATAAATCGCTTACACAAGATTTTTATCAATTGGTATCTACACCGGCGTTATCTCCAATACTAGGTTTTGCCAGTAAAGGGAATTTATTAGCACATCAGCTCAAAGAGGGATTGCCTGTATTGACGGTTAATGCCCCTCAAGTGGATGTTGACTTCTACCGTATACCTATAGCGCTCCTCGCAGGCTTTTTGACGGAAAATGCTCGAGGAGGGCAATTGGATTTTTGGCGTGTTCGGGAATCTATCCCCTCTTTTGAGTTGGTATATAGTGGTCGTTTTGATCTGAATGTTGATAAGAACGTTCAAGCAACCCGCTACCTTCCTATAAATAAAATTGAGCCGTTAAAGAACTCGGGTGTTTATCTTGCTGTCATGCGACAGGCGGGTGCTTATGAATACGAGTACCCTGCAACGTGGTTTGCAGTAACGGATCTAGGGGTTCAATTAAAACAGTATAGCGATCAGATTGATGTGGTGGTGAATGCACTATCAACGGCGTTGCCGGTAGCTGCTGCATCGGTGACATTACTGGATAGCCAAGGTGAGGTGCTTGTGACCCATCAAAGCTCTCCAGAGGGATTGGTTAGCTTCAGAGCTATCTCGACACTGAAAGGAAGTCCGGCTCTATTGATGGCCCAGGTAGGTAGTGATACCACCATAGTGAAGCTTTTTGGACCGGCATTAGATCTTTCGGAGTTTCCTGTAACTGGGCTTGCTCCTAGTACGCAAACGCTCTACCTCTATTCTAACAGGGACTTGTATCGCCCAGGGGAGCAGATAACGATTAGTGGGCTATTGCGTGGGCTGGATGGTGAGATGGTTGCTGCTAGTGTCTTACGGGCCTCGTTGCAACAGCCTGATGGCCGCGTGGTGGGTACTCAGCGTGTAGGGGCGAATGAACTGAATTACTATGAGGTCTCTTTCCCGTTAACATCGGATGCGCCTACCGGTGAGTGGCGTGTAACTTTCAAGTTGCCTGATAATCAGCAAGTTGACTATCCGTTTCAAGTGGAAGACTTTTTACCGGAGCGTATGACGGTAATGCTTGATGCGCCCACCCAGCTTAAACCGCAAGATGCCTTGACCGTAAATGTTGTCGGTGAATATTTGTACGGTGCACCAGCTGCCGGCAATATGCTGCAATCTCGTTTAATCACCAGCATGGAGCCCCACCCTTTTGATGAGTACACCCAATACCACTTCGGTGATGTGCGGGAGCGCCGATTTGATCGTCAAGTGGATCTTCCTACGCTGTCATTAAACGATCAGGGAAAAGTAGAGGTTAAGCCAGACAACTTCTGGGCCACGACGCAAGTACCTTTACGCTTAAAGCTGTTTGAAAGCGTGTTGGACTCAGGTGGACGCCCTGTCAGTCGCAGCATCACATCTCATGTACTACCTGCTCCTCAGCTTGTAGGGATTCGCCCCCTGTTTGCTGAAGATACCGCAGATTATAACGGCACAGCGTCCTTTGAACTGCTCTATACCGATGGCAACAAAAAACTGTCAGTATCAGATACGAAAGTCACGCTAGTGAGAGAGGAGCGTCGCTATCACTGGGTTTATGCAGAGGGTGAAGGGTGGCGCAATAATTATACAGAACGCCATTACCCCGTCTTTGAGCAAACAGTCAGTATCCCCGCTGATTCAACAAGTACAGTGGATCTTCCGGTGGAGTGGGGCTATTACCGATTAGAGGTGAAACATCCAGAAACAGGATTGATCTCCAGCTATCGTTTTCGAGCAGGGTGGAGCGAGCAGGAGCAGACACTATCTGGGCGGCCTGATCGCATAGGTATGTCTTTAGATAAATCCGCTTATTTGCCCGGAGATACCCTCAGTTTGAGGTTGCAACCTCCTGCAGGAGGACAAGGTTATCTCGTTGTTGAGGGGGATCAGCCCCTTTATTGGAAAAAAATTGATGTGCCTGCCGACGGTGCAACCATTGAAATTCCAGTGAATAAAGAGTGGGCACGTCATGACCTTTATATCTCGGTCACATTAATTCAGCCGGGTGAAGAGCGTGATGAAAAGATGCCTCGACGGATGATGGGGATTCAGCCTTTACCTATCGACAGAGAAAGCCGCCGTCTACAGGTTGATATAAACCTTCCCGAGCAGGTTCGGCCAGAAACCCGTATCACGATTCCCTTAACGGTTAAAAATGGCAATGCTATACCTGAGTCGTTACAGGTGACGTTGGCTGCGGTTGATATGGGAGTGTTAAATATCACCAACTTCCCAACACCCGACCCATTTAAAGGCTTCTTTGGACAACGGCGGTATCAAGTAGAAAACCGCGATAGTTATGGTGATTTGATTGATGCTGCGGAAGGTGGTGTCGCTGAACTTCGATTTGGCGGTGATGCCGACCTGCAACGAGGAGGAACAGAGCCACCTACGGATGTGCAAATCGTATCGCTATTTTCCGGTGTAGTAGAGGTTGATGACGAAGGTCAAGCCTCTGTTGATGTTCAGCTTCCGGATTTTAATGGCAAGTTACGCTTAATGGCTGTGGCATTTGGTGAGAAGACGTTTGGTTCAGCTGAGGCTGAGTTGACCGTTGCGGCTCCTATCGTAGCACAGCTGACAACGCCGCGTTTCTTAGCGGTTGGCGATCAGTCTGAGTTAGCACTGGATCTGCATAATCTGAGTGGGCAAGCTCAGAACTTAACCGTTTCTCTGGTGTTGGACAGCGGGTTAGAGGTGCTAAGTGAACATGTACTATCGCAGGCAATTAGCCTTCAGGATAAGCAAAAAACCACTCTACGTATTCCCGTTCGTGCCGCAGCTGCATTAGGGTTGAATGGGGTTGAAATGACACTTACCGGCTTGGTCGGTATTGAGCAAGAAAGCATTACGCGAACGTGGTATCTGGGCACTCGCCCAGCTTGGCCGGGTATTGAACATCGTTGGCAGCAGCGTTTGAGTGACGGTGAAGCGTTTACGTTACCCCAAACACCGCTTACCTCGCTGATCCCCAACAGTGTTCAGGCATCTGTAGCGGTGTCCTCTAAGCCCCCTTTGAACATTGCTAGCCACTTACAGGCCCTGAAAGCTTACCCCTACGGGTGTTTAGAGCAAACAACCAGTGGTGTATTTGCACAAATTTATAGCGATCAAGCATTACTGGCTCAGTTAGGTATCAAAGGTGAAAACGATGAAACGCGTCAAGCGGCTGTGCAGTTAGCGATTCAACGCTTAATGGGTATGCAAAAAAGCAGTGGCGGGTTTGGCTTGTGGGGGCAGCAAAGCCCAGAGGAGTATTGGCTCACCGTATACGTTACGGACTTCCTGCTTCGAGCACGCGATCATGGTTATGCAGTCCCAGCTGATAACCTTGAGCAAGCATTGCAGCGCCTGAAAACGTATCTGAGAACCCCGCGGCGTATTAACAGCGAGTATGCTCAAAATCAAGAGCTGACGCGCTTTTCTGTGGCAGCCTATGCCGCTCAGGTATTGTCTGGTCGTGACCAAGCGCCGTTGGCCGAACTGAGAAACCTATACGATTTAAAAGGGCAGAACTGGACTCCGTTAGGATTGTTACAGTTAGGCTTAGCTTTAGAGCGAAGTGGTGACTCTGTTCGAGCGAAAGACGCGTTAAGTGGTGCGCAGGTATCCCTATTAGGGGAAACGTCACTGTCTACTGAGTATGGTAGTCGCACCCGTGACCTATCACTGGCTCTTTTTTGGAGTTTAGAAGCCAAATTACCAGACGAGTACTGGGAGCCTCTGCTTTTTGCACTGCAAGAGCGTCTTGCTAGCCGGCAATGGTTAAGCACGCAAGAGCGTAACGCGCTGTTTTTAGCGGGAAGGCTGCTCGAAACAGCGGCGGGTCAAATGTTGGATATAGCCGTTATACAAGGAAGCGGAGAGTCGAGAATCGGGCAACGGTCAGCCTTGCGTGAGCATTTTAGTATTGAGGATCTAAGTGGTGGCCTGATTGTTGAGAATAGGAATGAGGTTCCTGCTTATTTGACGGCACGCCTATCGGGATACTCCCTTGAAGCACCTACCCCGTTAGATCAAGGCATTCAGCTTGAGCGGCGCTATTTTGATTTGAAAGGCTCTCGGTTGAAAACCACAGACTTTAAAGTGGGTGAGCTACTGCTTGTAGAGCTGGCGTATAAGGTAGAGGAGGCGATGCCGCATCTACTGATAGTTGATCTACTGCCTGCTGGCTTGGAGCTAGAAAATCAAAATCTGGCGACAGCATTTGACCTACAGGATGTGAAGCGCGATGGAGAGTCTATCGTTTCTCTGATGCAATCATTAGATATTCGCTACCAAGAGTTCCGTGACGATCGTTACGTAGCCGCTGTTAATACGGGGTGGCGAAGGAATGGGCGTTTGTATTATCTGGCCCGGGCTGTGTCATTGGGTGAGTTCACCATACCACCGACATTTGCTGAAGATATGTATCGACCGGAGCTGCGGCACATGGGTGGAGCGGCAGGTAAGGTGCGTGTTCGGTTGGATTAAATGTACCTACGTAGGCTTAGACGCTGGGTTGAGCGCTGTGCGCTCAGTCTGGTGGTGTTGGTGCTCATTGCTTGGGGGTTAGACCGACTCTACCCTTTAGCGGATGTGCCAGCTGTCAGTACATTAGTGCTTGCTGAGGATGGTACGCCGCTACGTGCCTTTCCGGGTGAAGATGGTCAGTGGCGCTATCCGATACAGCTTGATCAGGTTGCCCCTCAATATATTGATTTACTGTTGGCGTATGAAGATCGCTGGTTTTACTACCATCCAGGTGTTAACCCTATCGCCTTAGTGCGTGCGCTTTGGCAAAACGCCTATACAGGCAAGGTAGTGTCGGGAGGGTCAACATTGACCATGCAGGTAGCGCGCCTGTTGCATCCTCATGAGCGTACCTACAGCGGCAAGTTGCAGCAAATATTGCGTGCCCTGCAAATTGAATGGCACTTTTCCAAGCAGGATATACTCCGCCAATACCTTAATCTTGCCCCTTTTGGAGGTATTTTGTCAGGGGTACAGGCGGCCAGCTATCACTATTTTGGCAAACCGGCTAATCGCTTGAGTGATGCCGAAGCCGCACTTTTAGCCGTGTTGCCACAAAGGCCGAGCCATCTTCGTCCTGACCGACATCCCGCCAGAGCTAAAGCAGCACGCAATAAAGTATTACAGCGTATGGCTGACCTGCAGATCTGGCGAGCTGATCGAGTTAATGATGCACTTTGGGAGCCTCTTAATATCACGACGCAGGGTACGCCAATCGTTGCCCCTATTGTGAGTCGGCGTTTATACCAAGCCTGCCCCGAGTGCGAGGTGATCCACTCTACAATCGATTATGAACTTCAGCTCACGCTAGAAGGCTTAACGGAGCAGTTTCGCCACCAGTTATCAGATCAGCAATCGTTGGCGATTGTGGTGATGAATAATCGTGATGGTGCGATAAAGGGCTACGTGGGATCAGCGGATTTCTGGTCACAGTCAAGAAGTGGGCAGGTGGATATGGTGCGCGCTGTGCGATCACCTGGCTCTACGCTTAAGCCGTTTCTCTATGGTATGGCTATTGACGATGGACTTATTCATGCGCAGTCCATGTTGATTGATGCACCGCGTCGACGTAGCGAGTACCGCCCCCGAAACTTCACGGATCAATTTAATGGCCCTATTTCCGTGACGCAAGCGTTACAGCGCTCATTAAATGTTCCTGCTGTGCAGTTGCTGGAGTTTTTCGGTTCAGGACGGTTTCTATCACGCTTACAAAACGCAGGCCTTAGTGCCTATGGTCCAGGTGCCATTCAACCCAATATCTCCATGATTCTCGGGGGGGTGGGGGTACGTCTGGAAGATATGCTAAGTCTTTATAGTGGTCTTGCTCGTGAAGGGGTAGCTATCTACCCTCGATTGACTCAAGAAGAACCGCGTGCTGAACGCTATCTCATGTCGCCAGGTGCTGCTTGGATTACATGGGATATTCTTGCGCAACACCCCTATCGACGTTTACAAGATAAAACACAACAGGGTTGGAATCTGGCGTGGAAAACAGGCACCAGCTACGGATATAGAGAGGCATGGGCGCTCGGTGTGTCGCCCGAATGGACCATTGGTGTTTGGGTCGGGCGCCCAGATGGTAGCCCTAGCCCCGGTCGGCATGGACGGATCGCTGCTGCGCCACTCCTTTTCCGTGTTCATGCTGCATTGCGCCAGAGCCATGAGCGTCTACCTCAGCCACAAAGTGTATCTGAGCAGTTGATATGCTGGCCTCTTGGAACTCATGCTCGACGTGGGGAGAACCAGATGGGCAATTGTGTGGTACAGCGACTGGCGCTGTTATTGAATGACGTAGCCCCTCGTACTCTTCAAGAAGTGCCAGAAGTCTCGCTCGAAGGGTTATTAAAAATGATTTGGATTGATCCTGAGTCGGGCCTTCGGGCAGAGCCTACCTGTTTTCAGGGTAAGGCAGTTTTGCAGCCTCGTTCAGTAGCGCTTTGGCCCGTTGCGCTGGCGCCTTGGCTACCTTCAGCGTGGCGTAATCAGTCTCGCCTACCTACGCTGCATCCGGACTGTCAGCAGCTTGTGGGTGAACAGGTGCCTATTCGGATAACGAGTTGGGCTGATGGGGCGATTATTCGCGTGCCCCAACCTGATGAGCCGTTCAGTCTGGATTTGATCGCTGAAGGGGGAAGTGGTTATCGTGATTGGTATGTAAATGGCGGATATATTGGCAGAAGTGAGCACTCGCTATCATTTGAGGTTATTGAATCAGGCATGTATCAGATCAGTGTGATTGATCAGCAAGGTAGTGCGGATCAACTCACAATCAGGGTTAACTTGTAATCCAGTAGAACCATTCTGGGTGGTCTTGCCATAGGAGCCTGATGCACATGATGATGCACACGCTGACTAGCAAGGGGCGAATAAGTTTAACCCCTTTGCTAACAACCAGACCTGAGCCAATTCGTCCGCCTATAAATTGGCCTATCGCCATCGTTAATCCAATCCCCCAAGCCACATGTCCTCCCATTGTGAAAAAGAGCAAAGAGGCTATGTTTGAGGTGAAGTTGAGCAATTTTGTGTTAGCAGTCGCTTTCGCCATGCCAAAGCCTGCCAGAGAGACAAATGCAATCGCAAAAAATGAGCCGGTACCTGGTCCAAAAAAGCCATCATAAAAGCCAATGCTAGTACCAAATAGCAAGCCGAATGCAGCATCGCTCAGACGACGCTGACTGTCCTCATCTCTGATACGGGGCGAAAAAAGAAAGTAAATCGCGAAGCCTGCCAGCAGAAAGGGTAAGAGTTTACTGAGGATGCCAGGATCTATTTTTTGAACGAGTATCGTGCCGAGCGCGCTGCCAATAAAGGTACACAGAATCGCTAAACGCATCTGTTTAAGATCAATCAGCCCGCGTTTTAAGAAGTAACGCGTCGCCGCAAAAGAGCCAAAGCAACTCTGTAGTTTGTTGGTACCCAAGGCTGTCGCAGGTGGAAGACCCGTAGCTAATAATGCAGGTACCGTAATCAGTCCACCACCCCCGGCGATGGAGTCTACGGTACCTGCAACTAAGCCCACGAGCGCTAAAATAACTAAGGTGGCTAGATCCAGTTCCATCGTCGAGATTACCCACAAGTAAAACGACGATACTATCAGCCTTTAGCAGTTGATCCTATGCTCACACGGTGATGGGGCGATAGGTTCTCAACCACTCATAGAGTGCTTCTTCGGGCATCGGTTTCGCGTAAAAGAAGCCTTGTGCAACCTCACAGCCGAGTTGCCTGAGAAAACGCGCCTGTTCCTGTGTTTCGACGCCTTCGGCCACCACTCTCAAATTGAGTTTATCCCCTAGGGTGACGATCGTATCGGCAAACACGCCACCTTGGAGTTGCCCATCTTTTAAGACGATCTCCTGAATAAAGCCTTGATCGATTTTTAGACAGTCGATCGACAGCTTGCGCAGGTAGCCTAGCGATGAATACCCTGTTCCGAAGTCGTCTATAGAGGTCTGAATACCGGCTTTGCGAAGCTGTAGTAGGCTCTCAATTACTAGTTGAGGGTCATCCATGGCTAAGCTTTCTGTGATTTCCAGGTTTAGCGCTTTCTGTGGCATTTGATGAGTGCTCACGAGTTGCGTGGCTTTTTTGACCATGGCTGGGTTTTTAAATTGCGGCACGCTTACATTCACAGAAACACTGGCGGGTGCTAAACCAGATTCCATGAGTGATTTATAGAGTTTGCAGGATTCTTCGAGTGCCCAATCACCTAACTCAACAATGAGCCCCGAATATTCTGCTAGAGGAATGAAGACGCTGGGTGGTTGAACAAAGCCCCCTTGCTCATCCGGCCAGCGCATCAGTGCTTCTAAACCACAGACTACCCCAGTTTTCAGGTTAATTTGTGGTTGATACCAGAGCTCTAGTTGGCCGTTATAGAAATCTCGGTGGAGTTTTTGGATGATGTCTATTCGCCAACGCGTGTCGTTTTCCATGTCCTCCATAAAGTATTCATAGCTACGGGAAGTGCTTTTCTTCGAACGGGTTAAGGCGATATTAGCGCGTTTGAGTAGTGTCAGGCCTTTCATCTCTCCATATAGTAGACGACAAAAACCGGCACTGAAGCGTACCTGTATGGCCATTTGCTCAACCATAAAGGGTGCGAGAAAAACGGACTCAATGGTATTTGAGTTAATGGCATGCTGAGGGCCTATCAGGCCGAACACATCGGCACCTGTTCGAGCGATAAAGCAGGTGCTTCCGACTTCCTCGGTTAGCCTAGAAGCAACAGCTTGCAGTAGGGTATTACCCGCATCAATACCCAAGCCCTCGTTTAAATCGGCAAAATGTGAGATGTCTAATAGCGCAACGACGGTATTGGTATTTTGTGATTGAGCAACCTTATCCAGCTCTAAAATAAATCGGGTGCGGTTAGGAAGACGTGTGAGAGCGTCGTGGTAAGCCACATAGTTTAGTTTGTCGACAAGTTGTACATTGCCATAACAGCTCGAGATATTGGTTGCGAATACCTCAATGAGCCTTTGCTCGTCATACCCCAGTGGACGACCTGTGTGAAGATAAATTACCCCCTCCATATGACTGCTTTGCAGATACAGGGCGACATGTTCGTCATCAAATATATGGTTTTTTGTATCCAAGCATTGCTGGATAGAGAGCATGACATCGGGGCGCTTGAGTTCAAAAATAGGTCGGGATATGTAATGTGTGAGTGTTCCTACGGCGCCGACAATATAGAGCTGTTCATGTTTAGCATCTTTGATTGGAATAGAGCGCTGCGCACAAACGATGCCGTCATCCTGAAGGCTCATCAATGACGCAAGCTGAGTGAGAATACCTTCTGCAAATGAATGAATCGCCTTTTTTTCCATAAGGTCTGATGAGGCCGCTATAACTTTTTCCAGCCCTTCTCTATGCTTGCCAAGCGCCGTGATTTGGCGATAGGAGCGTAGTGCTGCGGTAATGCAGGTAATTAACCGTGTACGGGTGAGTTCTGATTTTGTTCGATAATCGTCGATATCGTAGTCATTAAAAATATTCAGCTCGGGAGCATAGCCCGGTTGCCCTGTTCGCAAAATAATACGGCAGGTTTTCAAGCTTACCTCATCCCTTATGAAGCTGATCATTTCAAGGCCCGCTCGTTCACTTTCCATGACGACATCCAGCAGGATCACTGCAAAGTCTTTATCTTCGAGAAGTTTACTGCGCGCTTCTTTAGCGCTGTAGCAGTGATGTAGCTCCAGTGGCCGGTCATAAATATCCACATTGTTCAGAGCGAGTGTTGAAGCTGCGTGGACTCCCTCATCATCATCCACTATCAGAATGCGCCATGCGGGTTTGCGTGGCGCACCCTCTAACTCTTCTGTGTCATCGATTATTTCTAACAGGTCATCATCAGTGATCATAAACAGTACCGTCGCTTTGGGTGCGTTCAGGCGATGTCAGGGGGAGTGATATAGTATAGGTGGTGCCTTGCCCAAGCGTACTGTCTACTTGAATTGTCCCGCCTAAAATCACTGTCACAATGTTATAAGTAATATACATTCCTAAGCCGCTGCCCCCGTTACCTAGAGAGGTCGTGAAAAAAGGATCAAATAATTTACGTTGGGTATCTGCGTCCATACCTCGGCCATTATCACTAAAGGAAAGCACGAGATGCTCGTCCATGGCTGAAGCGGTAATCGTTATACAGCCGTCTTCGTTACTGTTAGCAAAGGCATGAATACAGGCATTATTAATGAGGTTGGTAAGCACCTGCTCTAATGGGCCAGGGTAGCTTGTCAGCCGAATAGTGTCTGGTATATCAAATTGTATGTTGTGGTGCGTTTGTTTTAGCATTGGCCGCAGTGTTGTTAGCACTTCTTCTACGGTTTTCTTTAGCTGAAAGTTACGTATTCGAGAACTGCTTTGATCGACCGCAACCTGTTTAAAACTACTGATCAGGTCGCCGGCTTTACGTGCGTTGTGTTCGAACAGCTGGGTGGATTCCTGAACTACAGAAAGGAAGTTATCTAAGATCGACCGCTTTAACTGATTTTGGGTGATTTTCTCTTGTAGTTCGTGGGCGTGTTCGTTGAGTGTTGTGGATAGGGTCAGCATATTACCAATAGGGGTGTTCAGTTCATGGGAAACTCCGGCAACCAAGCTACCAAGCGATGCCAGTTTCTCGGACTGAACCAATTGCTGCATAGCTTGTTGAAGCTCCTGTGTTTTTTGTTGAATACGACTTTCCAGCGCATCGTTTAAGTTTTGCACCTCCGTTTCAGCGCGCTTTTGCTCGGTAATATCGATCAGGGTTTCAATAGCCCCAATGATTTCACCCTCAGCATTTCTGATAGCCGTTGCTGTAAAGTAAAGCCAACGTCCCTCCTCGCCAAAGTGAGGGAAAAAATCTTCAGCCTCGTATGTTCCAGGCAGTATTTCAGAAGGACGAAACTTGCTGCCATAGTATCTAGGAAGCAACCCCTCCTCATCTTGATCAAGTACTAAGTCAGCCATTACGGGGCGTGGGTCTTTATAAAAAGGTTTCCACTGATTACTGGTACCAATCATCTCAGCCGCTTTGGCTCCGAAAAATATTTCGCAGGCATGGTTCCAGTGGGTAATGAGATGCTCTTTATTAAGTACGATAACAGGCTGCGGAAAGCCCTCTATGATTTGATCGATGTGTTTGGCACTTGCCTGTAGGGCCTTTTCAGTTGCCCTTAAAGAGGATTGATCCTCTACATGGGCAATGTAAATAGATGTTTGCCCGTCATTATCGGTTAGGGAGGATAGTTTGATGTGCCGAGCAAAGCTTCGACAGTCACGTAGCGCTGTAGTCAGTTCAAGCGTTGTCGCGTTTGATGCTAAAAAAGCTTCCCACTCGGGAGTGGGCTCTCTACTTGGAAGGGTAACGTCATGAAACAGGACATTACAGCCAATCAGCTCATCTTTTTGGAGTCCGGTCATCTCTAGATAGCGCTGGTTTACATCGGATATACACCCGGATGCATCCGCAATGAGAATACCCTCATGGGAATGCTCAAATAACAAAGAAGCTATCTTATATGTTTGATTCTTACTATCTAAGCACGGAATAAGCGCTTGAGTAGTATCGTGGAGCTCCATCGCACCGACCTAAAATCTGACTAATTGTCTTAAACATAGACCAGTTTGGGAGAATGTGTGAAATGCTGACTGGCGTCAGGCAGACAAAAAAGGCCTGCGTATGATCGCAAGCCTTTGATGATGGTGCCCGGAGGCGGAATCGAACCACCGACACGAGGATTTTCAATCCTCTGCTCTACCGACTGAGCTATCCGGGCATTTAAGTGGGGCGTATTCAATCATTTACGCCGACCAAGTTCAAGTATTCGTACAACTTTTTTACTAAGAAATTCATCAAGCTAAACTCGATGTATCAACTAAACTATGAGTAGGGTCAGCCGATAAGTTGTTTGTTAGGATTGTTTTGGCATTCAAATTAGCCGTATGTAATGATGTGTGTGGCGTTCTGGATATCACTTGAGGGAATGATGTGTTGTCATTTAGGAAAAAGAGCACTCGCCAAAAGGGGATAACCTCGATTCATGTACAGCCGGATGGTATTGCTTTTGCCCATGTGAGCAGAGGGGCTCAAGGAGCTGAACTGACAAGGGTCGAGTTTATTGAGATCGATCAACCCTACACTAGTATACCTTCCGTTGTGGCGCAGTTTGAGAAAGCGCAATTGAGTGGCAATCAATGCTCTTTGGTGCTTTCGTTGGGTGAATATCAGTTACTGCTTGTTGAGGCGCCTGAGGTACCCAAAGAAGAACTGAAAGAAGCGCTGCTTTGGCGAATTAAGGATTTGATTCATTTTTCACCTGATGATGCGCTTCTAGACTATGTAGAGCTGCCCGAAGATGCATACAGAGGGCGCGGAGCCATGGTCTATGTTGTGGTAGCAGAAAAGCGCCTTATTAACCAACGAGTTGAGTGGCTTGAGGCGATTGGGTTGGTTCCTCGCTATATCGATATACCTGAGCTGGCACTCTTAAACATCACCGAATCTGTTTGCGAGTCGGAAGCTGGGACGGCAACCCTATTTTTAGAACAACAGCAGAGTGTCGTGAATATGATGTCCTCAGGGGCGTTATATATGTCGCGTACCCTGAATTACCCCCATGAAACTCACATTGACAATACGGTTTTGGATTTACAAAGGTCTATGGACTACTTTGAAAGCCAAATAGGTAAGCCGCCCTGTGTACGCATAGTGGTTATGCCGTTGCAGGTGGGTGAAACACCTTTGATGATGGAGCTACGCAATAATTTGGGGGCGGATGTTCAGTCATTAGATTTGGGCGACTTCGTTCAATCTCAAATATCCTTGAGTGTGGATTTGCAGCAGCGTTGTTGTCTGGCCATTGCTGGTGCCTTTAGGGAATCAGGAGTCGAGGTGTGATGAAACAGCGAATTAATCTCTTACCTCCCCGGCCTAAAGTTCAGAGGGACTGGCTACTTGCCAAAAATGTGGGAGCTGGACTAGTCGCCGTAGTACTGTGTTGCGCTCTGATGTCTGGATGGCTTTGGTATACATTGCAGAACAGCAACACTGCGCTAGCAGAACTATCGGGAAAAGCGAGTGAGCAGCAAACACATATAGAGGCGTTAGAAACAGAGTTAGCGGCCCGAAAACCCGATGCTTCCTTAGTGAATGACCGCAACGCGCTGATTCAAAAAATAGAATCGAAGCGCTACCTGACAACGCTGTTAGCCTTGGTGCAACCTGGTAACCAGCACGGCTTCAGCAGTGCCATGCGAGGCTTTTCACAGAGTGTGCCCGAAGCGCTTTGGTTAACAGAGTTTACTCTTGACGCAACTGGTGGAGAGTTACAGTTATCTGGGAGCAGTGCACAGGCTGATCGTGTGCCTGTTTTTCTCCGTCAATTGGTAAAACAGAGTGCTTTTCACGGCGTGCATTTTTCAGAGCTTTCAACAGAGCTCTCCGATAACGTGTACTCCTTTAAAACAACGGGTGTTCAAGCGGTAGGGAGCCAACCATGATAAAAGGTGCTCTGGATAAGTTTGACCAACTAAGCCGCCGTGAACGACTCTTGGTTGCCATAACCATATTGGTACTTATTATTGCGGCATTCTTTGTTTTAGCGTCAGAGCCACTCTATAAAGCGCAGGAGTCTTCACGCTTACAAATAGAGCAAGCTGAGCGAACGATTAGCAATCGCGAGATCGAAAAAAACGCGTTGATTCAGGCAAAAGCTGCAGATCCCTCTTTAGCGATTCGAAAGGAAGTGCAGAGCTTAATGCAGCAGGATAAACAGCTGACGGCTGAGCTTAGTCGGCAATCGGTATTTCTGACCGATCCTTCGCAGATGACGCACGTATTAGAAACTGTTTTGGAAAAAAGCCCCGGTATCACGCTACAAAAACTGACTTCCTTACCTGTCGAGCCTTTAAAGCTTGCGGCCTCTTCTGTCCAGACTTCGGATGAACAAGAGAAAACATCTCCTCCCGCTCCGGTGTATCAGCATCGTTTTGAGTTACAAATTCGGGGTGAATATCAGGATGTGTATGATTACCTGCTTCGCTTAGAATCGCTGTCATCGGCTTTTTTTTGGGATGTCTTAGAATATCGTGTGAGCAAACATCCTGAAGCAGAGGTTCTGCTTCGAGTCTACACCTTAAGCGCTGAGGAGGGTTGGCTTGGTGGTTAAACAATGGATGGTCTGTATAGGTATGTTGTATACCCCGCTGGTCTTCGCAGAGGCAATCAACGATCCCACGCAGCCTTGGCGAAGCGAATCTGTTGTGGAGAGCGTCACTCAAGAAGATGTTACCTATCAGGTATCTTCGATTATCAAACGGCGGGTGGGCAGTTCGGCTATTGTAAACGGACAACAGGTAGAAGTTGGAGACGTTATTGAGGGTGCTCGAGTCCAAAAAATTGAAAGGGGTCGGGTATTGCTGCAAATAAAAGAGAGACAACATTGGGTCGTACTTTCCCAGGTCTCAGGGCTTAAGAAAAGCCGTTAAGGGTTAGCTCATGAAACAGATAATGAAATATGGAGCCCTAGCTATCTCGGGGCTATGGCTCTTGGGATGTCAGAGCATAGGGCATGTAACTGAAGAGCCGCCACAGCAGGCATCAGAGCAGATACTCTCAGAAGCGATTGAGCAAAGCCAAGTCTCAGCCTCTGTTAGCGTGCCTAAGCCACTTGCGTTGCCGCCGGTAAGCTTACAGTCTTTGGCTGATGTTCAGGAGGAGCGCTTTGATGTCTCCGCTAATCAGCTATCTGTGCGGACGTTCTTTATGGGGCTGGTGGAAGGTACGCCTTATAATATGATTGTCCATGAATCGATTAGTGGTGATATCTCCCTGCATCTTAAAGATGTCACTGTGCCCGAAGTCATGAAAGCAGTGCGCGATGTCTACGGCTACGAATTTAAGCGCAATGGCAACCTGTTTCAGGTTGTTCCGGCTACATTAGAAACTCGCTTGTATCAAGTGAATTATCTGGATATTGAACGTACCGGTGAATCCCAGACATCTGTTAGTGCAGGCTCAGTAACCCAAGCGGGCACGAGCAGCAGTGGAGGCAGTAGCAGTGACAGCAGTGATAGCTCATCCAGCAGCAATGGCGAGGCCGCGCTCGTTGGCACTCATATCAGAACCCGGAGCAAGACCGACTTTTGGGGTGAGCTGCAACAAACCCTAGAGGCGATCATAGGCACTGATAAAGGTCAGCGAATTGTTGTTACACCACAAGCCGGTGTTGTCGTGGTAAGAGCGTTCCCCAGTGAGCAGCAAACCGTAGAAAACTACCTGCGCAAAGCTGAACTGATTTTGCAGCGCCAAGTGGTTATCGAAGCGAAGATCTTAGAAGTTCAGCTCAATAATGGCTTTCAGGCGGGTATTGAGTGGGCATCTATCGGAAATCTTGGTCGTAGCCAGTTTACGCTAGGGCAAACGGCCGAATCTCTCGTCAATAGTGATAATACAGGCGGTGTGTTTAGTGCCACCCTGAGTCGATATGACTTTGCTGGGTTGATCGAGTTGTTGGGGACCCAAGGCAATGTACAAGTGTTATCTAGCCCCCGTGTATCCACAATGAATAACCAAAAAGCTGTGATTAAAGTGGGAACGGATGAGTTCTATGTGACTGAAATTGAAAACACCACCACGACCGGCACATCAACGACAAACACGCCAAAAGTTGAGCTGACGCCTTTCTTTTCAGGGATTGCTCTGGATGTAACCCCTCAGATCAGCGAAAACAATGACATCATTTTGCATATCCACCCCTCTGTCAGTGAGGTTGAAGATCAGCAGAAACTGATCAGCATTGGTGGCGATAAACTGGATATCCCTCTCGCGCAAAGCTCTATTCGAGAATCAGATAGTGTTGTACGTGCCCAGAGTGGACAGGTGATAGTGATTGGCGGGCTGATGACATCGGGCAGTTCCGATAAGAAAGCCCAAGCGCCGGGCTTAGGGGATATTCCTGGCATTGGTAAGTTGTTTCAGCAGCGCAGGCAAGGGTCGAATAAAAGCGAACTTGTGATTCTATTGCGCCCTGTTATTGCAAATTCACAAGGCTGGCAACAAGAGCTGCAACGTAGTTTGGATGGCTTCCGCTCTTTACGATAGCGGCCAAGCTTAGAGAAAAACTCACAGGAGCAGACCAAAGAGACATGTATATAGAACACTTCGGAATGCGGGAGTTGCCGTTTACTTTAACGCCCAATACTCGCTTCTTTTTACAACTACCGACGCACCAAGAAGCGTTGAATCTGCTGCTGGTAGCGCTGAGCAGTGGGGATGGCTTTATTAAGGTGGTAGGTGAAGTGGGCACCGGTAAGACTATGCTGTGCCGTATGCTGTTAAACGCTTTGGAAAAAGAATCCTGTGTGAGTGCCTATTTGCCAAATCCTTATCTAAGCCCTGAAGCGCTGCGCCGGCATTTTGCCTTAGAAATTGGTGTAGAAAATGCGCTGCAGCTGCGGGATTTTGAGTTGATTACCCGAATCAATGAGCGCCTTGTCGAGATTGCAAAAGAAGGGCGTTTTACGGTATTGATCGTTGATGAAGCGCAAGCGATGCCTGAAGAGACGATCGAAGCATTACGGTTGCTCACCAATTTAGAGACCGAGTCAGAAAAACTATTCCAGGTGGTTTTATTTGGCCAGCCCGAGTTGGATCAGTTATTGGCGAGGCCATCTTTACGGCAATTAAAACAGCGCATCACCTTTAGCAGCCAGCTTCAGGTGCTAACGCAAACGGCGGTTGCGCAATATTTGGAACAACGCGCCAGTAAAGCAGGCTATGAAGGCTTATCCCTGTTCAGCAAAAAAGCCGCCAGCTTGATTGCAAAAGCATCAGGAGGTGTGCCGAGACTAGTCAATATACTGGCCCACAAGTCGTTGATGAGTGCTTATGGCAAAGGAGAACGGCAGATTAATCCTCAGCATGTAGTCCATGCCATTGAAGACACCGAAGGCGTTAAGGTACCCCGCGTTGCGAGTGGGCTTTCATGGTGGTTGAGTTCAGCCCTGCTGGCTGGGGTATGTGCCGGGGCGGCTTACGTGCTGAGTGTTCGGGGACTAATAGGATGAGTCTTGTTAATGATATGCTGCGCGATTTGGATGAGCGCCAGCGCACAGAAGGCAGAGCCTATACGACGGTGGCTAATAAACCCAAAAGCCACTGGCCACGCACGATAATTATTTTACTACTTTTATGCGTAATAGCCGTTCTGGCCCTGAATTACTGGCCTCTTTTACACCGTTACTGGGCGAACATGACGCAAGAAGTGGCACCGAAGTCACAGAGCACACTAGTTAACCAGCCAAACCCCATTGTTGCAGCGCCGCCTGAAGAGGTTATAGATAACGCAAGGCCTGAGACGACACCGCTTAACCAGATACGTGTTATCAACTGGACGCAGACAACATCCCAGCATGGTGTGCTGACTTTGTGGCTGGATCAGGTTAAGCCTTTTGTGGTGTATGGTAAAACCTCCACATCCTTAGATATTGCCCTTGAGGAAACCCAGTTAAGTAGTGGGTTACCTGATAACTTAGCGCCTTTGTTGTCGACTGTAGAGATTGTTCCGCAGGCCGATAAAAGCCGCTTTCGCATGGTGGCGAGCGAGCCTGTCAATTTCCTGATAGAACTAAAGCAAAAACCTGCGCGCTTGATGATTGAGGTGCAGACAGCACCTAAACGTGACGTTACCCGCTCGATAGGCGAGACAGCATTGGCACAAGAACAAGCGGCTAAGCCGATAGTAGATGCGCCCGCAATACCCGAACCATCGGAGGCAGCAAAACCCGCTGTTAGCGTCACTCCACAGCCAACGAATGCATCGGGTGTCATTGGCGCCTCCACCGGGGCTATGCAAAAGTCGTTAAAGCCACAACCTACCGATGCAGCGACTGTGCGCCAAGCAAGACGTATGCTGGCAAAGCAGGAGATATCGCAAGCGCAATCTCTGCTCCGAACATTTATTGAGCGCCAGCCAAAGTCATCGTGGCAGAGTCGCTACCTGCTGGTGCAACTGTTGCTTGCGACAGAGAGCTATGAAGAAGCGCGAACCCAACTGCAGCCTGCGCCGAATAACCTCTCTTGGGCATTACTACGCTCAAGATCTCATCTACAGCAGGGGGAGGCGACAGAGGCGATCACTTTACTGAGGGCGTTTTCGGAGGGAGTGACGCGCCAGGATTATCTGGAGCTATTGGCATCTGCGTATCAGCAAACAGGCCAACATGATCTTGCAGTACAGCAGTACCTATCTCTGTTGACATTGAACGCACAAGAGGCGCGCTGGTGGGTATCCATGGGCGTATCGCTTGAGCATCTTGGGCAGCAGCAGAAGGCGTTAGAAGCCTACCAAAGTGCCTTAGCGATCCCTGGGCAGGATCGTTCATTGAGGCAATATGCCCAGTCGCAAATAGCGCGACTGACTCAGTAGAAAGGGCGAGGATAGATGGCATCTCCTAAAATGAAAATACGCATCGGCGACTTGCTTGTCCAAAATGGCGTTATTTCAGAACCACAGTTGATGGAGGCATTAAGCCGCCAGAAAGAGACGCGTCAAAAGCTTGGGCGCACATTGATCTCTTTAGGCTATGTGCAGGAACAGCAGTTTTTAGAGTTTCTTGCCCAGCAGTTAAGTGTGCCTTTGGTGGATTTAGCTCATTATAATTTCAATCAGCAAGATGTATTACGTCTTTCTGAAACCCATGCACGTCGTTTCCGCTCAATTGTCCTGAAAGAGAATCCAGACCACTTTTTGGTGGGGATGTCAGATCCGCTAGATATTTTCGCGTTTGATGAGCTTCAACGACTACTGCCCAAAACCATTGAACTAGCAGTCGTTGCCGAGAGCCAGCTGCTGCAAACTCTGGATCTGATGTACCGCCGTACCAGCGATATCGATACTCTGGCGGATCAGCTGAATGAGGATATTGTTGAAGATAGTTTTGACCTCTCACAACTGACCGCTGCCGATGAGGTGGATGCGCCGGTTGTTCGTTTGCTCAAAAGTTTATTTGAAGATGCGGTACAGGTTGGAGCATCGGATATTCATATCGAACCGGATGAAACCGTACTGCGTATTCGCCAGCGTGTTGATGGTGTGCTCCATGAGCATGTGGTCAAAGAGACTCGTATAGCGGCGGTTTTGGTGTTGCGACTTAAACTGATGGCCGAGCTGAATATCTCTGAAAAGCGCCTGCCACAGGATGGTCGCTTCAATATCACCGTAAAAAACCACAGTATTGATGTGCGTATTTCTACGTTGCCTATTCAATATGGTGAGTCGGTGGTAATGCGTTTACTTGACCAGAGTGCGGGTAAAATCGGTTTAGATAAATCGGGTTTACCACCACGAATGTTACAGAGAGTACGACGTATTATTCGTGAACCCCACGGTATTTTACTGGTAACAGGCCCTACGGGTAGTGGTAAAACGACAACACTTTATGGGGCGCTAAACGAACTTAATGATGCATCGAAAAAGATCATCACCGTAGAAGATCCAGTTGAATACCGTCTGTCACGTATCAACCAAGTACAGGTTCATCCTCAAATTGGCCTGACATTTTCCAAAGTTTTACGTGCCTGCTTGCGACAAGACCCTGACATTTTGCTGGTGGGTGAGATTCGTGACCTAGAAACTGCCGATATTGCGATGCGTGCCGCCATGACTGGTCACTTTGTACTCTCAACTTTACATACCAACGATGCGATTTCCAGTGCAATGCGTTTGGTGGATATTGGTGTAGAGGGGTATCTTGCAGGCACGGCCTTAAGAGGGATTCTGGCGCAACGACTGGTGCGCCGCATTTGCAATAATTGCGAAGAGCCTTACCAGCCCAGTGTTCAGGAGCAAATCTGGTTAGATATCAAAGCGGAAGAAGCCGGTGTTACAACGACACAGCTTAAGCATGGTAAAGGCTGTACCTACTGCAACAACACAGGCTATAAAGGGCGTGTGGGTATCTTCGAGCTACTGGAACTCAACGATGAAATGGCAGATGCCTTGCGTCGTAATGACAGTGCTGCCTTTGCTAAAGCTGCAAGAGAGAGCGATGAATATCAGCCTTTGGTGATCAGCGCGCTGCAACTAGCTTCTCAGGGGGTAACCTCCCTTGAAGAGGTATTCCGGGTCACTGAACAAATGGATGAGCAGGCGTATGAAGATTTGGATATGCCCACCCCGTCTGGTTTAGAGTTGGAGTAACGGATGGCTTCGTTTCAATACAGCGGTCGATATCCAGATGGCTCCTCAGCGACAGGCCGCATGGAGGCACTGAATAAAACAGAAGTGGCCAGCCAACTTTTAGAGAAAGGCATCACACCGGTCAAGGTGGAGCCAGTAAACGATACTTCAACGACGAAAAAAGCATCCAAAGGGAGTGAGCTACGTTTATTTGAGAAGGTGACACTGGATGAGATGATCATGCTCAGTCGTCAGCTGTCCAGCCTCACACGAGCAGGTGTGCCTATCACCAGCGGTATGCGAGGGTTGGCGAATACCATTAAAAACCCGCTGCTTAAGAATACCCTCAATCAGATCGCCGATGATCTGGAAAAAGGTAATGCGTTATCTACAACGCTGAATAAACACCCCAAGCTGTTTAATGATCTATATGTCAGCATGGTGCATGTGGGAGAAAATACAGGACGCTTGGATGAGGCGTTTAAGCAGATGGCCGCTTATCTTGAGTTGGAGCGGCAAACCATTCGAAGTATTAAGCAGGCCACCCGCTACCCCATGTTTGTCATGATTGCGATCGCAGCAGCGGTAGGGGTTATTAATGTTTTTGTTATCCCAGCATTTAAGGGCGTATTTGAGAATTTTGGCGGAGAGATGCCCTGGCAAACCCGCATATTAATCACCATCTCTGATTTTACGGTGAACTGGTGGCCCGCATTATTGGTAGGGTTAGTGGGTGGTATTTATGCCTTTATTCGTTGGACAAAAACGGAAAAAGGCCGCCTGAAATGGGATCGTATAAAACTCAAATTACCTTTGGTGGGCGGGATTTTTTATCGTGCTATCCTAGGGCGATTTGCGCGAACGTTCAGTGTGGTACTCAAAGCGGGAATCCCCATAGAGCAGGGGTTGTCTATTGTGTCGCGTGCTATGGGCAATGTTTATATTGGCGGAAAAGTAGCAGAGATGCGCCAAGGGATTGAGCGTGGTGAAGGGTTCACCTCCACCGCTCACCGAACAGCGATGTTCAGTCCGCTTGTCATGCAGATGCTGGCGGTTGGTGAAGAAACAGGCCGAGTCGATGAGATGCTAGAGGATGTTGCCAGCTTCTATGAAGAGGAGGTGGAGTATGACCTTAAGAACCTCTCCAGTGTCATTGAGCCGATTTTGATTGTCGCGATCGGCATTATGGTTTTGGTTTTAGCATTGGGGGTCTTCCTGCCGTTATGGGAGCTAAGCACCACCATCAATGGTTAATGCCATGAGACGGAATAACCGAGGTTTTACACTGTTAGAGCTGGTGATTAGCCTATTGGTAATAGTGATTCTTTATGGTGTGTTATCGGTTTATCTGGGGCGTATTGCTGAATCAGCCGAGCGGGCTGCTGTACAGGGGATGTTAGGGCAGTTGCAAGCACAAATTAATATCAGGATGACAAAATTCTATATTGAGGGACGCCCTGAAAAAGCGAGCGCCTTGCTCTTGGAAAATCCTTTTGACTGGATACCTTCCCAAGCAAAGCTATATGCGGGTGAGATCAATAAAAATGTTAATAGCACGATGCTGGAAAAAGGTTTTTGGTACTTTGATAGCGATGCTAACGAGTTGATTTATAAAACTAGACGAAATACTTACCTAAAGGTAGGGGAGGGAGACGGCAGCGAGTTGAGATTTGTGCTTAAATTAAATCATGCAATGGCCGATAACCCAGCTAATGGTGCGAATTATAATGTGAGTGTCGCTCCGCTGTGGCCGTACACTTGGAAAATCAAAGCTTCGTCAAAGTAACCGAAGCTCACTAAGAACGAATTTTTATCTTTCGAGAATGGAGTAGTAAAAATGAAACGACAAGCGGGTTTTACAATTATTGAACTGGTCGTGGTAATCGCCTTATTAGGTATTTTGGCGGCTGTTGCGTTACCACGCTTTATTGATGTAACCGAAGATGCTCACAAAGCGTCGGTACAGGGTACTGCGGGTGCATTAGGTGCGGCTGTGGCGTTAGTGAAAGCGCAGGCCATTGTTGATAATGTGGATACAGGTAATACTGTCGCTATTGATGGTTTGAATATTATTGTCAATGCTACCCGTTACCCTGTAGGTACGAGTGGTTCGGCGATCACAGATGGTTCTGGCACAACGACAGCAAGCGCGGCGGGCTGTGTGGCTTTATGGGGTGCTATTTTACAAGCTAATGCACCAACTGTTGCTACGGCTACAGGTTCTGATTATCTTGTGACGGCTGCAGCTCCAGACTGTGTATTTGCTTATCAGCCGGATACGTCAACCTCTGGCACTCGTACGATTACTTACGATACGGCGACGGGTGAAGTTACGACGAGTAATCTGTAAAGGTAGGTTAGCCGTGTGTGGCGTAGGTTAGTATGTTTTTAAACTTGCGTTTGCAGCGCGGCTTTTCGCTTGTCGAGTTGGTCACAGTGCTTGCCCTCTTGGGGATTATCAGTGCTGTGGCCTTTGCTCGTTTAGGGGATGTGTCCTCTTTTCGGTCTTCTGTCTTTCAGCAACAAATGTTGTCTTATCTTCGCCTTGCTCAACGCACAGCGGTTGCCCATCAAGGTAGTGGTGCACAGTTAGTTATTGGCCGCACATCCAATACGCAGTGGCTGTTGACCCTGCAGTTTGCAGGTCAGACGGTGTCTTATCCGTTAGAAGGCCGTTACCGTTTTAGTTATGCTGGCAGTGGGGCTAGCGGTATGTTAACCGCTGGCGACAGCCTGACATTGGTTTATCAAGACACCGGTGATCTGGTGCAGTTACAAACGCCAACTGCTCTCCCTGTTAATGGGAGCGTTACGTTCGCTATCGAGGATGCACGCTATTTATGCACCTCTCCAGCAGGATTTTCCTATGATGGCGCCTGTCTCTGAAAAGGGGTTCTCGCTAATCGAGAGCATCCTGACGATTGTCATTATCAGTATCTCGCTGGTGGTGCTGATTTCAGCATGGAGTGGCGCCGCCAAGCGTAGCGGTGATCCCTTTTGGCATGCGAAAGCAGCCTACCTCGGCCAAGCTTATATCGAAGAGATTTTGACAAAACGTTTCGATGAAAATACCCCCGTCGGTGGTTCACCTCCGTGTAGTTCTGTGAGCTGTTCGAGCACATTAGGGCCTGAGTCTGAAACCCGTAGCCAGTATGATGATGTGGATGATTACAACAACCTCAGTGAGTCGCCATCGGAGAATACATTAGGTATTGTGCGCCCTGAGTATCAGCGCTATCACGTTGCTGTGCAGGTGACCTATGCTGGTGCAGACTTTAGCCGCCCGGTACGCACACTCAAAAAAATAGTGGTAACCGTGACGCCCCCCGAGGAAGCGCCTCAGCGCTTTGTTGCGTATCGAGGTAACTACTGATGCGTATGAGTAGTAGGCAGCGGGGCTTTACGATGGTAGAGCTGGTCATTGCGATTGTACTCATGGGGATTATCGCCGTTGGTGCTACGGGTTTTATTATTAGCTCAGTGAAGGGATATAGCGATATGTCTCGCCGTGAGGGGATTGCTGGCACGAGCCGGGTTGCCATTGATCGGATATTACGAGAGGTGCGCAATGCCTTGCCAAACAGTGCAAGGACGGATGCCAGCGGTTACTGCCTAGAGTTTGTACCCATCCTAGCGGCAACACAGTATGTCAATATCCCTTTGAATGCGAATAATACCAATATTCAGATCATCCCGTTTGCGGAAGCGCCTACACTTGGTCAAGCCGCGGTTTATCCCATTACGACGGCGGCGGTTTATCAAACTGGCTCGCCTGCGGTGATCTCGCCAGACATTACCTCTGCGGCCTCTGATTTGTTAGGGCCTGGCGTTGAGACTATGACGCTCGCCAGCGGACATCGGTTTCCTGCCGAATCACCCTCTAAGAGGTTGTTTGTGGTGGATACGCCTGTGAGCTACTGTCTGGTGGGTGATCGTCTCTACCGGTATCGCAACTATGCACGCTCTGCTGTACAACCTAGCCCCAGCAGTTTGCCGACGGGGGAACCTAATCGGGTTTTATTAGCTTATCCTGTCACCGCCACACAGCCTTTTACCGTAGTGGATGCAACGCTACAACGTAACGCACTGGTGTTGGCCGAGTTCAGTGTTGAGCAAGCCGGTGAGCGGCTGCTTATTCAGCAAGAGGTGCAGATACGCAATGCGCCTTGACTATGCTAACTATCCAAAATCTGAGCAGGGGTTGGGGTTGATCTCCGCGATCTTTGTCATCGTTGTGCTGGCTGTTTTGGTGGTGGGAATGAACAGTATGCTACGCACCAGTCAAACCTATAGGGCACAAGAGGTTTTGGCCGCCAGAGCGTTGCTTGCTGCTCAATCGGGTGCAGAGCTGCATTTATCGGAACTGCTACACCCTGAGAATCCACAGGTCTGTAACAGTGACGCTTCGCCGGTGTTATTTACGGTCAGCGGATTAAAAAACTGCAGCTATCAGGCAACCTGTAGCCTCATTACTCTGGCAGGGCAGGACTATTATACGATTAAGAGTACGGGGCGTTGCGGAAGTGGTGTGGATTCAGCCACACGTATTGTCAAAGTTCGGGTAGCGCCTTAGCTGCTACCCTTTTAATTGATCAAATACCGTATTCAGCACGGTATTGGGCAATCGCAGCAATCGCCTCATCATAGCCGCCTACGTCGGTCAAATAGACCACGATATCCTCAAGTGACACAATACTGATAACGTGCATGCCGTAATCACGCTCAACTTCCTGAATAGCTGATAGCTCCCCTTTACCGCGTTCCATACGGTTAAGAGCAATCATCACAGCCGCAGGTGTTGCTTGGGCGGCGTTGATAATCTCCATCACTTCACGAATAGCTGTACCCGCTGTGATAACGTCATCGATAATCATCACTCGGCCTTCGAGTGGCGCACCTACCAGATTACCGCCCTCACCATGGTCTTTCGCTTCTTTACGGTTGAATACATACGGCACATCGCGGTTGTAGTCATTTGAAAGCGCCACCGCTGCTGAGGCTGCAAGAGGAATACCTTTATAAGCAGGGCCAAAGAGCACATCAAAAGGAACGCCAGCATCCTCAATAGCGGCTGCGTAGTAACGGCCTAACTTCGCTAAAGCCGTGCCTGTATTAAATAAGCCAGCGTTGAAAAAATAAGGGCTGATGCGACCGGATTTTAAGGTGAATTCACCAAAGCGCAGAACGTTCTGTTCAATAGCAAACTCTATAAATTCTCGTTGGTAGTCGCGCATCACTGTATCCCATCTTGGTTAAAAGCCGTATTCTAACACCTGCCATGCGTTGTAACGAGATTTTCCACGATGCTAAAATTTCCTTTTGCTGCGCTTCGCTATACAATTCCTCTTTAATTTTTAGTGCGCTTCACAGGAATAACCAACATGCGTGTTATCACCTTCAATGCCCAGGGTATTGAACAAGCAGCTGACCGAGGCTTCTTTGACTGGATGGTCCAGCAGGATGCAGATGTAATCTGCATTCAGGATCTACGTGCTAAAGAGTATCAGTTAGACGGTGATCGTTATCATCCCGAAGGATACTACCCTTACTTCTTTGATGCCTTTGAAGATGGTTACAGTGGTGTAGCCATCTATACACGCCATCTACCCAAGGCAATTATGACCGGTTTGGGCTTTGAGCTATGTGACTACCAAGGGCGTTTTATCCAAGCTGACTTTGATAAGGTTAGTGTGGCATCTTTGTATATTCCTTCCGGGTTGAAAAGCCACGAAGCGCAGCAGAAAAAAGAAGAGTTCATGAGCCACTTCATGGGCCATCTGAAAAAAACACTGCGTAAGCGTCGCGACTTTATTTTCTGTGGCACCTTTAACACGGCTCACCGCACAGAAGACCTGAGTAACTGGTATGTTAACCAAACGGTTTCTGGCTTTCTGCCGAGCGAACGGGCATTTATGGAAGAGATGTTTGGCGAGCTAGGCTATGTCGATGCGTTTCGAGAGATAAACAAAGCGGAACGCCAGTTTACCTGGTGGCCTGATTACAATCGTGCACGTACCTTAAACGAAGGCGCACGTTTGGATTATCAGGTAACAACGGCGAATATGCGCAAAATGATTAAGAATGTCTCTATCTATAAAGAGGGCATGTTTTCTGAGCACGGCCCGCTAATCGTCGATTACGACGGTGATTTCTAATAAAAAAGGGTGCTTTTAGAGCACCCTTTTTTTGCCTGCGATATGTATACGTATTAGCTTTCTAAGGCGGCTTTCTGTAAAGCGATAATCTCTTTAATACCTTTATCAGCCAGTGCCAGCATCTTATTTAGCTCATCCTGAGTATAAGGTGCGCCCTCTGCCGTGCCCTGTACTTCGATAAAGCCGCCTTTGTCCGTCATGATGACATTCATATCGGTTTCAGCTGAGGAATCTTCGGCATAATCCAAATCTAATACTGGCTCGCCTTTATAAATGCCCACGGAAATAGCCGCCAGCATGTACTTAACCGGGTTGCCCTTCAGCGCACCGTGTTTGTCTTTCTTTAGAACATTAATAGCATCAATTAACGCCACACAAGCACCCGTAATAGAAGCTGTGCGTGTGCCGCCATCTGCCTGGATCACGTCGCAATCGATGGTGATGGTGTTCTCGCCAAGCTTGTTCAAATCCAGTGCAGCACGCAGAGAGCGGCCGATTAAACGCTGGATTTCAATGGTACGGCCACCCTGTTTGCCGCGAGCGGCCTCACGATCATTACGGGTGTTAGTGGAGCGGGGCAGCATGCCATACTCTGCTGTCACCCAGCCCGAGCCGGAACCGCGTAAAAAACGTGGTACACCACGGTCGACTGTCGCCGTGCAGATCACCTTAGTATCACCAAACTCCACCAATACCGAACCCTCGGCATGCTTGGTAAAATTGCGAGTGATGCGGATCTCACGAAGCTGATCGGGTTGGCGACCACTCGGGCGCATGCTGGCAAGACCAAGATTCTGAAGTTGATCGGAAATGGTAGGACTCATCTTTAATAAAACCTTATTAATATTGCCAAAACGCTGCATAGAGCATCCGGCGTTGGACTGCTAAACTATCGGAATAGGACAATTCTAATCGAGATAAGACAATATGACACGCAGTATGACGGCTTTTGCCCGACAGGAGAGCCAACACAGTTGGGGAACACTGACTTGGGAAGTTCGATCGGTAAACCATCGCTTTCTAGAACCTCACCTGCGTTTGCCCGAACAGCTCAGGGAGATCGAAGGGATACTGCGTGAAACCCTGCGCAAACGCCTAAGCCGAGGCAAAGTGGAATGCACATTGCGCTTTGTACCCGAAGCCCAAGCGCAAACGTTACAAGTCAACGAAAGCTTTGCTCGCCAACTAATTGCAGCAACCGAGCAAATGGAGCAACTGATGCCAGCCTCGCAAACGCTGAACCCACTCGATTTACTGCGTTGGCCGGGCGTGTTGCAAGATGTACGCATCGACATGGAGCAAGTTAAAAAAGAAGCCCTTAAGCTGTTCAATAACGCTCTAGACGACCTTACCAAAGGCCGAGAGCGTGAAGGTAAAGAACTTGCAGCACTTATTGAACAAAGACTCGATGCGATTTCCGCTGTGGTAACCGATGTACGCGCCAAGTTACCACTGATTTTAAAAAATCAACGCGACACCCTCTGCGCCCGTGTTGCTGACTTAGGCGTCGACCTTGACCCGCAGCGACTAGAACAAGAAATAGTACTGCTTGCACAAAAAGCGGATGTGGATGAAGAGATGGACCGCCTCAATACCCATGTTCAGGAAGTACGTCGGGTGTTAAAGCAAAAAGAACCCGTAGGTCGTCGCTTGGACTTTTTAATGCAAGAGTTAAACCGTGAAGCCAACACGCTTTCATCCAAGTCGATAGTAACCGACACCACGCAGAGTGCGGTAGAGCTCAAGGTGCTGATCGAACAGATGCGCGAGCAGATTCAAAACATCGAATAGGTTCTTAAATAGAGAGTTACCCATCCAAGAATGCCTTAAATGCTAAGATCTTAGAGGGCAATTTTTCCGTTTTGCTGAGCCGCTACGTTAACGGGAAATCTAAAAACACTTTTATGCGCATAAAAATGTAAGATCTCACACTTTTATGCGCGTAAAAGTGTGCACTGAGTTATACTATAGACCGTTAACAATCTTTATTGGCGGGAAATGACTATGCAGCGTAACTTACTCAACGCCTTAATTGCATGGAAAAAACAACCTGTGCGCAAGCCATTATTGATTGATGGCGCAAGACAAACGGGCAAAACCTATCTATTGCAAGAGTTGTTTGGTAACACCTTTGCCAACATCCTTCGTATCGACTTCCTTGAAAACCCTGCTTACAAAGAGGCGTTCGATGGCTCACTGTCACCTGACGAACTAATAATGAATATTGAGCTTTTGACTAATCAGGCGTTCAACCCAGAAACCGACTTGCTGATATTAGATGAAATTGGCGAATGTGAACGAGCCGTTACTTCGCTTAAATATTTTGCCGAAAAAGCACCGTCCTATTTTGTCGCAGCCAGCGGCTCGAACATTGGTTTGCTCAACACCTTCCCTGTGGGTAAGGTTGAACAATACAATTTACGACCACTGACCTTCCAAGAATTTATTTACGCATCCAACGAGCAAGCACTGATCAAAGCATTTGATAGTCAAGCAAGCACACCGGCGGTGCATACTAAATTGATGGATAAACTAACCGACTACTTTTTTACCGGTGGTATGCCGGAAGCGGTTGCTGCTTGGTATCAGTATAAGGATGCAAGCATTCTAGAGCGTGTTGAAAAAGTCACAAAAATTCATGCCGATTTAGTTGAAGGTTATCGCCGCGATTTTGGTAAGTACGCGGGCAAGGTCGACGCCACACTGATTGAATCGGTATTTAATAGCATTCCAGCGCAGCTATCACTAGTAAACGATGAGTCTGTTAAACGCTTTAAATTTAAGCATGTGCATGAGCGGAAATCTCGTTATAGCGACTTTGAAACCGCGATCCATTGGCTTAACTGCTGCCGCTTAGCTTTGCCAAACTACCCTGTTGAAGGATTGCCGAAATCTCCGTTGGCGGCCTATAAAAAAGAGAATATGGTTAAACTGTTTCTGTTTGATGTGGGCCTGCTCAATCATATGCTAGGCAGCAGTTATAAAGAGATTAAGCAACAAAACTATGAATACAAAGGCTATGTGGCTGAAAACTTTGTGCAACAAGAACTCACTGCTATTGGCGTTGACCCAAGCTATTCTTGGAATGACGCCCGCGCCGAAATCGAATTTATTTTGGCAACAGATGAAGGAAATATCATCCCTGTCGAAGTCAAAAGTGGCAAACGTACAAGAGCAAAATCGTTGGCATCTTACATTGGAAAATGCGCACCCAGTAAAACCTTTAAGTTAACTGGCACACAAGGCTCATCAGCTTTAGAACAAACCAATATCGTGATGCCCTTGTATTTCACGCAGTATTTGACACAGCGATGGTAAGAGCGCGTTGGTTAGACCCCGAGGTCTACACAAAGTTACATTATAGATAACAATTTGTAGATCTATTAACCCACAGCCAGCTTGGCCGCTTGCTGCCACATAAAGTGCGGCATAGGCTCTTTTAGCTTCCAGGTAATGTTCATCGGCTGTGAACCAGTGTGTGATACATATTCTACCTCGCCGTAATTAACAAAGCCTATAGTACGACCACATTCATCTTTGGTTTGCTCACGTACAAATAAGAACAGACGTTTGCCAATTCCTTGATGCCGAATGTAATCCAAACCACGTCCTCTATCGGGTCTTGCGCTATTTTGAGACTGCCAATGGAAGAGGTGTTCGTTAATCGCGTAATCGTGATACATGGTGGTTGGCGAGAACTGCTGTTCGTTTTTGTCTAAGGTAACAAACATCAGTTCAATATTTTGCTCTTTTAGAACAAATACACCTTCTCGCGCTGGCGCTTGGTGCTCGAAAGTTGTTGCGCCAAATGCGACCAATATTTGTTCACGCGCATAGCGTGCATGTAATCTTAACGAAACATCAGGCAACGCATGCATTGTTGGTTGCTCATGCTTGGTTTGTGCAAGTTGCCAGTTTAAAACGTCTAATAACTCTGTTTTTATTTCGTAAGAGTTTAGTTCCGCTAAGCTTTGTTTGATGGAATCAAAACCACACTCAGCTCCTGTTTTTTGCCAGAAATCGTAATGACACATCAATCCATAACGATGACTCGTATCTGCAATAGCAAAATCATTTTGGCAAAGCTGCTTTAAAAAGCTTAAATAAGCATAATCATCACAGGTCAGAATCCGGTTATGAATGGTCTTTTTAAGCATTTTTAAGAGGCTATCATCTGGCATATTTTCGTTGATTTCACCTTTGGCTTGCTGAACAAGCTGTGACCAACACCCTCGCTTATATAGTTCATTTAAGTTGATATGAGGGTTCAGGGCTAAGAAGTTAGATAGAGTTAACGGTAGTGTGGAATGCTGAGGAAACTGGCGGATCATCGCCACTAAACGCTTCAATGTTAGTGAGGCTTGGCGAATATTACTGAGTACCATTTCTTGAGTGCGTTGACTCAACTCAATACGACAACCAAGTGGCACATGAGGAAACCCTTGCCTTATCTCATCACTGATGGCGCGGTTACTTTTACCCACTAAGGCTCTAAATTTATTGGCAAAATCATATTCAGGACGTGAGTTGCCAACAAAATCTAATACAGTACAACACTCTTTACCCTCAGCTAAACGCAAACCTCGGCCAAGTTGTTGCAAGAAAATAGTCAAACTTTCTGTTGGTCGTAAAAACAGCAAAGTATCAACTTCGGGAATATCGACGCCTTCGTTGAATATATCGACTACACAGAGCACGTTAATGTTTCCTGAGCGAATGGCTTGCTGCTTTTGTTGTCGCTCATAACTGTTATCGCTGGTCAACACATCTGCTTTAATGCCTTTCAACAAGAGTTGCTGCGTCATGTACTGCGCATGCTCTTTGCTTACGCAGAAAGCTAACGCCTTCATTTTGCCTATGTCAGTGACGATCTCCTGCACACTGAGTAGAATCTTGTCAAAACGCGCTTGGTTGTGGGTATATAGGTTGGTTAGTTGAGCAATGTCGTAACGCCCCCGACTCCAAGGAATGGTTCGCAGGTCAGTATCATCATCAATGCCAAAGTACTGAAATGGACAAAGATGACGGCGGTTAATCGCTTCGGGCAAACGGATTTCTGCCGCAATAACTCCGCCAAAGTCAGCCAAAATATCACTACCATCATGGCGCTCTGGCGTTGCAGTAAGTCCTAGTAATATAGAAGGTGAGAAATATTCTAGAACCGCTCGATAACTTGAAGCAGCTATATGATGCACCTCATCGATCACGATATATTCATAAAAATCAGATGTCAGGTTAAGCTCACCAAGCTGATTGTTTAACGTTTGAATTGACACAAACAGTTGCCGATAATGCTCTGGTGAGTGCCCACCAACCCATAACTCACCAAAAGCACTATTTTTCAATACTCCACGGTAAGCCGCTCTTGCTTGCTTTAATATTTCTTCTCGGTGTGCAACAAATAGGAAGTTTGCTTGCGGTTTTTCTTTAATAAAGCGTGCAAAGTCAAAGGCAGAAATCAGGGTTTTTCCGGTGCCTGTAGCTGCCACCACTAAATTACGAAAGCGTTGGTGAATACTGCGCTCAACGGCCAGTTGTTCTAAGATTTCGCTTTGATGAGGAAAAGGTGAGATATCAAAAAAATGCGTTGAGCTAGCCTCGTAGTTACCACGTTGTTGGTTCAAAGCCTTTTTAAGTTTTTCGCTACTTGTAGCATCATCATTAAATAGCTCAAAATCATGAGATGCCCAGTAAGTTTCAAATGTACTCAATGACTTTTTAATAATATGTGGGATTTCCTGCGAGGTGATTTTCAAATTCCACTCTAAACCGTTCGTTAAAGCGGAGTGTGAGAGGTTAGATGAACCAATGTACCCAGTATGGTAGCTAGAATTGCGAAGGAACAGATAACTCTTAGCATGTAAACGCTCACGCTCGGTGTTATAACTCAGCTTGACTTGGGTATTCGGTAAGTTGGCCAAATACTCAACTGCTTTAGCATCGGTCGCACCCATGTATGATGTGGTAATGATTTTGAGCTCACGACCACTAGAGGTGAATTCTTCCAATTCTTTTCGAAAAATGCGTATCCCTGCCCACTTAATAAACGACACTAACCAATATATTTTGTCCGCTGACAAGATCTCTCGCTTTAATTCAGCTTCAAGTGAGAGCCCTGCATTACTGCCACAAAACAGCTCACTTTGGCTTAAGCCGGTTAAAGGATATATGTCATTGATGTAGGCTTTTAAATCGCTAGAGACAGGGTTTTCTAATTTGTATAGCGCGGTCAGAATTTTACCTTGGCTGGCAAGCAAATTATCTTCGATAAAGTCGTTATCTTGAATTTGTTCTTTTAACCAAAGTAATAATTTATTGGATAAGGCAATTTGCTGTTGCAGACGGTCATCACTGGTTGGTACGGACTCAATGGCGAACTCAAGGATGTGTGACAGGAAACGAGACAGCCAAGTTGATGCTTCACTGCTATTGAGTTCACGTTCACCTACAAAAAATCGCTTACGATCAATTCTACTTGCGATAAGTTGTGTTATCAGCTGTTCGTAAATTCCGGTCTGCTGCATAAATTCCCTTTTGTTCTAATGGCTGGATTAGCAATAGTATAGGTTGATATAGCTACTACGTTGCTAATCTGATCCATGCTGACTACCTCATTGCTTCTTAATCTCGCTTCGCAGTTGTGCTACTTCATGTCGTAGTTGCTGCATTTGGTTGAGTATTTGTTGCTGTGTGGCTTGCTCAATATCGTGTATCTCTTTGCTTTCTTGCTCATGCATGGTTTGTACGGCATTGACAATCACGGCGATGAACAGATTCAGCATGATAAAGGTGGCTGTCAGAATAAAGGGTATGAAAAAGGCCCAAGCGTAAGGATATTGTTCCATAATGGGGCGTGCGATACCCATCGACCAGCTTTCTAACGTCATAATCTGGAAGAGTGTGTACAAGGATGCGCCCAAGCTACCGAACCATTCTGGAAAGGCTTCTCCGAACAGTTTGGTCGCCATAACAGCGGAGACGTAGTAAACCAGCGCGAGCACCATGGCGATAGATAACATGCCATTGAGTGATTGGATGAGTGCCCCAACAATGTTGCGCATCGAGGGTATAAAGCTCAGCACGCGCAAAATACGTAGTACCCTCAGTGCGCGTAGTACCGCGAAAGGGCCGCTGGCGGGTAGCAGTGCAATCCCTACCACGGTAAAGTCAAATAGGCTCCAGCCATCCTTGAAAAAAGCGAGCCGATGCACAAATAAGCGGACGAGTATTTCAATGACAAATACCGATAGTATGGCTTTGTCTAGGGCTAACAAGTAGGGGCCTACGGCCGTCATCACCGAAGGGACGGTTTCCAACCCGAGCGTCACGGCATTGACTATTATAAGCCCTAGTAAAACTCGCTGTACGGTATTGTGTTCAATGAGTCGTTTTAAACGTTGCCGAATCGAATTCGCTGCAATAACCGATGTTCCAGTCATTTATCACCTCAGGGGTTAACTGGCGCTATTGTATGTTAGTGCGGCATAAGCGCAATCTACAATTCGATGCGGCCATCACAAAATATTTGATTTACCCTAAGATGCCCGTTTTTTATGCCCATCCCTGAGGTGGTCTACGAGCTCTCCTGCTAGGGTTTCACCCGTTAGTGTAAAAGCACGTCCGAATCCTTTGACATAACGCCCAGCTTCTGGTGTTAAGCGGAATAGTTTGAAATCAGCGAGCTGGCTGAGATTACCGATCCGTTGACCATGTCGATGCGTTAGTAGGTTTATGCCGTGTTCCCATTCTGCTTGGTCAGGTGCAATGTGAGTGGCGCTGACTTGATAGCTGACACGCTTGCGTGCGAATAGCTCTTTGGCGCTATCCTCATCCTCGATAATCATGACCGAGGCTTTCGGGTGGGTGGCTAGGTTGATAGCATGAATGGCGATTTCACTAATCAGTACATATAAACAGGTTTGATCTAGTGCAAAAGGCGCGTAGGAGGCATAGGGCGTTTCTCCATCGGTCATTAAGCTGGCGATCTGTAAACTCTTACGACTGTTAATGAAATCGAGCACTTCTTGCTGAATTTTTTGGGTATGTTGTGGATTACTCATGATTCGGTTCCGTCGCTGTTGTTAACCCGTAGGTGTTGTTGGATCGCTTTGAACTGTTCAACTTGATTGTCCAGCAGTTTGCCGTCAGTGTCGCGACCGACAAAAACTTTGAAAATGGCCGCGCCCTGTTCATCCTCAAAAACAAAGGCGTAGCTTTCTTTCCCTCTATGGGGCTTGTCTTGAAAACTGACCTGTTTAATGGTGGCTAGATTGAGATGGCCTTCAAATCCTTTTCCATGGCTGTTGAGGTTATAGTAGCCGTGGCTGAAAGAGCCCGCTGGAAAGGGGCCTTTGAATTCGAATACGCATCCTCCATGAAGAACAATAACGGTACAGTAGTGCCATTGGCTGAGCGCTTTAAGCAGCGGTTCGACCTGATCTGAAGGTAGTGCTGGGGTTGTCATATAGGCTCCTAAAAATCATAGCGAAGCGAAGCGATCACTTCACGGCCCGGTTCGTAAAGCTCCGACCATGCGACACGATAGTACCTGTTGCTGATATTGTTAAGGGTAATATCCAGACTTAAGCCGTCGATGCTGGGAGAGTTCCAAGATGCGTAGAGGTCGGTCAGTGTGTAGCCATCATAGACTCGACCCTGACCATCACTGCCGTCCCATGTGCGTTTATTGGCCAATGCGTGCGTCAGGCGTACGCCTGCTCGCCAACCGTTATTAAAGGCATAGCTGAGGTCTGCTTTGAGTGTGTCTGCCGGGATATTCGTTAGGTCATCTCCCGTTTTTTGATCTTTGCCTCGGGTCATACCGTAAGATGCAGTGGCCAAAAATTGCTGATAACGGTAGTCTGCGGCAATCTCAAAACCAGACAGTTTTGCTTCATCGACATTGATATAGGTTGCGTTCCCGGGAATAAAGGCGAAGCTAGGGAAGTAAGAAAAACGTGACGTTGATACCTGCTCGATAAAGTTATCAACACGGTTTTCAAACAGGCTGGCGCGTATTCCTAATTGCCCCCCGTGACTCATGTTATCTAGATTGAGCGCAATATTGAGTTCGGTGTTTGCCGACTTCTCGGAGGCAAGGTCGGGGTTGGGTTTAAAGGTTTCACAGCCAGCAGGGGGAATACAGTAGTGTGTACCTGTGGTGTATAGCTCTTCTGAGCTAGGTGAGCGAAAAGCGCGGTCGTGACGAAGCGTGAAGGCTAGCTCATCACTGGCCTGCCATATCAGTGCGGCTGAGGGGGAAAAAGCGCTATCTGAACGGCTGCCGATGGTATCTGCCTGCGTTTTGAAATGATCATAACGCCCACCTAGCTCGAGTTTCCATTGGGGAGTTAGCGCCAGAGTACCTTGTACAAAAGACCCCCATACGGTGGTGTCACCATCGGGTGGATTAGGCCGGTTGCCACCGCTTCGAGTGGCTGAGAACTGCTCTTGATAACCATCTATACCATAGCGTAGCTGGAGCGTGTCTAGTTGAGAGAGGTTATTGATATTAAAGCCAAAAACATCCAGCTCGGTACGGTCGAGTCGGCCATCACTGATACGCGCCTCGTTCATGTTAATACGATTCCAGTAGGTGCTGACATCGGCATTAACCCAAGGAGACTCAGAGTCGATGTTGTAGCCTATTAAAACATTGTGAGTTTTTTGCTTACGATCAATTAGCGGGTTGCTTCTACCGGGGTTGGCTGCGCCATTAGAGGGTACAGCACCGTCATCGTTGGCTGCACGGTAGCTGAAGCGAAGTGTTTGGTCTGTATCAATGTACCAATGTCCTTTAGCCAGTACGCCTATGTCTTGGGAGCCTGAGTGGTCTAATTCCATCCCGTTACCCATTTCTAGGTCGTTACTGTCACGGTAATAGCTGCCAAATAACCAGTCAAATTGGCTAGTCTGGCCTGCGAGTGTTAGAACGGTGTTCGATTCGTCGTTATTGGTATTAAACCCTGTCTTTATGAATCCACCCACGGTTTCTTGTGATTCGAGAAGATCCCAAGCATTAAGGGTTCTCTGAGCAACAACCCCACCTAATGCACCGGAGCCCCAAATAGAACTTGAGGGCCCTTTAACCACCTCTACTTCCCTAAGCAGCGAAGGATCCAGCAAAAAACTGGGGCGGTGGCCTGACTCAAATGTCTGACGGACACCGTCAACCGTTTGCAGAATACGGTTGGCTTCTAAGCCTCGAATATTTACCGTTTGATTATTGGCGCGTGAGCCGCCGGAGGTTGTGACGTTGGGATGATGTTTGACGGCTGCGGCAACAGAGTTTGGCTGCAACTGCCGAAGCATCTGCGGCCCAGTGATCTCTGTGTTGCGAGTTTTGTGAGTTTCCTCCAGTGGGTTAGAAACGATATTAATCTGATCTAGCTCACGAGGCTCGGGTGCATTGGCAGCTTCTGCAATGCAGGCGCTCAAGGGCGTTAGGCAGAGTGACACCAGTGGCAATAGGCTGCTCTGAAATACAGACTTCATAAATAATTCCCTGAGTTTCTCATGGTTAGTGTTGGGTGGTGCTGCTGTCGTTTATTTTTCAAAAATACAATATCGACTTCCATATGTAAATAATAACAATTATCATTTGTATTATTCTTAATCTGTGGAGGTGTTTTATGCAGCGTCTGATAGCTCTGGGTTGTTTGCTGTTAGTGTCCATGCTGAGCTGGGCTGAACCTAGTCGTGTTATTAGTACGGATGCTCGGGTAACAGAGATGTTGCTGGCTCTTGGGGCTAAGCAGCAGCTAGTGGCTGTGGATGTGACGAGTGCGGTGCCTGACTTACCTAGCATTGGTTATCATCGGCAATTACCGGCAGAAGGGCTGCTAAGCCTACAACCTGATCTGATCATCGGTAGCGAACACATGGGGCCCGAAAGCACGCTAGAAGCGCTTAAGCGTGCCAAGGTTGATGTGCTGCAACTGCCGACGGCAGCCCATGCCGCCGACTTGAGTAAACAGTTGATGATATTGGGGCAGCGATTGGGTCGCCAAGCCCAAGCACAGCATTTAACGAGTCAATTAGCGATGGAGCTCGATCAGTTGCGTGCCCATGACCTTCAGGGTCGCAAGGTGGCTTTCTTGCTGATGTTGGACTCGACAAAGCTGAGGGTTGCCGGGCAAAACACGGCAGGGCATGCATTTATTGAGATGTTAGGTGGTCAGAATGCCGTTGATTTTGCCAACTACCGTACACTGTCTGCTGAGTCGTTGATTGCATTACAGCCTGAAGTGCTACTCGTAGCGTCAAATAGCAAAGGGTTTAGCATGGCTAAATTACTGTCGGATTTGCCTGTTCTCAACGCGACGGCCGCAGCAAAAAACGACCATATCTATCAAGTTGATGGTAGTACGTTGGTGGCTGGGTTGAGTATGGGGGCTGTGCAACAGGCGCTGGATATTCATCGCCAGTTTGCTAAACCGTTATGACGCGTTGGCCCGTTGCACAGCATGCTTTTGTGCTGGGTGCATTGCTATTACTGGGATTATTAACATCCTTGGTGCAAGGGGCGATCAACCTGCCTGCAGGTAATAGCCTTCTCGCGGTTTTGGATGCCTTGGTTGGAAGTCGCTACAGCACGTTGTTGGATTACCAACAGGTTGTGGTGGTGGATCTGCGCTTACCCCGAGTACTTTTGGCGGTTGTAGTCGGGGCGCTGCTCGCCCAGTGTGGCGCGGTAATGCAAGGCCTCTTCCGAAACCCTTTGGCTGATCCGGGCATTGTGGGCGTGTCATCGGGGGCTGCGGTTGGAGCGATTCTCGCTATTGCTTGGTTAGTACCCTTGCTAGGTGATTGGACGATACCGGTGTGTGCTTTTGCCGGTGGTTTAGTGGTTACCTTGTTGGTATATCGTTTGGCGAAAACCCATAACGGTACTTCTGTCATGATGCTGCTGTTGGCGGGTATTGCGGTATCAGCCTTTGCTGGGGCGGTTATTGGGTTTGTTAGTTATATTAGCAATGATCAGGTACTGCGTGATCTGAGCTTATGGCAGATGGGCTCTTTAGCGGGCGGTGATCGCTTTAATTTGGCGATAGCCTATGCGACCTTACTCATCTTACTGGTTGCTTTTCAGCGCCGGGCGGCAGCACTCAATGCGTTGTTGCTGGGAGAGCCGGAGGCGCGCCATCTGGGTATTCGAGTAGAACGTTTAAAAATAGAATTGGTTGTTCTCACCGCGATTGGCGTCGGTGTTGCGGTCTCGTGTAGCGGCATAATTGGCTTTGTAGGTCTTGTCGTGCCGCATTTGGTGCGCTTAACGGTAGGGCCGTGCCATCACACCTTGTTGCCACTATCTGCACTGATGGGGGCAGTGCTTTTATTGTATGCCGATCTTATGGGAAGACTTCTGCTACAGCCAGCAGAACTGCCCGTGGGGTTAGTCACGGCGTTAATAGGGGCGCCTTTTTTTCTCGTATTGCTGTTACAAATGAGGCGACGGGGAGCGTAATGCTGGAGTTGAATCAGGTTGTAGGTCTGCGAGGAAAGACGCCTTGCTTAACAGTGAGTGTTTTATCCCTCAAGAGCGGGGAAGTGTTGAGCTTGATGGGCCCCAATGGTGCAGGGAAGTCGACATTGTTAAAAGTGATCACAGGTGAATTGCCCCATAAAGGAAGGATTGATTTTCATGGTCGCCGGATAGGGGATTGGGCAGATAACGAGCGAGCTTGCCATGTTGGGGTTCTGCCTCAAGCGAGCGAGCTGGCGTTCCCATTTACTGCAGCGGAGGTCGTGACGTTAGGGTTGATTCCCTTAAGCATCGGTAGTCGCCAAGCTGGTATGTTGGTACGTGAGCAGATGCGTCGTACCGACAGTATTCATTTGTCTGATCGACTGTATAGCGCTTTATCCGGTGGTGAACGTCAGAGGGTGCATCTTGCTCGGGTGATGGTGCAACTAAGCCAAGCAGAGCAGGCGCCTTTGCTGTTATTGGATGAACCAACCTCTGCGCAAGATTTGGGGCATCAGCACCAGGTGTTAAGGTTGGCAATGGAGTTAGCTCATCATCAAGGGTATGCCGTTTTGAGTATACTCCACGATATGAATCAGGCGGTCCGCTATACGGATCGTTGTGGGTTGTTGGCTGATGGCTGCCTGCAGGCGTTCGGGGCACCACAGCAGGTGCTCAGTGCGGAGAATATCCAGCGTTACTGGCACTATGATGCCGAGGTGTTTGAGCATCCTACACAGGGGCGTGCGATCATTCTATAAACACCGATAAAAAAATCCCCGCATGTAGCGGGGAGAAAAATTGCTAACAAGTTGTCAGCAAGTAAGGAATCGGGTGATCAAGGCTGGCGTTTACGCCATGTACTGGCCGCCGTTAACCGACATATTTGTTCCGGTAATAAAACCTGCGTTGTCGTCCGTTAAGAAAGCAACAGCGCGAGCAATCTCTTCTGGCTGGCCTAGGCGACCGACAGGGATGCCTTCTACGATCATGTCCAGTACTTTTTCAGGTACTTGGCGTACCATCGGTGTGTCGATGTACCCAGGGGATACGGAATTGACCGTTACGCCTTTGCGTGCACCTTCTTGAGCAATGGCTTTGCTGAATCCGTAAATGCCTGCCTTAGCGGCTGAGTAGTTGGCTTGTCCGAATTGACCTTTCTCGCCATTCAGAGATGAGATATTTACGATGCGGCCCCAGCCTCGGTTACACATGGCTTCGAATACCGGTTGGCACATATTGAACATGGAGTTCAAGTTAGTTTGAATAACGGCTTGCCATTGCTCTGGCTGCATTTTCTTCAAAGGAGCGTCCCGCGTGATCCCCGCATTATTCACAAGGATATCCACAGGACCTAATTCGTTTTCAACTTCTTCCAGTAGTGCTTTACAGGCACTGTAATCGGCCACATCAACCGCTTTCATTGTGATGTCAAAACCTTGTTGTTTCATGCTCTCTTGCCAGCTGTTTGCAGCCTCTTCGTGGCCTGGTATGTAAGTGCCGACGACTTTTCTATCTTGTTGGATAAGTGCTTTGCACATTGATTCGCCGAGCCCGCCATTGGCGCCAGTGACGATTGCGATACGTTGAGTCATGTTGTTATCCTTTTAACGAGTGATTGATAAGGGTTTTAATTGAGGAGGAGACAGAGCGTGTGCCTTGGCTGATATAAGCTTGGCTGCGTTCCTCAATTCTGGGTAAGTCGTAGAGATAGTTCACCATAAATCCGGCAGACTGCTTGAGGCCGTTTTTAGAGGTGTCTGCTAACCAGTTGAGCTGGGCAATTTGTGAGCCGTTGCTCAGATGGAAATGCGTAACGGGATCTGCTGCTGTGTTGCTGTTCTTGCGCTTGGCTTTGACAAGGTAGTAGGCAACTAAACTGCTCAGCGGTGCTTTGAGTGTCGAGTCCAGTAGCGACTCTAAAGTGTTGAACTCTTTACCTGTTTTCCCTTTCTCGACTAGCTCTTTTCCGCCAGGCAGCGTTGCCAGCTCTTCTTCGCTTTGGTTGCTTAGCCAGCGTAAAAAACCAGGGATAGGGGATAGTGTTGAGAACTGCGTCAGCTGAGGGAAATCATGCTGTAGTTCTTTCACTACACGCTTGATTAAAAAGTTACCAAAACTGATTCCTGCCAAGCCCTTTTGAGCATTAGATATGGAGTAGAAAATGGCCGTATCTGCCTCTTCAATATCCAAGACCGGCGCTTTTTCGTCTAAGAGTGCTTGTACGTTATCGGCTAGGCCTTTTACCAACGCAACCTCAACAAATATCAATGGTTCGTTGGGCATATTGGGGTGGAAAAAAGCAAAGCAGCGTCGATCAGAATCCAGCCGATTTTTTAAATCATCCCAGCTCTTGATGGCGTGTACTGCTTCATAGGCTATTAGCTTTTCTAGTAGTTCTGCGCTGGAGTGCCAGTTGATCTGTTCAAGTTGTAATAAACCGATATCGAACCAGCTGATCAATAGCCGTTTGAGATCTTCTTCAAGCGGCTTTAGTTCAGGGTGTTCTGACTTGAGGGAGAGTAGCTGTGCTCGCATATCCACAAGAAACTTGATCCCCTCAGGTAGCTCATTAAAGAGCTTAAGTAGCTTCATACGTGGCGGCTCTAAAGCCTTACGTAAATGCAATGCTGCTTCTGCTCTATCCTCTGCCGCAGCCGTTTGCCATTGGCTAATTTGCTGTTCTACTTGTTGGCAGTCGGTGTCGTAATGTTGGGAAAGTACTTTAAGAAAACGTAATTGCCCTTCAGAGCTTAGAGCCAGATAGCTTCGGCCAAGCGTCGCTGCTCTGACGCGTGCAGCAACTTCACCGCCTTTATCTGCCAAGCAATGATCGATCCAAAGCTTTAATGTCTGCTCATCATCCTTGCTCAGCTCAGGGGAGAGGTTTAGTTGCTCCTGGGTAGCTCGGTTTTCTGTTGCCTCGCGCCATACATGTCGCAGGCGACCTAAGGTGCGTTCCAAAAAACTGTGATTGACGGTTGTTGGCATACCTACCTCATCGTTCGAAAACGTGTTTGTTTCGTTGCTCTACTATTCAAGCTATCAAATAAAAATTAAAAAACCAAGTAAAAACCCTTGGTTTTTTGAGATAAAACCATTAGTTTAAAAAGCAGTTAATGAAAAAGTATTGAAAAAGAGGTCTTTTATGCAGGAACTACACGGCTTTTATTTAGAGGATTTAGAGGTTGGTCAGAGCGCGAGCTACGCCAAAACGATTACAGAAGCAGATGTAATCTTGTTTGCGGGTATTTCTGGTGATGACAACCCAGTGCATATCAATGCGGAGTATGCCGCAGAGACCATGTTTAAAGAGCGTATCGTGCATGGCATGTTCAGTGCTGCACTAATTTCGGCGGTATTAGGTACTCGCTTACCAGGACCGGGAGCTATCTATATTGATCAACAGATTAAGTTTAAGGCGCCTGTCCATATCGGTGATACTGTAACTGCGACGGCGCGTGTTCTTGAAATTAACCATGAGCGCCGTCGTGTGACCTTGGAGACGATTTGTACAGTTAAAGGCAAAGTCGTGGCTGAGGGTGTTGCAACGAATATGGTCGATCGTCGACCAGAGGGGTGTTGAGATGATGTTAGAGAAAGATAATTCCTGTTTGATGGTTATTGATGTACAGAGTCGCCTGTTACCCGGTATCCATGAAAGCGAGAAGTTGGTTCAGTACTGCGATTCGTTGGTGGAACTAGCTCAGGCATTGAACATTCCCGTACATGGCACAGAACAGTATCCAGAGGGTGTTGGCCCAACGGCAGATGGCTTACGTGAGCGGGTAGGTGAAGGTCAGTTTACGGGTAAAACCTTTTTCTCTTGTGTGGATGCGCCACAGTTTGCGGATAAGTTAGC
Source organism: Neptunomonas concharum (assembly GCF_008630635.1). Classification (NCBI taxonomy): domain Bacteria; kingdom Pseudomonadati; phylum Pseudomonadota; class Gammaproteobacteria; order Oceanospirillales; family Oceanospirillaceae; genus Neptunomonas; species Neptunomonas concharum. The sequence continues at coordinate 3,425,660 of NZ_CP043869.1, read as the reverse complement.
GAGCATTACACAGGATCAGGTTGTTATCTGCGGAATGGAAGCTCATGCCTGCGTTTTACAAAGCGCGCTAGGTTTTAAAGCGATGGGTAAAGAGGTATTTGTTGTTGCGGACGCGATCTCATCACGAAACCCTGTTGATACTGAGCTGGCTATCGCTCGTATGCGTGAAGAAGGCATCAAAATTGTTACCCGTGAAATGGTCGGCTTTGAATGGCTGCGTCGCTCGGATGCAGAGGGCTTTAAACTGTTCAGCATGAAGTTTCTGCGATAAGCCAAACGAGCGCTACAAGGAGATTGAGGATGCAAAATAATAATAACAATCCGTATGAAACAGGTTTGGACAAAGGCCCTGCAAATTTTGAAGCCTTAAGTCCCTTGCCTTTCATTGAGCGGGCGGCGTCTGTTTATCCAGACCGTCCCGCTGTGATTTATGGAAAATTAACACGTTCATGGCAGGAAACCTATGAGCGTTGTCGACGGGTCGCTTCATCCTTAGAACAGCGTGGCGTAGGGAAGGGCGATACGGTTGCGGCACTCCTTCCGAATATACCGGAAATGCTAGAACTGCACTTTGCTGTTCCTATGATTGGCGCGGTTTTGAATGCTCAAAATATTCGACTGGATGCTGAAACTATCGCCTTTATGCTCAATCATGCTAAAGCGAAGGTATTGCTGGTGGATGGTGAATTTGCCCGTGTTGCCAGAGATGCGCTGGCGCTATGCGAGCATGAGGTACAGGTGATTGATGTACTGGATCCAGCCAGTGAAATTGAGCATCGTTTAAGTGAATTGAGTTACGATCAGTTAGTGGCTGATGGTGATCCAGAGTATCACTGGCAACTGCCAGATGATGAGTGGCAGGCGATTGCACTGAATTACACATCGGGTACGACGGGGAATCCCAAAGGGGTTGTTTATCACCATCGTGGGGCTTATCAAAATGCACTGAGCAACATTCTGGGTCAGCAGTTGCCTGCACATGCGGTATACCTGTGGACGTTGCCGATGTTCCATTGCAATGGTTGGTGCTACCCTTGGGCTGTCACCGCGGTCGCTGGCACTCACGTATGCTTGCGCCAAGTACGCCCTGAACTGATCTTTGCGGCTTTGAAGCGGGAAAATGTAACCCATTTTTGTGGTGCGCCGATTGTTCTCAATCTTATGTTGAACGCGCCTGAAGCGAAGGGTTTTGTATCTGAACAGCCCATTACTGTGACGACGGGAGGTGCTGCGCCACCGGCTTCTATTATAGAAGGCATGGAGCGTATGGGTATCCAAGTGGTACATGCTTATGGCCTGACGGAAACCTATGGACCCAGTGTGTTTTGCGACTTCCAGCAAGCGTGGGCTGGCCTGCCATTGAGCGAAAAAGCGCGAATGATGTCTCGCCAAGGGGTTAGGGCGCCGGCAGTTGGTGCCCTAATGGTGGCGGATCCTATCTCCATGCAGCCGGTTGCAAAAGATGCGCAAGCGATGGGTGAGGTCTTTATTCGTGGCAACACGGTTATGAAGGGCTACTTAAATAATACTGAAGCGACGGGGTCTGCGTTTGAAGGAGGCTGGTTCCATACAGGCGATTTAGCGGTATGGCATCCTGACGGTTATATTGAAGTTAAAGACCGCACAAAAGATATTATCATCTCAGGTGGTGAAAATATCTCCACACTGGAAGTAGAGGATACCTTGTTCCGCCACCCAGACATTCTTGAAGCAGCCGTGGTTGCGCTTCCTGATGAGTATTGGGGGGAGGTGCCTTGTGCGGTGGTAACGTTAAAGGCCGAGGCTGAAGTGACCGCTGAGGATATCATTGCCCACTGTCGTGCTCATCTGGCCCACTTTAAGTGTCCTAAACGTGTGCTGTTTTCTCCCTTACCCAAGACATCCACTGGCAAAGTGCAAAAATTTGCATTGCGAGAGTTGGTCAAAGCGTCCTTTTAACAGGGCGCTTTATTTTCGCGAGTTTTGTTATCATGGAGCTGGGCAATGATACTTAGTCATGGGAAAAAACAGAGCGTAATGAACCCCTCAAATAACAAGTATGGCGTCAGTGAGCTGACGGGTGATGCTGAGCGTAACCGTTTGTTAGCTGAGATGGCCGAGCAGTCCACCGATATGATCTCCCGCCATACGCCAGATGATTGGCGTTTTATCTATGCCTCGCCTGCCGTTAAAGTGGTTTTGGGGTTTGAAGTAGATGAGATTATAGGCATGTCGGCTTATGAACTTTACCACCCGGATGATGTTGATGACTTTAAGCGTCGTCGCCCGAGTGTCATCTACGATCAAGGGTTCTATACGCATACCTATCGCTTTCGTCGTAAAGATGGTTGCTATACGTGGCTAGAAAGCACCAGCCGGACGATTCGAGATATTGATACAGGAGAGCTGCGTGAGATCCTTGTAGTATCCCGAGATGTTAGCCATCGTGTAGATGCTGACGAGCGTATGCGGCAATATCAGAATGAACTGAATCGGGCATCCCGTATGGCGGCCATCGGAGAGATGGCTTCTGGTTTAGCCCATGAGCTCAACCAGCCGTTAACGGCGATCATCAATTATGTCCGCGGAATTGAGAGACGAGTGGCAACCAACCCTAAGTTGACGCTGGATGAATTACAAACTCCCCTAGCACGCATCGCCTCAACCGCTCAAAGGGCTGGGGATATTTTACACCGCATGATGGATTTTGCCCGTAAACGCGAACCTAAGCGCGAGCCGCTCGATCTGTTTGAGCTGGTGACAGGGCTAATAGAATTCTGCGGTAATACGGCTAAGCAGCATAATGTACAGATTGAAAGTCGTTTGCCAAGCCCGTTGCCAGGTGTGATGGCGGATCGTGTTCAGATAGAGCAAATATTGTTGAATTTGCTCCTGAATGGGATTGAAGCGAGTCAGCGCCCGGCCGATCAGCTTTGCGGAAAAGTCTGGATCGAAGCTTCTCTCTATAAAGGGAAGCAGGTTATGATTTCAGTTTGTGATCAGGGCGAAGGCATACCTGATAACGATGCGGAACCCCTGTTTGAACAGTTTTTCACAACCAAAGAGAATGGGTTGGGGATGGGGTTACCCATCAGCCGTTCGCTGGTGGAAGCACATGGCGGCCAACTGATTGGCGAGAATCTGGCAGAAGGCGGTGCGGCTTTTCGTGTTATTCTGCCAGAGGTTGTGGATAACAACGCTTTGATAAATAAAGAGAGCAGATGAGTACAGAGGCTAACCCGACGGTTTTTGTGGTTGATGATGATGCGGATGTGCGTGATTCCTTACAGTGGCTATTAGAATCTGTAGGCTTGTGTGTACAGACGTTTGAGACTGGGCAAGCCTTTCTGGATGCGGCCTCAGCAAAGGCCCGAGGCTGTATACTTATGGATGTGCGTATGCCGGGTATCAGCGGCTTAACGGCGCAAAAACAGCTATCAGAACAGCAAATAAGTATTCCTTTAATTATGATCTCTGGCCATGCGGATGTGGATATGGCTGTTACCGCCATGACTCAAGGTGCTAAAACTTTTTTGCAAAAACCATTCAGTGATCAAGCCTTAATCGATCATGTTCAGCAAGCATTGCTGATAGATGAGCAGCGTTGGCAGCAGCAATCACAGATACATGACCTACAAGCGCACTACGACAGTTTAACGCGACGAGAGCGCCAAGTTTTTGAAGGTGTTGTCTCCGGTATGTCGAATCAAGAAATTGCTGATCATCTCTCAATTAACCGTAAAACGGTTGAGGGACATCGTAGTCACATGATGGCTAAAATGCAGGCCAGCTCGTTGTCTGAGTTGGTTCAGATGTCAGTTCGCTTAGGGCTTATGCAGCCTTTCAGTTAACGTAGACGCAGCTTCTCCTAGTGTCTAAGGTGTCAGCCTGATTCTGACCGGGTATAATACGGGGCTATTTCTCACTGACGTTTTAAAAGCGAGCCTCCTAATGAGCGTAACTGGCACACTCTATATTGTATCTGCCCCTTCTGGCGCGGGTAAAACCAGCCTTGTTAAAGAGCTACTGAAGCAAGATGGCGGTATTCGTGTATCGGTATCCCATACCACTCGCCCCACTCGCCCAGGAGAAGTTGATGGTCAGGATTACAATTTTGTCTCCATGACGGAGTTTGATCAGCTGATCGAAACCCATAGCTTCTTAGAGTATGCCGAGGTCTTTACCAACAAATATGGTACTTCACGTATTTGGGTTGAAGAGCAGCTAGCAAAAGGAACCGATGTTATTCTGGAAATTGATTGGCAGGGCGCGCAGCAGGTTCGTAAGCTCATGCCTGAGGCTGTTTCTGTTTTTATTCTCCCACCGTCTCGGGAAGAATTACGTCGTCGTTTGACTGGCCGGGGCCAAGATGCAGAAGAGGTGATAGACCTGCGTATGTCTCAGGCGGTCAGCGAGATGGTGCATTTTGATGAGTTTGATTTTGTTGTCATCAACGATCAGTTTGATAAAGCCTTGGCTGAGTTACACGCCATCTTTAAAGCGCAGAGGCTTCTGCTGACTAATCAGCGGGTCAGACAGGCGTATCTATTGGCCGATCTCTTGTCAGAATAAGCCTTTTTAGGTACAATCGCCGGTCCTTTAAAGTACCAAATTCTCCGAGGTTTAGCATGGCACGCGTTACTGTTGAAGATTGCCTGGAAAATGTAGATAACCGTTTTGAACTCGTAATGGTTGCCGCCAAGCGTGCTCGCCAGCTGGCTACCGGTGGTAAAGATCCAAAAGTGGATCGTGAAAACGATAAAGATACGGTTGTTGCTTTGCGTGAAATCGCAGAAAACCTAGTCAATAAGTCTATTTTAGACGACGTTGGCAATCATTAATCTCCCCATTTTGATCGGCGTTATTCCATCTGAAGGCATTTGTCAGTAGATTATTAGCAGAGCCCGAAGTATTGGAGGAATAATGCCGACGATTGACGCCCTTTCTGAACGTCTATCTGACTATCTTGATCTACAGCAGATCGACGAAGTTCGTCGCGCCTATTTCTATGCTGAGCAGGCCCATGACGGGCAGCGCAGAAAAAGTGGTGAGCCCTACGTCACCCACCCTTTAGCCGTTTCAAGTATTCTTGCCACGATGCATATGGATCATCAAAGTTTGATGGCTGCCATGTTGCATGACGTAATTGAAGATACTGAAATTAGCTATGAGGCAATTGAAGCTCAATTTGGAACCTCCGTTGCAGATATCGTTGATGGCGTATCTAAGCTGACGCATCTTGAGTTTGAAACCAAAGCAGAAGCGCAGGCGGAAAACTTCCAAAAGATGGTGCTGGCGATGGCTGAGGATATCCGGGTCATTCTTGTGAAGCTGGCTGACCGTATGCACAACATGCGTACGTTAGGCTCGATGCCGGCCGTTAAACAGCAGCGTATCGCACGAGAAACCATGGACATTTACGCGCCGGTCGCAGCCCGTCTAGGTATGCGGGATATGCAGGTGGAGTTAGAAGACCTGGCGTTCCAAGCGTATTACCCGATGCGGGCTAAGCACATACGCCGTGCGGTTGTGCAGGCGCGTGGGCAGCGCAAAGATGTCATCAGTTCTATTGAACAGGCGATTCGCGAACGCCTGCACCAAGAAAAACTGCCAGGTTTGGTAACGGGGCGAGAAAAGCACCTCTATAGCATCTATACCAAGATGAAAGCACAGCGCAAATCCTTCTCCGATATTATGGATGTGTTTGCGTTTCGTATTGTCACGGAAACCGTTGACGATTGTTATCGCGTATTGGGGGCTGTGCATAACTTATACAAACCCGTGCATGGGCGTTTTAAAGACTATATTGCAATCCCCAAAGCGAATGGCTATCAATCCTTGCATACGGAATTATTCGGTGCCAAAGGTATTGCCATCGAAGTACAGATTCGTACACACGAGATGGATGCCGTTGCTAGCCAAGGGATAGCAGAGCATAGCCATTACAAGGTCTATGGTGACTCAGACAGTGCGGTAGGCTCCTATAACCGTGCGCGTAAATGGGTACAAGGTTTGTTGGAAATGCAAAAGCGCGCGGGTGACTCCATGGAGTTTATCGAGCACGTTAAAAAAGACCTGTTCCCCGATGAAGTCTATGTTTTTACTCCCAAAGGTAAAATCTTGGAGTTGCCTCGTGGTGCGACACCTGTTGACTTTGCCTATGCGGTGCATACGGGAGTAGGTAATTCCTGCGTATCATGCCGTATTAACCGTCGTTTGGCTCCGCTATCTGAGCCGCTGGAAAGTGGTGAAACGGTCGAGATCATTACGACGCCCAGCGCCCAACCCAACATGGCGTGGTTGAATTTTGTTGTGACCGGAAAGGCGCGATCCAGTATTCGCCACTTCCTCAAGAACCAGCAGCGCCATGAGTCGGTAGAGCTTGGTCGCCGTTTGCTGAATCAATTCCTCGGGCACTATGGCACCAGTGTCGACGAAGTTAACCCTGAAAAACTTGATACTTTGCTGCAAGAAGCGGCTTTTGAAAGCATCGAAGACCTGCTTGAAGATATCGGCATGGGGAATCGCATGGCTTATGTGGTTGCCCGTAAATTGAAGCCCGATGAGCATGAGACCTTGGAGGTAGCACAAAACCAAAAGCCGATTGCGGTTCAAGGCACTGAGGGGATGGTGATTCAATATGCGAAATGCTGCCGTCCTATACCGGGAGACAAAATTATTGGCCATATCAGCAGTGGCCGTGGTTTAGTTATTCATCGTACTGAGTGTCGCAATATCCGCTATATGAAAGATGATCCGCAAAAGTGTATCTATCTTGAGTGGTCGGAAGCGATGGAAGGCGAGTTTACGGTTATGCTTAAATTAGAGGTAGCATCTCAGCGTGGTGTGATTGCTAACTTGGCGACCACCGTCTCTGCGACTGGAGCCAATATTCTCAAAATTGATATGGGTGATAAAGAGGGACAGCTTGCTGCTGTTGATATGGAAATCGCGGTCACAGATCGTATCCATTTGGCTCGGGCCATCAAGAAGCTACGAGCGTTACGCACGGTTTCCCGGGTTATTCGGCTGTAAGGCGCTCGCATAGCCTGCTTTTTCTCTCTTTTTTAACTTTTTTGCGATCAAAACAGTCAATTTGGTGACTATTAACCCATATCGCCTATAATTTCTCCAAGGAGAAGGGTTAGCAACCCTGATAATCATTTTGTGAGCGGAGTATAGCTTTTGGCCGTTGGTGTAAATACATTGGGATGTGATGCTGCAGACCCGTCCGCAGCACGGTTGGTTTTATTGCACGATAACCTTGGAAAAGTGTTAGTGCTGTTACATGCATCAAAGTTGCTTAATTTGGTTAGCATATGGCGTGCAACGGAACGGCATCTACAACCGGTCAAAGGTGAGGATGTGCGGCGGTTTTTCAGCCAAGAAAAACTACAAACATCCGAAGGACAAAAGCGGCTTTTTTCCTTACCTGTGTTTGTTGATCCAGAGTGTGAGGCACAGGAGTCTTTAAGTGTTATTGAGCCTCATAGCGGTTTACGATTTGTAGCGGATCGTGCTTGGTATCTGTCTACGATGCAACCGATGCGAGTGGGCTTAAGTGTTTCCGATATTGAGCGTGCACAGCCTCAGGGTAATGACGAGCAAGTGATCACGCATGCAGTAGAACGCTTCACTGCGCTACGTATACGGCAGCGACTAGAGGATACGTTAGGTTTACCAAGTCTGGCGCCCACGACACAAAAAATTATTATGCTTCGCTCAGACAGCTCTGCTGGGGTTGATAGACTGGTTCCTGTGGTCAAGGTTGACCCTAGTCTATCCGCGCAAGTGATGAGCTGGTCGGTCTCTCCTTACTATGCGGCTCCTGGCAGCATCCAATCGATAGATGATGCCATTATTCGTGTGTTAGGGTTTGATTTAGTGGTCAATTTGGCATTAGGCATTGCGATGGGTAAAACCCTGACGCTGCCTGACGATGTACCTAGAAATCAAACTCCCTATTGGCTACAAGCAGTTTATACCGCCACCTTGGCAGAACGTCTTGCTAAGAAGATGCCGCTCGATATGCGGCCTAAGCCCGGTTTGGTTTACCTAACAGGGCTTTTACATAATTTTGGCTATATCGTGTTGGCTCACCTCTTTCCTCCTCACTTCTCATTATTATCGCGCTATATCGAGGCGAACCCACATTTGCGTTTTGATTATATAGAGAAGCATTTATTGCATGTGACGCGAGAGCAAATAGGTGCGTGGCTTATGGAAAGCTGGGCACTGCCTGAAGAGGTGTACCGTGGTGTTCGTCACCTCAACGATCCTTTACATCCTCAAGCTGATGCGTTCTCTCAGGTTGTTCATCTGGCTAACCGGGCTTTACGTCAAGCAGGTTGGGCAGATGGCCCAATCGAGCCCCTAGACACTGAATTGTTGGCTAAGACCGGCCTGACGCAAGCGCAAATCACAGCAGAACTAGAGCAGATGCGTGCAGATGATGAGGCTTTGCAAGAGCTAACAAGAACGCTGGCAGACCACTAAGGGGCTACCAGCGCTGCTTCTAAGGACTCCAGTTGCTCGAGTTGCTCCATCCATTCCATCTCGATGGCTTCGATCTGCTGGTTTAACTCCGCTTGGGTCGAGAGCACCTGTTTAAGCTTATCCTTGTTAGCCGCTTCGTATAGGCTGTTATCGGCTAATAACAACTCCGCTTCATTAAGCTGCTGTTGGTGTTTTGCGAGCTGATTTTCGAGCTTTTCAATCGATTTCTTGAGTGGGCTGAGTTTCTTTCGTTGTTCGGCGGCTTCGCGTTTTTGCTCTTTGCGTTCAGCGGCTGATAACGAACGACTCTCGCGCTCTGTTGGGCTTTCAGCCTGCTGCTCAGATTTACGTTGGTCTGATAACCATTGTTGATAATCGTCTAAATCACCGTTGAAATCGCTGACAGTGCCGTTGGCAACCAATAGAAACTGATCAACGGTATTGCGCAGCAAGTGGCGATCATGGGATACCAGAATAACCGCCCCTTCGAACTCCTGCATAGCCACAGTAAGTGCGTGGCGGACTTCCAAGTCTAAATGGTTGGTTGGTTCGTCAAGCAGTAAAAGATTGGGTTTCTGCCATGCGATCAACGCGAGGGCTACGCGAGCTTTTTCGCCACCAGAGAAGCGCTTCACCGGTGCTAAGGCATCATCACCAAAGAAACCAAACGAGCCCAGATAGTTTCGTACTTCTTGGTCTGAGGCTTGCGGGGAGATACGCATGATATGCAGCAGAGGTGATGCTTCAAGATCTAGTGCTTCCAGCTGGTGCTGGGCAAAATAACCAATACGCAAATGCTCACCGCAATAGCGCTCCCCCTCTAGAAGAGGGAGGTCGCCCATCAGGGTCTTAATCAAGGTCGATTTGCCCGCGCCGTTTGGTCCTAGTAAGCCGATACGTGAGCCGGGTGTCAGTGTTAAAGAGATATCCGCTAAGATCGCTTTATCGGCATATCCACAATTCACATGGCGAAGGGATAGCAGGGGATTGGATACCTTGTCGCTACTATGAAAATGAAAGCTAAAAGGGCTGTCCACGTGGGCAGCGGCGATCCTTTCCATGCGTTCCAGCTCTTTGATTCGGCTCTGAGCTTGTTTGGCTTTGGAGGCTTTTGCTTTAAAACGACGTACAAAACCTTCTATTTCGGCGATGCGAACTTGCTGTTTCTCAAATTGTGCTTGTTGTTGCGCCAAGCGTTCGGCCCGAGCGCGCTCAAAGGCGCTGTACTGGCCTTTGTAGATAGTCAGCTTCTGTTGATGCATGTGGGTAATATGGGTAACCACTTCATCTAGAAAGTCACGGTCATGGGAGATCAGCAAAAGCGTTCCTGGGTAGGTTTTTAGCCACTGTTCGAGCCATAAGGTCGCATCTAGGTCTAAATGGTTTGTGGGCTCGTCGAGAAGCAATACATCTGAGCGACACATCAGTGCCTGTGCAAGGTTGAGGCGAATCCGCCAGCCACCGGACAGCGCTTTTACTTCTCTTTGCATATCCGACTGTTTGAAGCCCAATCCTGCTAGTAATTGTTCGGCTCTGGCTGGTGCGCTGTAGCCGTTGATTGAGTCCAGTGCTGCATGGAGCTCTCCCAACTTCTCGGGTTGGTTTGCGGCTTCAGCCGCTGCAATCGCTGCTTCTATCTGACGCAGCTGTGGGTCTCCATCGAGTACATAGTCAAGGACGCTGCGATCAATGGCCGTGACCTCTTGCGCCATGTGGGCAATAGTCATATTCGTTTGCAGGAAGCACTCACCTGCATCGGGATGGAGTTCGCCAAGTAGCAGCTTGAAAAGACTAGATTTACCAACGCCATTGGCGCCGATAATACCGACTTTCCAGCCAGGATAGATGGTCAGGTTGGCTTGCTCTAGTAAAAACTGAGTGCCACGGTGTAAGCTGAGTTCTGTTAACTGGATCATAGGCGCGGGATTCTACCATAGCTATGCAATTACAAAATCCTCTTTGGGACTATGCATTAAAACTTTATGCATCAGATGTTGTGCAAGCACTCTGTTTACGCCTGCAGGATGAGCAGGGGTTGAGCGTTAATAGACTATTATATGCGGGCTGGCTAACCCAACAACACTGTTTATTGGATGCGTCGTTATTGGACCGCTCCAGTGCCCGTTACTGGCAGCAGCAGATCACCTCCCCTCTACGTGCTATTCGTTATCAGGTGAGAGAAGCCAAGCAGAGTGAGCCGCACCTAGCCTCTTTGTACAAGGCGCTACGAGAGGCAGAATTGGAAGCTGAGCGTGTTGAGCTTGCGCATCTATACTCACTTAAACGCAGGCATGATTATACAGGGTTGCTTTCTTCGCATTTAATGGAGCGTAATCTGGGTGAAATCGCTTTATTGGCGGGGCAGCAGGAAAATACTCAATGCTTGGAATTATTGAGGGCATTGGGTGAGGCGTTATTAAAACCGCTTTAAGATTGGCTAATCGATGAACTTTACGGTTTAATCAGGCACTAACGCTGTACTCAGTCTTTCGGTAACAAGGAAAATAGAATGAAAAAAACTCTACTGGCAATGACTCTGGCGACGACGATGGTGGCTGTTTCTTCTGCTCAAGCATTTGAATTGAAAAATGATGAGCAGAAGTTGAGCTATAGCTTGGGTTTGGTGCTAGGTGAAAAGCTGAAAATGGATCTGGAAACAATGGATCTGGAAGCGTTTCAGGAAGGTATTAAAGCGATTTATAGTGGTACGACTCCCTTGATGGATAATCAGCAAGTGAATGAGACCATGCAGGCTTTCCAGGTGCGTAAGATGGAAGAGCAGCGTCAAGCGGCGGCAAAAATTGCTCAGGGTAACCTTGAAGCAGGTCAGGCGTTCTTAGCTGAAAATGGCAAAAAAGAGGGCGTTAAGACAACAGAAAGCGGTCTGCAATATGAAGAGCTAACAATGGGTACGGGTAAGCAACCAACGGCAGAAGATACGGTAAAAGTACATTACCGTGGTACGTTGATTGATGGTACAGAGTTCGATAGCTCCTATGCCCGCAATGAGCCTGTTTCTTTCCCGCTAAATGGAGTGATTCCTGGCTGGACAGAGGGTTTGCAGTTGATGAAGGAAGGTGGAAAAGCGCGTTTGGCGATTCCTGCTGGCTTAGCATATGGCCCAGGCGGTATGGGCAATGCGATTGGGCCGAACTCAACTTTGCTATTTGACGTTGAGTTGTTGGAAGTTAATCCAGCACCTTAATATGTAGATAGGTAAGATGAAAATGGCCGCTAATGCGGCCATTTTCTATTTTAGGATATTCATAATACCGTTTGAGCCTGCGGCATAGTATTCGCCATTGCCGAAGCCAACCGCGTAAATACTGGTGCTGGTCGGGCCATAAGGGTCTTTTTTATGAGCGCGCCAGCGTTTTAATTCGGAGCCGCTTGATACATCCCAAAGCTGGATTAAGCCTGAGGCTGTTCCGGTTAACAGCTGTTCATTGTTTGCCGAAAAACGTGCGGCTACAAAGCTGACACGCTTGGGGAAAAACCCATCGCTACCTGATAGCGTATGTATCACTTCTCCTGTACGTGTATCCCATAAAATCGCTTGATCTAGATTGCTTGCGCTAAAGGCAACATGGGCGTTGGGAGCAAGTGCGACAACATCAATGATGTTATTGAGTGTAATCTGTTGTAGCGGCTTGCCACTACGCATATCCCATAGGGTTGTTGTGTAATCATCTGAGCCAGTTACTGCGGTTAGTGTATCTTGGCTTAAAGAAACGCTTCTCACACGGCCTTCGTGCCTTAGTGTTTGTCGAACACCGCCATTTTTAATATCAAAGTAGACCGCTTCATGATTGCCTAGCCCAAGCAAGGCATAGTCGCCCTCAGGTGCAATATCCAGATCCAAAATCTCACCCGGTGAACTCCAGAACCATTCAGCCTGCCCAGTATCCGTATGCCATAGTACCAAGTCTTGCTGATTCGCGGTGACTGCAAACTTTGCTTCTGGGGAGAAGCCAGATTCTGCAATAATAGAGCGCTCCCCAGCTTTGTGGTTCCAGTCGAACAGGCGGGCATTTTTCTGGATATCCCAAAGGCTACCCCCCTCTTCTTGTGACCCAATTACAGCATACTGGCCATCTGAAGAGATGTCGGCACTGTAGGTGCCCAGTGTGGCGTACTGATGCCAAGCAGCTGGTTTGTTTGCACTATCGCAACCGCTGAGTAGCATCGCCAAAATGGATAAACCCGCTAGTCGAAGCGTACCTTTCCTCATCAAGCGTTTTCCAGAATCATATCCTTGTGGGCGGTATGTAAAATCTCTATTAGCTGATCTTCCAGAGCAAAGCGCTCCTCTAATACTTCCCCGAGCTTTGACAGCTGGAAGGAGAATTCACGAATCTGTTGCACGGTTGGAGATGCGAATGTTGCATAATCATCATTAAAATCCAAAGCGGCATCGGTTGTCGGCTGAATTTTAGGGAAAATCTGTTGCGCTTTTTCGAGGCTGCCATCGTTAAACTCGCTACCTTCTCGAAGTAGTTGTTCATAAACCTCAAAATGACCTGACGAGAGGTAATCCATCATCGTTGTGCAAAAAGTAGATAGGTGGTCATCCAGTGTATTGACATTAACGCCAGGCAGCGCAACAAATTGGCTAATCAGTGTGCGGCGATGCTCCAGCCAGTTATCAATAATTTCGTTGACCCCACCCCAGCGTTCTAGGGAGGTTTGGCATTTTTCCAGCATAAGTGGATCCTTAATTATCTATCTCTGCTTTAATACTAATCCTAAGGATGTTTAAGGTGCAAGAAAGATCGCCTGACGAAGGCTAAAACGATGGTTATACTTAGGGAAACTTGATTTGTCGCATAGGGAGCGCTCGAATGGTGTTTTTACGTTTTATTGGAGTTTTGTTAATTAGCTGTTGGTTGCCGTTTGCGGTAGCTGCGGATGAAGAAAAGCCCAAAGATGATTATGTTGGGTATATTGAGCTTAAACCGTTTATTGCGAATTTTGGTGGGCCGGGGAAAACGCGTTTCCTAAAGTGTGAAATCACTATTCAGGTTGGAACTGAAGATGCTCACCATGCGGTCAATCACCACATGCCACATATTCGTAATGATCTGGTATTTCTTTTGAGTGCGCAGACCGATGCGGATGTTGCTACGGTAGAAGCGCAGCAGACGCTGGCGAAAAAAGGATTGCAGCTGGTGCAAAAGTTGTTGGTAGAAGAAGAGGGTGAGGCGATGGTTAATGACCTCTTCTTCACCAGTTTTGTTGTTCAGTAACGCGTTTAGCTCTCTAGGTAGTTTTGCAAGTAGTGGTCGAAGTCGAGGTTGTCGTTGGCTTCGATCGCCGCTTGGGCCGCGAGAGAGTCTTCTACCTGTTGGCTGAAAGCGATTTGGGCCTGAGGGGCAAGCTCTGATGCGGTGATGGATTGACGGTGCTCCATGCTTTTTTGCACTAACCATTGCGTATGATTGAGCCCCGTATCCATCAATGCTTTAAGCACTTGAGCCGACGGTGTTTTTGAAACGTCATCCAGTTTGCTCTGTTGACTGCCTATCGCTTTTTTGTAGTCCTGAGTACCGTGTAGCAGATCTAGCACCTCGGCGGTTTCTGTAATCCAGCTAAGTACTTCGTTGCCTGCGTCTCTGAGTAACATCTCCCCTGATGCGGTTTCCAGTGTAATACCTGGCTCTCGACCGCGCGTGATGACTTTTTCCATGTTATCACTGATAAGTTCGCACTCTTGGTCACTGATCTCTTCATCACTGACCAACAGGCAGCTAATGAGAAAAGCATCTAAAAAGCGCGCTTGCTCAGCATCGATCCCGATAGGCATAAATGGATTAATATCGGTATTGCGGACTTCAATATACTCAACACCTCGTTGCTGTAATGCATGAAGCGGCTTTTCACCCGACTTTGTCACCCGTTTTGGACGTATATCGCTGTAGTACTCATTTTCTATCTGCAAAATGTTGGTGTTGAGTTGGCGGTATTGCCCGTAAACTTTAACCCCTAGCTTTTCATAAGCCGGATAAGAGGTATGAATCGCTCTGTGGAGTGAGTGAGTATAAGTATTTAAGTGATTAAAGCAGATGTTCAGAGTCGATTGCGCTTTGTTGGAGTAGCCTAGGTCGCTCATACGCAGTGAGGTTGCATAAGGAAGATACAGCGTATGATCATGAAGATGTTCAAGGTTGTGAGGCTTACCTTCTAAAAAGGAGTCGCATAGCGCTGGGGATGCGCCAAATAGGTAAAGAAGCAGCCATGAATGTCGGCGGAAGTTACGGATTAAACGAAAATAAGAAGCCGACCTAAACGCTTGCAGTGAGCCCGTATCGCCTTGTTGTGCTTGTAATGCAGCCCAGAAGTCATCAGGCAGGGAAAAGTTGTAATGGATACCGGCGATGGTTTGCATCATCTTTCCATAACGATGTTCCAGCCCCACGCGATAGATATGTTTCAGTTGGCCAACATTGGAACTACCGTAGCGTGCGATCGGTATTGATGCCGCATCATGGATATGGCAAGGCATACTGCCGCCCCAAACCAGCTCCTCTCCGAGGTGCTGGTAGCTAAAACGATGCAGATCAGTTAAGTAAGAAAGGGCATCTTCGGGGCGTTCAAAGACCGGTGTTATAAACTCCAATAATGACTCAGAGTAGTCCGTCGTGATATGCCCGTTGGTGAGTGCCGAGCCAAGACCGATGGGATGATCCGTCTGGGCGAGCTCTCCTCTTGGCGAGACGCGAAGTCCTTCTTTTTCTATGCCGTGAAGAGCGCCTTTGAGAAGCTGATGGTTGCCACTGGAAACCAGTTGGTTAAGCTGTTGTTTGAGAACGGATGCCAAAACTGATTCCTTCTAGAGTAAAAACATGATGCGACATTATAGACCAGAGTGATGTAAAAGCGGCACTGAAACAGAGCGTTGCATTATTTGATTTTAAATCCGGCGGCTTTAAGCCCCGCGGTTAGACTGCCTGTAGGCTTATTATGGGGTTGCGCTTTAGGTCGTGGAGCTTGCTGGCCGGTTTGGCTTTTCATGCTCAAGGCTATACGGCGTCGAGCCGTATCGACTTCAACCACGCGAACCTGAACGATATCCCCTGCCTTAACGATCTGATGTGGATCTTTGACAAATTGATCAGCTAGCTGAGAGATATGCACCAACCCATCTTGATGGACGCCTATATCAACGAAAGCGCCAAAATTGGTGACATTAGTGACCACGCCTTCAAGTTGTATCCCTTCGTGTAGATCATTGAGTGTTTCTACGCCTTCGGCAAACTGGGCGGTTTGAAATTCAGGGCGTGGGTCACGACCGGGCTTTTCCAGCTCTGCAATCACATCTTTAACCGTGTAACTACCAAACTGATCGCTCATGAACTGCTCAGCTTGAAGTTGTTGAATGAGCGCACTGTTGCCGATGAGAGCAGAGGTTTTGCAGTTAAGTGCTGCGGCCATCTGCTCAACCAATGGATAGGATTCAGGGTGTACGGCAGAGTTGTCGAGTGGCTGTGTGCCATGACGAATACGTAAAAATGCTGCGCATTGTTCAAACGCCTTCGCGCCTAATCGCGGCACTTTGATGAGCTGCTTTCGATTATTGAAAGAGCCGTGCTCGTCTCGATAGGTGACGATGTTTTGAGCGGTTGTGCGGTTCAGGCCAGCTACTTGAGTCAGTAGCTCGCAGGACGCACTGTTTAAATCAACACCGACATGATTCACACAATCTTCGACTACATTTTGTAGGGATTCGGCAAGGGATTTTTGATCTACATCGTGTTGATATTGACCTACGCCAATCGCTTTTGGATCGATCTTTACAAGCTCAGCCAAGGGGTCTTGCAGACGACGAGCGATAGATACGGCGCCGCGGATGGTGACATCAAGGTCTGGGAACTCTTCACTGGCAAGCTGTGACGCCGAATAGACGGAGGCACCTGCTTCGCTCACCATCACGGCGGTGAGCGCAAGCTCAGTGTGTTGTTTGATCAGTGCTTTAGCCAGCTGCTCCGTTTCACGCGAAGCTGTGCCATTACCAATACTGATTAAAGAGACCTTGTGCTTTTTGGCTAGCAAGGCCAGTTGGTGGATTGCCTCGTCCCAGCGCTTATGAGGTGCATGAGGATAGAGCGTACAGTAATCCAATAACTTGCCTGTCGCATCGACCACGGCAACCTTTGTACCGGTACGTAAACCCGGGTCTAATCCAATCGTGACTTTGGCCCCTGCAGGAGCGGCAAGTAGCAGATCTTTGAGGTTTCGTGCAAAGACTTTAATGGCTTCTTGCTCAGCTTCTTCCCGTAAACGTTTTAATAGATCGGATTCGAGCTGTTTGTGCAGCTTCTGTTTCCAGCACTCCTGTGCTGTTTGTTGCAGCCATTGCGCGGCGGGTGAGTGCCCTTGGGAAAGCTGGTTGAAGTGGGAAATACGCTGTACCGCTTCGTGGCTATCAGGGTTTTGTGGCATCAAGTGAAGTTTAAGTTCGCCTTCATTTTGTCCACGAAAAACAGCTAAAGCTCGGTGAGAAGGCATTTTTTTTATCGGTTCTTCATGTTGGAAGTAGTCACGAAACTTACTGTCGTCAGATGCCTTTCCCTTCACAACGGTGGAAACTAAGTTCCCCTCCTGCCACAACCACATGCGTAGGGACTCGATGAGGTCAGCCTGCTCTGAGAACTGCTCTATCAGGATATGTCGAGCGCCTTCTAATGCACTGTGGCTATCATCAATGCCTTTGTTCGGGTCGATAAACGATGCCGCTAGCGTGTCAGGTGCTGTATTGGCCTTAAGTAGTTGGTCCGCTAAAGGTTGTAAGCCCGCTTCTCTGGCAATTTGTGCTTTGGTACGGCGTTTGGGGCGAAAAGGAAGGTAAAGATCCTCAAGGCGGACTTTTGTATCCGCTTCGCTTATCGCCTTTTCAAGGTCGGGGGTTAGTTTGCCTTGCTCTTGTATGCTTTTCAGGATGACTTGGCGGCGGCTATCTATCTCACGCAAGTAGGTTAACCGTTGTGCCAAAGTACGCAGCTGACTATCGTCTAGCGCTCCAGTGACCTCTTTACGATAGCGCGCAATGAAAGGCACAGTATCGCCATTATCAAGTAGGTCAATGGCAGCGCTGATTTGGCGAGGATGTACGTTTAATTCTTGGGCGATGTGTGTTGCGATAGTCATAGTCGTTTCCGAAAAACAAAGGAGGCCGTAGCCTCCTTACTTATGCAAAGATAGTCGTGGTCAGATTAAGGTACTTGTAGTACCTGCATAGAGTTTGTGCCGCCATGTTCACCAATATTGGCACCTCGTGTCAGAATGACAAGGTCGCCGCTTTCAAGCAGCTCTTTGGCCTTTAAACCCGCGATGACTTCGTCATTTAAGCGGTTGTCTTCTAGCGTTGTCGCGTCAAAAAACATGGCTTCAACGCCGCGATATAGAGCCATACGTCGCATGGTACGGTCATGTCGGGTTAGGGCATAAATGGGTAACCCTGAGCGAATGCGTGACATCCAGCGAGGTGTGGAACCCGATTCAGTCAAACAGATAATCGCTTTTACGCCCACGAGATGATTCGCCGTATACATGGCAGAGCGAGCGATGGTTTCATCGATGCGCTCACCTCGTCGGGTAATGCTGGTAACGGTAGGTTTGGCTGATTGATGCTTTTCTGCGCCCCGGCAAATGTCTGACATGGAGCGAACCACTTCTACAGGGAAATCACCTGCGGCGGTTTCTGCAGAAAGCATCACGGCGTCGGTGCCATCAAGAATGGCGTTAGCGACATCGAACACCTCGGCGCGGGTAGGCATAGGGCTTTTAATCATGGTTTCCATCATCTGAGTAGCCGTGATAACCGTGCGGCTCAACTCACGTGCCCGATTGATGATTTTTTTCTGTACGCCAATCAGTTCGGCATCGCCGATTTCGACGCCTAAGTCTCCGCGTGCAACCATGACGCCATCGCTTGCAAGAATGAGTGAGTCTAGTGCTTCATCGGTTGCAACCGTTTCTGCTCTCTCTATCTTGGCGATAATTTCTGCACGACTGCCGGCTTCCTGAAGTAGATGACGCGCTTCTTCTAAATCTGCGGCTGAACGAGGGAATGAGACGGCGACGTAATCCATATCTAGCTCGGCAGCTACTAGGATATCGCGTTTATCTTTATCCGTCAGTGCTGCTGCTGAGAGGCCGCCACCTTGCTTGTTGATCCCTTTATTGTTGGATAAAGGGCCATTTAACAACACTTCTGTGTTAACCCGTGTGCCTTCGACGCTGAGGACTTTTAATTGCATGCGGCCATCATCAAGCAACAATACATCACCCGTCTGACAATCTTGCGGTAATGCCTTATAGTCCAAGCCAACTTGATGTTGGTCACCTGCGGTGCTGCTAAGGTCGCTATCCAGTGTGAACAGCTCACCGGCTTTAAGCTCGATCTTATCGTTCTGGAATTTGGCAATACGAATTTTTGGGCCTTGCAGATCTCCCAATACGGCAACTACTTTACCTAAACGGCGAGCGGTCTCTTTCACTTCTTTGGCCCTGCGGCGGTGATCATCGGCACTTCCATGAGAGAAGTTAAGACGAACCACGTTGACCCCCGATCGAATCAGCTCTTCGAGAATGCCTGCTTTGTCGGTGGATGGGCCTAGTGTTGCTACAATTTTGGTCCGTTTTAGCATAGAGAGACTCTCAATCTGTATAGGTTGACGATAGATGCCTGGCTCTCAACGTGTCGAGAACCGTCGAATCGTATAGAATCATATCAGTAGCTGATGTCAGCTTCATGTATTAATTGCTTTGAGGGGTGTCAGACTCTGGCTAAGTATTTTTCCTCCTATCGGCCTTATATAGCCTTGGCGCTGCTGGTGGTTTTTATATTGCTGTTGGTGCAAGTGGCTCACTTGAGCCGCCAACAAGCGATGGAGCATCTTCAGCAAAAGAGCTTGGCCGATATGAATCGTTACATGCTCAGCCTGCAACAAAAGCTGGATCGCTATAAAGATTTACCCCGTCTACTTTCAACACACTCTGAGTTAGTAAATGCGCTCATTTATGATCGTAGCCATGACGGTAGCATGAGGGCAAATCTCTACCTTGAGCAGGTTAATGAAGTGATTGGCGCTTCGGATACTTACTTGATGAATGCCCTTGGTAAAACTATTTCGGCTAGTAACTGGGCGGATGAATTGTCATTTGTAGGGAGGGACTTTAGCTTCAGGCCCTATTATCAAGATGCTATGCAAGGGAGGACAGGGCGTTATTTTGCATTAGGGACGACCTCTCTCAAACGTGGCTACTTCTTCTCCTACCCAGTAAAGCATCGTGGCGAAATTATTGGTGTTGTTGTGGTTAAGATTGATCTTAATGAGATTGAACAGGACTGGAATGATGAGGCTACCGATATTCTGGTCACGGATGAGGATGGTGTGATTTTTATTTCGACCCGTCAAGATTGGAAGTTTCGAACCCTATCCCCGTTATCTGAGTCGGATATGCAGCGTATCGTTTCGAGCTTGCGCTACGGGGATAATCCGCTGACCTCTCTGGATATGATAAAAAAGCAGCAATTATCACATGGCGCGGAGCTGATTACGTTGATTGAAGGCGCAATTGACGCGAAGAGTGCATTGGATAGCGTTAATGCGGCTGAATATCTTTTGCAAACTACCGCTGTAGAAGGTGCCGGTCTGAATGTTTCCATTCTGGCAAGTATGAAGCCCGTCCAGCGACAGGTTTTGAATGCGGTGATGTTAGCTGCGTTTATTTATATTGCCCTTGTCCTGTTAATGATGGTGATTGTAACCAGACGGCGCATTGTTAAGGAAAGACAGCGCTTTAAAGCGCGTGAGTTGCAATCGTTGGAGGAGAACGAAGGGCGTATTCGAGCAATTATTGATAACACGCAAGCAGGTTTAATTACCCTAGATAAAGAAGGGCGTATAGAGTCCTTTAATCGAACAGCAGAAAAGTTGTTTGGCTATCGGGAGGAGCAGCTCAAAGGGCAATACTTTAGCTTGCTATTGTCCCAGACTGATCGTCCTATTTGTTGGGAGCACTTAGTTCAGGGAAATCTTATTACCCAAGACCTAATGGTGGAGGCATCGGGGAAGCGAGAGAATGGTAGTTATTTTCCGATTGAAGTCACTATTGGTAAGATGCCGCGCCAGGGTGCACTGCACTTTATTGTTACGATTCATGATATTACCCAGCGCAAAGAATATGAACAGGCGCTACAACGTGCGCAGGCCGAGTTAGAGAGTCGTGTTGAAAAGCGCACTCAGGATCTGACTTTGGCGAATGAAAAGCTTCGCGAGGAGATGAACCTGCACAAAGGTACCCAGAATGAGTTGATTCAAACAGCAAAACTGGCCGTACTGGGGCAGATGTCAGCGGGTATCAACCATGAGCTAAACCAACCTTTAACAGCTATCCGTGCTTACGCAGACAACGCAAAACAGTTCCTCAAGATGGGACGACTCGACCCTGTTGAAACCAATCTTAGCGAGATCGGCTCTTTAACTGAGCGAATGGCAAAAATTATCCACCCGCTTAAGGAGTTTTCCCGTAAAACCAGCGGGCAGCTTGAATCGGTGTGCATGAAATCGGTCAGGGATGGAGCGATGTCCATTATGTATGGGCGTTTAAGTAAGGAACATGTTGCAATACATTGGCCGCAAAATCTGGAACATTGCTATGTTTTAGGTGATATTGTGCGTATCGAACAGGTGCTGGTGAATCTTATTGGCAATGCGATACAGGCCATGGAGAACCAGCAGGTTAAAACGATTGATATCTCGCTAAGCTGTGAGCAGAGACGGCAAGTACTGTGGATCCGAGATTATGGTCCGGGTATCCCCGAAGAGGAGTTATCGCGAGTTTTTGAGCCTTTTTATACAACAAAAAGCGCAGGGCAGGGGCTTGGTTTGGGCTTGTCTATCTCCTATCGAATCGTAGAAAGCCTACAAGGGGAGCTCAGTGTGACAAACCACCCAGAGGGAGGCGCTGTGTTTAAACTGGCGTTACCTACCGACCCTCACCGAAACTTTAATCAGCAGCTTACCAGCCTCTAAATGGAATCCGTATGCAGTCTTTAGAATTGAACCCAACACCCTCGATTCTTCTTGTTGACGATGAGAAGCATATTCGCTTGTCTGCAGGGCAAACGCTGGAGTTGGCCGGGTATGATGTCATCGCGCTTGATAGTGCAGAGAAAGCGCTGGAACTGATTAATGATGAATGGAGTGGGGTATTGGTTTCAGATATCAATATGCCCGGGATGGATGGCTTGGCGTTGCTGAAACGCGTACAAGTCATAGATCCCGACCTTCCTGTTATATTGATTACGGGTCACGGCGATATCTCAATGGCTGTTGGGGCAATGCGTGATGGGGCCTATGACTTTATCGAAAAGCCTTTCTCAACAGATTTGCTGTTGGATATTGTGCGAAGAGCGGTAGAAAAGCGCGCCTTAACCATTGAAAACCGTCGCCTTAAGTTGGATCTGGAAGCGCAAAGTGCGCCGGGCCCTCGTATCATCGGAAATACGCCTAATATTCAACAGCTCAGACGGCTGGTTCATACCGTGGCAGATACGCCAGCGGATATTTTGATATTAGCCGAAACTGGCTCAGGGAAAGATCTTTTGGCGCGGTATATCCATGAACATAGTCGGCGAAGGGATAAGAACTTTGTAGCGATTAATTGTGGTGCTGTGCCCGAGAGTCTGATTGAAAGCGAGCTTTTTGGTCATGAAAAAGGTGCCTTCACGGATGCAAAATCACAGCGTATCGGTAAATTCGAGCACGCTAACGGCGGCACGCTGTTTCTTGATGAGATAGAAAGTATGCCGTTGGCTCTGCAAGTCAAATTGCTGCGGGTGTTGGAAGATAGAACGATTGAACGTTTGGGGTCTAATCAGCTGATTCCGCTGGATATCAGAGTGGTGGCTGCCAGTAAGGTCGACCTGAAAAGCCAAGCAGAGCGGGGAGATTTCCGAGAAGATCTCTATTATCGGTTGAATGTGGTACGTATTGAAGTGCCTCCGTTAAGAGAGCGATTAGATGATATTCCCCTATTATTTCAACATTTTGCAATCCTTGCCTCTGCACTTTATGGTCGTGAGGTGCTGCCCTTAAGTGCAGAGCGTATGCACAGCCTTGTAACCCATGACTGGCCAGGTAATGTTAGAGAGCTAAG
Organism: Neptunomonas concharum; assembly: GCF_008630635.1. Taxonomy (NCBI): domain Bacteria; kingdom Pseudomonadati; phylum Pseudomonadota; class Gammaproteobacteria; order Oceanospirillales; family Oceanospirillaceae; genus Neptunomonas; species Neptunomonas concharum. The sequence continues at coordinate 3,403,022 of NZ_CP043869.1, read as the reverse complement.
GAATTTGGCAGAGCGTTATGTGCTGTTGGGTGAGAGCTGTACGTTCGATTTTGATAACCGCCCAATTACAGAAAATGCTGAAGCTGGAAAAATGACTTTGCCTGAGCAAGTGGAGCGGTTTGAAAAAATGCTGTTGCAAGCGGAGTTATCACGTCATGGCGGCTCAATCAAAGATACGCTAGTGAGTTTAGGGCTACCGCGTAAGACACTCTACGACAAAATGAAGAAGTATGGCTTAGATAAAAACGATTATAAGCCTTAACGAAAAAAGGCCTCTTAGAGGCCTTTTTATGCATGTGTAAGCTTAAAGTTTAAAGCGACTTACCAGCTTCTCTAGCTCTTGGGCTAATGAGCCAAGCTCAGCGGAAACAGAGTTTAGCTGCCCGGCCCTGTCCGCGGTTCGATTTGCGCTTTGGCTAATATCCATAACACTTTCTTCAACGCTTGAGGCCATTTGAGTCTGCTCACGAATAGCGCTGGCAACTTGGTGGTTCATGTCATTAATGACGCGTACCTCTTCGGCGATATTCACAAGCGCGTCTGATGTTTTCTGAACACTAACCACTCCGTCTTCAGCGCTTTGCATCGCAGCCTGCATAATAACCACAGCCCCCTCAGCATCCGATTGAAGCTTAGCAATAATGTTATTGATCTCTTCTGTTGAGTTATGAGTGCGGCTGGCCAGCGTTCTAACTTCGTCGGCAACCACGGCAAATCCACGGCCTTGCTCACCCGCTCTTGCGGCTTCAATCGCAGCATTGAGGGCTAGAAGGTTGGTCTGCTCAGCTATTTTTTGAATAACTTCAAGAACGGTGCCGACATTTTGGCTTTGGTCATTTAGTTGCTGAATGGCGCTAGTCGCTTGAACCATATTTTCTTTCAGTTTCTCGATAGCACTTAATGCATCTTGAGTAATTTTTGTGCCTTTATCGCTTTCACTCAGTGCAAGATCGGAGGCGGAGACTGTATTCTCAGCATTGTTCTCAACGCTGCGTGTTGCCGCTTCCATCTGCTCCATCGCGGAGGCTACAGAGCTGGTTTGCACTTGCTGATTGTGTACCGCTTGTGCCGCCATATCGGCAATGCTATTAATCTGCTTACTCGATGATCCCAGCCTTAGAACGGTACTGCTGACTTGCTTCATGCTGTCATGTAGATGCTCCAGCATCGAGTTGAATGCCTGAGACATACGGCCAATTTCATCATTAGAGTTGACTTCAATTCGCTGATTTAGATCGGCATCTCTTTGAATCGTATGGATCGTGTCATTTAAGTGATTGATGGGAGAGATGACAATACGGCGCAGAAGAAGGCTGATAACAATAATACCTACCACAAACAGGCCGAGTTCTACCAAGGCAACAGAGGTAATATTACTGGCAACGGTATTATCCAGACTCTCAAATGAATAAGTCACACGTACTGCACCGATGACATCACCTTCTGGTACCTGGTGACATAGTAAACAGTTGGTGCCTTTGTAATCACTGAGGGCCTTCATTGGCGTGACAACGACGAGCCGGTGTCCTTTATCATCGTTTATCTCTTCGACGATATGTTCGCCTTGCATTGCGCGACGATCAAAATCATCCTGAATCCCCGAATCTTGAGAGCCTGGGCCATACACGGAGCTTACGGCGTCACCACGAATGATTCTTGCCTCGGTAAGATCCTCATTGGCTACGATTTTGCTTTGTAACGTAGCACGATTCGACATAGCACCGCTTAACATCAGGATATTGATACTGTCGAAGTAGGAATCAGCGGTTGCCAAGGTGGTTTTTTTGGCGACCTCCATACTGAGGTTGGTTTCGCTGCGATAGATAGCGCTGAGACTGCTGACGAGCACAATCAAAAAAACGACAACCAGCGACAAGTTGATTTTTGTCTGAATAGACATTCCTTTGGTTGAGTTCACACTGGCTCCTAGATCCTTGCATTCTGAACAATAGCTTAATAATTTGTCGGCAAAATGTAACGACTCTTTAACAGTTTGTCACGTACGTAGATCAACAAACCGAGCTTTAGGTAAGCATAGTCAAAATTATTGAAAAATAAATGTGCGGTTTTCCACCACTTTTTGCAGTGCCGTATGGGTGGGTATACCCCCAATATGCCTACCTATTAGATTGGTGATTTTTATATCTCTTTGTTTTGGTTGTAGAAAAATATTCTGGCTTGAAGTGTGCAATAACTTTAATGGATCGTTAAGTCTCTAAAGATGCTTGGCGATAAAACGCAAAAAACAGAATAAGTCCAAAAACAGGAGAAGCGTCATGCGTTTATTAACTGCTGCAGTTACCTCAATAGCTCTAGCCTTGGGTGCACAAGCTGCCGTTGCCGCACCGGTAGAAATCAAGTTTTCCCACGTAGTTGCTGAAAATACGCCAAAAGGACAAATGGCGATCAAGTTTAAAGAGCTGGTCGACGAGCGTTTGGCTGGTAAAGTCGAAGTGAGCGTCTTCCCTAACTCTCAGTTGTTCGGTGACAACAAAGTACTGGAGGCTATGTTGCTGGGTGATGTACAGATGGCAGCGCCTTCACTCTCCAAATTCCAGAAGTACACGAAATCATTACAGATCTTTGACTTACCTTTCTTATTTAAGGATATGGAAGCTGTAGAAAAATTCCAGCAAGGTCCTGACGGACAAAAACTCCTAAGTTCATTAAAGAAAAAAGGGTTGATTGGTTTAGGCTATCTTCATAACGGTATGAAGCAGATGTCAGCAAGTAATCCTCTTAAAGTACCCTCAGATGCTTCAGGTAAAAAGTTCCGCATTATGACTTCGGATGTATTGCAGGCGCAGTTTGAAGCGGTGGATGCTGTTCCACTGAAAAAGCCATTCTCTGAGGTCTTTACACTACTGCAAACTCAGGCAATCGATGGCCAGGAAAACACATGGTCAAACATCTACTCTAAAAAATTCTTCGAGGTTCAACCTTACATCACAGAGACTAATCACGGTGTTTTAGATTATTTGGTGGTTACGTCAACTGAGTTTTGGATGTCTTTAGACGATGACCTGCGTACGGAGATCCAAAAAGCCTTAAACGACGCTATTGTTTACGGTAACGGCATCGCTGCACAAAAAGGTGACTCTGATAAGCAGTTGATTATCGACTCTAAGCGTTCGGAAGTTCTGACGTTAACAGCAGAAGAGCGCCAGCAGTGGGTTGAAGCAATGAAACCTGTTTGGAAAAAGTTTGAAGATGAGATTGGCGCTGACCTGATTAAAGCGGCGGAAGCGGCTAATAACTAAGCGTTGAATGAAGGGAGATGACCGAGGTTATCTCCCTTCATCTTCTAGAGGAGAGTGTCACCTAGTGTGAAGGTGGGCTGCCCTGTAGATGTTGTCTCTCGATAACAAGAATAGGTGGGGGTCATGATGATTAAAAGAGTGGTATCGCAATTCGAGGAGGGATTCCTTTCCCTTCTCCTTGTCTCAATGACGTTATTGGTGTTCGCAGAAGTGATAGCACGCTTCGGATTTAACGCAGGAATTCACTGGGCGCAGGAAGTTACGCTGCTATTGGCTGCTTGGTTTGTCCTGTTTGGTGCTTCTTATGGCGTCAAGGTTGGTGCGCACATTGGTGTAGATGTCTTTGTGAAAATGATGCCGCCAGGCACACATCGCTTCTTTACACTGGTTGCGATTGCATTGTGCTTGGTTTACTGCGGATTGTTTTTGTATGGATCTTGGATCTACTTAAGCAAGATGAAGATGATTGGCATTGAACTGGAAGATCTGCCCGTGCCTAAGTGGATACCCATGAGTATCTTGGTGATTGGCTTTGTCCTGTTAATTTTCCGCTTCCTACAACTTGGCTGGAAAGTGGTTAAAGGCGAAGCAGATGGTTTTCATTTCGCGGATGAAGCTGAAGAGTCTATGGAGCTTGCCAAAGAGCTACAAGAGACCGCTTTAGGCGATGAGCCCTCTATTAACAAAAACACTAAGGAGGGTAAGTAATGACGATTGCCGTACTCTTTATCACACTCTTTGGTTGTATGCTGATTGGGATGCCAATTGCCGTTGCACTCGGTTTGTCATCAGTGACTACGATTCTTCTATTTTCTAACGATTCATTAGCATCGATTGCGCTGAAGTTATTCGAGGCGACGTCAGAGCATTATACCTTGCTCGCGATCCCTTTCTTTATTTTGTCTTCCGCCTTTCTCTCAACAGGGGGAGTTGCTAAACGCTTGATCAACTTTGCAGTGGATTCGGTTGGCCACATTCGTGGCGGTCTGGCCATGGCATCGGTGATGGCCTGCATGTTGTTTGCTGCGGTTTCTGGTTCTTCGCCGGCAACGGTTGCGGCGATTGGTACGATTTGTATTGCAGGCATGGTTCGCTCTGGGTATCCGCAGTCATTTGCAGCAGGCGTTATCGCTAATGCAGGCACTTTGGGGATCTTGATCCCGCCGTCTATCGTTATGCTGGTTTATGCGGCTGCCACTGAGGTTTCAGCTTCACGTATGTTTATGGCAGGTTTCATACCTGGCCTGATGATGGGCTTCATCCTGATGATCGCCATCTATATCGTTGCGCGTATCAAAGGGCTGCCATCGCAGCCGTTCCCGGGATTTAAGGCACTTGCTAAATCTGGCGTGATTGCGCTCGGCGGCTTGATGCTGATCATTATTGTACTTGGCTCCATCTATGGCGGTGTGGCTTCTCCTACTGAAGCGGCTGCCGTGGCTGCTGTATACGGCTACTTCATTGCTGTTATGGGCTATCGCGATATTGGACCTATGAAGGGTATGCCGTGGAAGCATGAAGGTGAAGGTGTTGCGGCGGCATCCGTGCGTAACCTGTTCCAAATGCTGGTGGCGTTGCCGAAGTCTGTTTTTGATCCTGAGGTACGCAAAGTCATTCTGGATGCATCCAAAGTGTCCATGATGCTGTTGTTTATCATCGCCAATGCGATGCTGTTTGCCCATGTGTTAACGACAGAACGTATTCCCCATACGATTGCCAGTGCGATCATGGAATGGGGTTTACCGGCATGGGGCTTCCTGATTGTCATGAATATCCTGCTGTTGATTGCCGGTAACTTCATGGAGCCATCAGCGATTCTTCTGATCATGGCACCTATTTTGTTCCCGATTGCAATGCAGCTTGGCATCGATCCGATCCATTTAGGGATCATTATGGTGGTGAATATGGAGATCGGTATGTTAACGCCACCTGTGGGGCTCAATCTCTTCGTGACCGCAGGGATTACCGGACAAAATATGATTTGGGTAATCAAAGCCTGCTTGCCATGGTTGTGTTTGCTTTTAGGATTCTTGATGTTAATTACCTATGTGCCTCAGATCTCTTTGTTCTTACCGGAATATATCGATCAGCTCAAAGGGTATTAGTTTCCTGGCTAGAGGGGCGGCCTGAAGCTCCTGACGTTAATAAAACGTGCACTTCGACCGCCCTTAGGGGCGGTTTTTTTATGCTGTCTTTAGCAGAGTTGGTACAATATGGAACTTTCATTGTTTAGAGCAGAGATACGAACGTGTTGGGTTATATGGCGGCACTGTGGGGAATTACGGGTATTGGCTTGCTGTTGGGCAGTGCTATCTACCGGTTGAGTTCCATTGGTTGGCAAACATTCAATTATGAGCTGTTATGGTATCACTGGCTGGCGCTTGCTCTTTGTGTGCTGTTTATGGGATTCGCCGAGGGGTATCGTGGCTTCCAAAAAGCGTGGTCTCCCCGCGTTGCTGCTCGAGCGCTGTACTTATCACAGAATGTATCCCCTGTACGTTTTGTTCTCGCCCCTTTGTTTTGTATGGGGTTCTTCTCAATTGTCAGAAAGCGGATGATTGTTACCTACTGCCTCACTTTAGGTATCTTGATGCTTGTCCTTCTTGTACACCAACTTGAGCAACCTTGGCGCGGGATTATTGATCTGGGGGTAGTGACGGGCTTAGTTTGGGGGCTTACCTCTTTGCTGGTGTTTACCTACCAAGCTTTTTCTAAGGAGAGTTTTGCCTACTCTGCGGAGATGCCTTGATCGCTGGGCAAAGAGCACAGCCTAGCCTTGTAGGGGAGGTTGACTGCTTTAGGCTAGCCTTTACGGTGTTTTCAGATACGCAAAGTACAGTGTTTGAATTTCTGACCTGCCGTGTCACTCAACACCATGGACTGCAGCTATTACAGCTGTGCGAAAAGGGAAACGTTCGTATCGAAGGCGAAATCGTGCCTGCAACGCACTCTGTGAGGAAGGGTCAAAAGGTGACCCTCGATCTACCTAATCATTATGAAGATCCGGTGAATACAGGCTGGCATATGATTTGGCAGAACGATGAAATAATGAAAGTTTATAAGCCGCCATTACTGCCTGTGAGTCGAACAACGCGTAACCTCTATCATACCCTTATCTCCTTGATTCGCCGTGAAACGCCTTATGGCGAAGCTCAGTTGTTACATCGAATGGATACAGAAACCTCGGGTGAACTACTGATTGCCAAACATAGTTCTGCGGACAGAAAGTGGAAGAAACAGCTGGATCGCCTTATCGTAAAAAAGCGCTACCATGCGTGGGTAGAGGGTGTGCCGGTCTGGGATAGCACGACACTGGAGTGTTTGTTGTCAGAGAAAGAGGATAGTCTCATTCGAAGTCAGATGTATGTAGTTGATCCTGATGATGTGGCGCTATATCGCAAGCCTAAATTTAGCAAAACTGCTTTCAGTGTATTACAGCGTTTAGATGGAAGGTCGCTCATAGCGTGTGATCTCTTTACAGGACGAAAGCATCAAATTCGTGCTCATTTGGCGCATTTAGGCCATCCCATCGTGGGGGATAAAATATATAGTTTGGGTGGGAAATATTATCTCAAGCGGCTTTGTGCAGCGCTCACGGCTGAGGATTATGCCGCGTTAGGGGCAGAGCATCATTTGTTGGAAGCGGTTGCTCTGGAGTTAGACGAAGCCTTGTTGCTGAGGAAGGATGATTTGGAGGAGGCCACAGTGACCTCCTCTCGTGTTCAGCAGGGGTTACCCTAGGAACAGTTGATACGCCGCGTTATCGGTCTCTTCCCAGAAGTTATAACCAATCTCTTTTAAGAACATAGCTACCTGATCGCGCTCTTCTTGAGGCACTTGCATCCCAACGAGTACGCGTCCGTAGGCTGCCCCATGATTACGGTAATGGAACATGGAAATATTCCATTTGCCACCCAGCTTGCTTAAAAAGTTCATCAGCGCGCCCGGGCGTTCAGGAAACTCAAAGCGGTAGACCACCTCGTTATTAACAGCTGAGGGTGCATGTCCCCCTACCATATAACGGACATGCAACTTAGCGGTTTCGTCATCGGTTAGGTCTACGACTTCCTCTATATGCTCCCGTAACTCTTCGAGCAGCTCCTCTTTTCCGTCATTGTTGGGTTTGATCTGTATGCCAGCAAATACCACCGCTAAATTATCGTCGCTGTAGCGATAGTTAAATTCGGTGATGTTACGCCTGCCCAAAGCTGTACAGAACTTTTTGAAGCTGCCTGGCTTCTCGGGAATTTTTGCAGCGATAATCGCTTCGCGCTTCTCCCCAAGCTCTGAACGTTCCGCAATATGGCGTAAACGGTCGAAGTTAACATTGGCTCCAGAATCGATGGCGATCAAGGTTTTGTGCTCGCAGGCTTCGCGGGCGACATATTTTTTCATCCCTGCAACGCCAAGCGCCCCGGCGGGTTCGCAGATAGAGCGGGTATCGTCGTAGATATCTTTGATGGCGGCACAAATCTCATCGGTGTTAACAGTGATCACTTCATCTACAAATTGTTGGCAGATCTCAAAGGTGTTTTCCCCAATCAGCGCAACAGCCACGCCATCAGCAAAAATACCAACCTGAGAGAGCGTGACGCGTTTACCTGCTTCTAAAGCTGCAGCCAGACAGGCAGAATCTTCTGATTCGACACCAATAACCTTGGTTTCAGGGCGCAGGTACTTTACATAAGCTGCGATTCCTGAGATCAAGCCGCCTCCACCAACGGGGACAAAAATAGCGTCGATCGGACCAGACTCTTGGCGCAAGATCTCCATGGCCACCGTGCCTTGCCCCGCAATAACATCAGGGTCGTCAAATGGGTGAACATATGTCAGTCCCTTTTCTGCAACCAACTTTTGTGCGTGGGCGGAAGCCTCATCAAACGCATCGCCATGCAGTACAACCTTGCCGCCTAAGCGTCTGACGTTGTTAACTTTGACATCAGGGGTGGTTTTAGGCATGACGATAGTGGCTTTCACGCCGAGATGGCGAGCTGCCATAGCGAGCCCTTGGGCATGATTGCCCGCTGAAGCGGCAACGACGCCGCAAGCACGCTCTGCTTCGCTGAGTTGAATCATCTTATTATAGGCGCCGCGAATCTTAAAAGAGAAAACCGGTTGCTGATCTTCGCGTTTTAATAGGACACGATTATTCAGGCGCTCAGAAAGGCCTTTGGCGTTATCCAATGGTGTCTCGACAGCAACGTCATAAACGCGTGCCTCGAGTATTTTCTTTATATATCGGTGCGGCATAATGATAATTCGATCTAATGAGCAGATGGCTTGCACAAATTCTGTCGACTGAATGTGCAAGAAGAGGCAGAAATCCTACAAGTTGTCGCGCTTTTCGTCTACCAGTCAGGGTGAATGAGCGTATAATTTACACAAATACTCCTAAATAAGAGACTAGAGACCCCATGACACAGGATGAAATGAAGCAAGCTGTTGCTCAGGCGGCTGTAGAGTATATCCGACCAAAGCTAAATACCGACTCGATTGTTGGTGTAGGCACAGGCTCCACTGCCAATTGCTTTATTGACGAGCTAGCAAAGATTAAACATCTTTTTGATGGAGCAGTTGCCAGTTCGGAAGCAACGGCTGAGCGTCTAAAAAGCCACGGTATTGAGGTCTATGACTTAAATGAAGTTAACCAAATGGATGTCTATATCGATGGGGCTGACGAATTTGACCCGCACCTAAACCTGGTTAAAGGCGGTGGTGGAGCGTTGACCCGTGAGAAAATCGTAGCGGCGGTTGCTAAAGAGTTTGTGTGTATTGTGGACTCATCTAAACAGGTTGATATCCTAGGGGATTTTCCGCTACCGGTTGAAGTGATTCCAATGGCGCGTTCGTATGTCGCCCGTGAGTTGGTTAAGTTACAAGGGGTACCGGAATATCGCGAAGGTTTCGTGACCGACAATGGAAATGTGATTCTAGATGTTTATGATCTGGATATTCTGAGCCCTAAAGCGTTGGAAACTAAGCTGAATAACCTCGTAGGTGTGGTTACCAACGGATTATTTGCCAATAGAGGTGCTGATGTAGTGCTGATGGCAACCCCGGAAGGGGTGGAGACGCTAAAAAATTAAGCACTCTAGCTAATTAAAAAGCCGCCCACTAAGAGGCGGCTTTTTCGTAGATTTGCTAGCAAGCAAGACCCTACCACTGCACTATTTGAGTTAGCGCAATACTGACAGGCATCGTTACCCACACAAGCGCAGCTAAATTAATAACAATCCAGCCAAAGCCTGAAGTGTCACGAAAGTTCTCGTCATGTTGAGCCATGATATTCACCCTTTTCAAATTTAAAATTGCATAGATCTGTATTTGTTATCATGCGATTTTAGCAGTTGTTTATCGGGCTTTATAGCTTTTTGGAATAACCGTATAGTTTGTGATGATACTTTGGAATAGCTGTCGCTGAGTTGAATCCTGTGGTTGAAGTGACTTACCTAGAGTATGTTATTGTCTTATCGGTATTCAGGTAGCTATCAGGCAAGCTTGTTTAAAATAGAAGTATCGTTTTTTAATCTGTTTCGGTGCTTTCTCAACGAAAGGGCTTCTACTAGGTCAGCGTATGAAAATTGTTATCTCATTGATTGTTTTTTTATTGCTCAGTTTACATGTCTTGCCTTATATCATTCGGGATCAGGTTGTCATTTGGTTACAAAAACAGGGTGCAGAAGCGGTCTCGTTTGAAGCGTTAGATGTACGTTGGCTAAGTGGCTCCATTGAAGTTCAGTCTTTAAAGGCGAAAGGGGGAGATACGCCGCCTCTGAATATTGGCCGCTTTAAAGTAGCGATAGATTATCCCTCCTTGCTGGATAAGCGTGTGTTGATTAAAGCGCTGGAAGTTGATCAGGTGAAAAGTGGTTTACACCAACAGGGCGATGATCTTTGGTTAGGGCCGATTAACCTATCTAAGCTGCAAACGAACGAAGAATCGCCACCAAAGGCATCAGAACCAACGGATTGGCGTGTTGGGATTGAAAATGTCCAACTACAGCAGATCCAGTGGTCACTCAACCTGCCGCAGCAGCAACAGAGCTGGGTGATTGATAATGCTCGTTTAAATCGGCTGGCACAATGGAATGAAAATGAGCCAACGCAGATCACGCTTGACGGTGTCTTAAATGGTTCACGAGTGGAGCTTAATACTGAAGCAACGCCGCTGCCTGAGCAGAAACGTTCAGTGTTGCACCTGAAGTTGGATCAATTCCCCTTGGAAAGCGTACTTAAATATTCGGCACCGCAGCTTCAGGGGCGTCTTACCGCAGACTTGGAGGTTGAGCTGGATCTAAAGGGTTTGGACGGCTCAGTGAAACATAAAGGTACTGTGCAACTTGATGGTCTTAACTGGAAAGATGAAAGCGTTATCATTACCGACCAACAAGTCAATTGGTCAGGAGAGGGGAGCGTAATATTGGCGCAAGGTGCGCCCCAATCCATTGATGTCGAAGGTAAAGTTACCAGTCAGGGCTTGTCGTTAAAACTGAAAGAGCAGTTATCAGCGCTGATCGGTGGTTTAAATTGGGCGGGTAAGCTCAATTTGGGTTTTAAAGAGGCGCAGTTAAGTCGCATAGAAGGGCCGCAACGGCTCGATGTGAAAGGGCTGGAAGTTAAGCAAAGCGGAATGACAATAAAAGCTGATAGTGTGGCGCAACAAGGGCCACTTGCAATCGCTTTTGCTCAGGGCGCTCCGACAGAGCTAAAAACGACAGTTGATTTAGGCGTTTCTAAACTCCTGTTCTCACAACCGAATCTACAGCTTAACAGCGAAAACTTGACGGTATCTGCACCGTTAACCTTGGCGTGGCAGGGGGGAGTCTTATCAAGTATTAGCAGCCAAGCGGGGATTGAGCTGACTAAGCTAACGGTAGAACAGCAGAAGAATGTTGCTATTACTCTAGAGTCAGCCACGCTAAGTGGTGTGCTGGATAAGATGAAGCCGGATCAGCCGCAGGTGCAGGCGATTAACGCGGATCTGAAAGGGTTAAATGTAGTAACGCAGGTGCGACCTTTACAGGTTTTAGCCTTAGACAACGGCATTCTGAAAAACCTGAACTATCGCCAAGAACAGATTACTCTGGATCAGGCAAATTTTGCTGGCGTCGTGGTTAATCAGCCAACAGGGGCGAAACCGATGACAGCGATTGATAAGCTGTCTGTCTCTGGGTTGAGCCTGAAAGAGCTAAATCAGTTAAAGATCAACGCTATTAAGTTGTCAGGTAGTGAAACGATGCTAACGGTATCGAAACAGCAGTCACTGCTGGAAATTGAACGTCTGACGGCAGCGTTATCTGCAGGCGAAACACAAGTAACCCCTGAGTCGGCTAAGCCGTCAGTTAATGCTAAGCCGTTTGTGACGTCTATTGGCAAATTTGAGATGATTGGAAAAAATGGAATCAGCGTAACTGACCAAAGTGTTAAGCCGACCTTTAAGTCGGCGTTAGACATCTCGAACCTAATGATCGCCAATATCGACACGGCTGCAAGTAAGTTAAGCCCGTTTTCGGTGAAGGCCACGATCAATAAGCATGCTCAACTAGGCGCAGAAGGACAAATTAACCTCTTTGGTGGGGCGAAAAACGGTGATTGGAGTTTATCATTGAAAAATGCTGAGCTGCCGGTAGTTAGCCCGTATTCAGGTAAGTTTATTGGCTATTACTTGCAAAGTGGGCAAATGGACTTTACCAGCAAAGGCGCTCTGAAAAAAGGTGTGTTGTCGGGCGAAAATCATATCGTGCTGAATCGACTGGAAGTACAGCCTGCCAATAGTAAAGAGACGGCTAACTTCAATAAAACGCTGAGTATGCCTTTAGGTACCGCGATTGCTGTATTGCAGGATACAGACGGCAATATTGTATTGGATGTTCCGGTAGAGGGCTCTTTAGATGATCCTAAATTTGGCTATCAAAGCGTCATTAATCGCTTAGCGAGCAAAGGTTTGAAAAAAGCGGCCTTTGGTTTCCTGACAAAAGCATTACAGCCTTATGGTGCGCTAATTAGTATTGCCAGCTCTGCTATATCTGCGAATGAATCGGGTGCTTTTATCAACTTGGCTCCCGTCGCCTTTACCGCTGGCAGTGATCAGATGCTACCAGAGGCTGAGGGTTATTTAGGAAAAATAGTAGAGATGATGAATGCACGTAAAGGACTGCGTTTAAACATCTGTGGTAATGCTGTAATGGATGACCGGCTGGCTTTGTTGCCCACCTTGGAAAAGGCAAACAACGAATCTGATAAGCCTCTACCACCGGCTGAATTGGAGGTGAAAGTGGCTGAACAGTTGCAGAAGTTAGCCTCCGATCGAGGCGAGCAGGTGTTGAGCCTGCTCTTACAGCGTGGATTGATCAAGGATCGTTTGTTCACGTGCTTCCCGGTTCCAGACCTTGAGAATAAAGAGCTGAAACCGGGAGTGATGTTGGGACTGTAGTCAGTAAGCCATCATCCTTTACTTCTTAAAAGATGATAACTGTCGGGTAGGGATAGGGCTTTTCGGCTAAGAAATCCCATTGCACCAAACAAACATGTCGCAATCATCGGCAGCATAAACCAAATAATCACATGGGGCTGAGGTGGAAGCTTCAGCCACTGTTGGTAGATCAGCAGCAGGGTAGCCTCAGTGATTAAGGTTGCTATTATCCCGCAGCTGAGCCCCATGAGTAGGTATTCAAAGGTATCCAGCTGTCGTGTCTGTTGTGCAGAAGCACCTAAGGTTCGCAGAAGGGCGACTTCATACTGACGTTTGGCTAAATCTTGCTGCAGCGTTGTGATGAGTAACACCAATCCACTGAGTAGCGTTAACAACATAATCAATGAGGCGCTATCACTGAGGGTGTTAATTAGGTTTTGTACTTGTTTTAGCAGTTGCTCGATATCAATCAGCGTTAGGGTTGGGAAGGCTTTCAATAATTCGCCTGACAGGTGAGATTGCCCTTCTCCTGTTCGGTAGCTGGTAATATAGGTTGCCGGTAGCTGATCAATGACGCCCGGAGAAAAGATGACATAAAAATTGGGTCTGAACGACGCCCATTCTACTTTTCTCAAACTGGTAATGGTGCCCTTAAACAGTTCGCTTCCCACTCGAAAATCCAATTGATCCCCAAGCTGTAGGCCTAACTCTTGTGCCATAGACGCTTCTACCGAAATGGCATTTGCATCTAAACGCCACTCGCCTTCGATAAGCTGGTTGTGGGCTGGGAACTGATCACTCCATGTCAAGTTAAGCTCTCGGTTTAGGGTATTATGCTGTCGTTGCTCAGTGTTGAACGCCTTATCGATAGGTGTGCCATTATAGGCTTCGATACGTCCACGAATCATGGGATAAAGCTGTGCTTTTACATCGGCATCACGCAGCCATTGGGAAACATTGGCCGACTCCCACGGCTGGATATTGATAACAAACTGGTTTGGCGTGTCTTCTGGGAGCTGGCCTTGCCAGTCGCTTAACAGATCTTGTCTAGCAAACAGGATAACGGTCATCAGAGCAAGCAGGAGCGATAGAACACCTCCTTGGACGCGATGCCAATGGCGTTGTTGTTTGATGCGTAGTGCCAGCAACGGTATCGGGGTCGCGTAGCGGACAAGTTGTTGACTAAAGAGCTTTATCAACTGTTGAACGGCAAGGCCTGCTAGCCCGCCAAAGAGCAGCAAACCTAGGGTGAGTACTAGCGCCAGTTGAGGCGAAGGAACAAAGAAAGACGTGACAATAACAATTAAGGCCGCCAAAACCCACTTCAGCATAGGGTTTGCGGTGGATGCGTGATCTTCTGACGATTTTATTAAGCTAAGTACCGTTGTTCCACCTAGCGGTAGTAAAGTAGCGATGCCAATGGCAGCTATGAGTAATCCGCACAATAACAGGCTACTGATAGCGGTTAACACACTGATGGAAGGCAGTGGCTGCGGCAGTAAATCAGAGAGGCTCGACATTAAAAATTCATGGGCTATCCAGCCAAGTAACGAGCCGGGTATGGCTGCCATAAGCCACCCTGCGCCCAGTATCAGCGAAAACAGCTGAAACAGCTGGTAACGAGATAGTCCCAAGCTCATCAGTAAAGCTGTGCGAGCTTGTTGTGCTTGCGCAAAGCGCCTGAGGCTAAGGTATATAGAAAAACTACCAATGAGTACCGCCATTAAAGCACTCAGCTTGAGATAACTGGATGCATTGCGGAGCGAGTTTTGTGTTGTGGGTTGGTCACCATGCGCAGAGTAAAGCCGTTGCCAGTCTGCTAGTGTCGGTTTTAGTGTTTGCTCCGCTGTTGCAATGGCTTGGGGAGTACCTGAAATTAACAAGCGGTATTGGGCGCGGCTGCCAGGAGAAATAACTTGTGTGGACGCCAGATCCGTTTCTCGCATAATGATTTGTGGATTAAAGCTTCGAAAGCCGCTGCCGCGATCAGGGCTGCTGAGAAACACGTTATCAATCAGAAAGTCTTGGTAACCGATGCTTAAGGTGTCGCCGACGGCAATATTCAAGCGCTCTAGCACGGCAGGTTCCACCCAGACCCTGCCGGGTGAGGGAAGCGGGGTGGGGGAAGAGGTTTGGGTTGTGATCTCTCCCCGTAACGGATACGGAGAGCTGACCGCTCTAACCGACGATAGAAGCATCGATTCACCGGCATTGACCATGGTTGCAAACTGGGTAACTCGGCTGGTGGATAGCCCAGACGTGATTAATGACGCTTCAATCTGTTCCTCCAAAGGGCGGCTGCTACTAAGCACTAAATCAGCTCCGAGCATCGCTGCACCACTGACCACTAAACTTTTTTGCAAGCGTTCAGCGGTGAGGTTTAACAGTGTTAAAAGGCTGGTCATTAAAAAAATAGACAGCAATAACGCCTTCCAGTCAGGTCGCTGCCATTGGCTTTTGCTTTGGCGAATGGCCATCTTTGCAATCATAGCTAAACCTCTTTCTCGGCCAGTTGGCCTTTATCTAACACAAACTGGCGTTGGCAGCGCGCGGCCAAGGCTGCATCATGGGTGATAAGGATCAACGTGGTTTGGGTTTGCTGATTCAATGTAAACAGCTGATCGATAATCTTCTGGCCCGTATCTGAGTCGAGATTGCCGGTGGGTTCGTCGGCAAAAAGAATCGAGGGTTGTGTTACAAATGCTCTGGCAATCGCTACGCGTTGCTGCTCCCCCCCTGATAACTGTGACGGGAAGTGCGTTTGTCTGCCTTCTAAGCCTACCTGTGTGAGTAGATTGGCTGCTTTGTCAGCAGCTTCTGATTCACCACGTATTTCTAATGGCAGCTGCACATTTTCTTGGGCATTCAGCTCAGGAAGTAAGTGGAAGGATTGAAAGATAAAGCTGATGTTGTTGGCTCTCCATTGCGCGCGCTCTTTATCTGAGAGGTTGTGGAGCTGTGTGTTTAGCAAACTGACGTTCCCTTTTGAAGGCGTATCTAACCCGGCTATAATGCTCAGTAATGTTGATTTTCCTGCACCAGATTGGCCAATGATGGCGACGCTTTCTCCTTTTTGAACCTGAAAGCTGAGATTTCGAAATAAACTGATCTCTCCACCTTGAGTTGAGAAGCTTTTTGCGAGATCGTTGGCCTCGATTGCATAAGAGATCGGTTGAGTCATGTTTAATATCCGTTTTTTGCCACTGTTGCTGTTATGGTTCAGTAGTTCTGCTTTTTCCGCAAACCTATTGGTGATGGGGGATAGCTTGTCGGCCGCTTATGGGCTACAACCCTCTCAAGGGTGGGTGGCGTTGCTTGAGCGGCGCCTCGATGAGGAGTATCCCAATGTCAAAGTTATTAATGCCAGTATCAGTGGCGAAACGACACAAGGCGGCATCACACGCCTGCCTGCCCTTCTGGAAAGACACCAGCCGCAATGGATAGTTCTGGAGCTTGCTGCAAATGATGGTCTGCGAGGCACGCCAATCCCCTTAATTGAGCGCAATTTACGTACGCTGATCGAGCTTAGCCAGTCTCATGGCGCTATACCCTTGTTAGTGGGGGTCCGTTTGCCGCCCAACTATGGTCCGGCTTATACAAATCGCTTTTTCGATTTATTTGATACGTTATCAAAAGAGTATCAGATCAGTCGCGTCCCTTTTCTAATGGATAAAGTGGCGCTGGATCGACAACTGATGCAGCCTGATGGATTACACCCTAATGCACAAGCTCAGCCCTACTTGCTTGAAAATGTATGGCCATTCTTAAAGCCGCTTTTGGATGAATATCCTACAGAATAAAGCGGCTTGCGTAAGCTGATGTTTTAAAAAGGTAACTTATGAAAAAAAGATCACATTGCTTATTAGCTGCTGTAAGTCTGCTATTGCTATTGAGTGGTTGTAGCACCATGAACCAAGCCGAGTGTGTACAAGCCGACTGGCAGATCATTGGGCAAGCGGACGCGTCAAAGGGAGAGCACTCTGCTATTTTAGATGAGTATCGAGCAGATTGTGCCAAATTCTCTGTGGTTCCCAATCGCGAGGCCTATTTTTTGGGTTATGAGCAAGGCTTACAACAGTTTTGTACGCGAGCAAGTGGGTTTTACTTTGGCAAAAAGGGAGGTGTTTATTCAGGCATCTGCCCTAAATCGCTAGAAGCGGCATTTCTTGAAGGGTATAACCCTGGTCATGAACTTTTTATGATTCGTGATGAGCTGGTTGATTTACGCTCCTCTTTATCAAGTGCCGAAGGTGAAATTCGATCAATCGAGCGTAAAATTAAGCGTAAAGAGGATCAGTTGGTCAGTGATAAAAGTACCCAAGCCGAACGCGAGCGTTTATTAAGGGAAATTCGCGAACATCATCGTGAAATTTTTTGGTTGCGTCAGGATGCACGGGATGCTCAGGATCGTATACTGATCAGGCAGATGGAATATGATCGCAAACAGCAAGCAAGTCCTTTGTAAGATAATGTTGGAGAAACAATGAAACTAGCCTCCTTTCTCGTAGGGGATCGGGCCGCCTATGGGGTTGCGACGCCTACTACGGTGATTGATCTCTCTTTAGTCGATCCGACGATCCCTGATCTAAAAAGTTTGTTAGCCGTATTGCCCCAAGTACCTGACATGCTAAAGAATGCCCCTATTTATGCTTTAGAGAGCGTGCAGCTTCTTCCGGTAATACCCAATCCAGAAAAAATTCTCTGTGTAGGGCTTAATTATGAGAGCCATCGTATAGAAACAGGTATGCCGGAGATGGAACATCCCGTGCTTTTCACCCGTTTTAGTTCTACTCAGGTTGGACACCAAGGGGCTATTGTGCGGCCGAATGTTTCTGAGAAGCTGGATTTTGAGGGAGAGCTTGCGGTTATTATCGGGCAAGGAGGGCGTCATATTAAGCGGGAAGATGCGCTTAAGCATGTAGCAGGCTATAGCTGTTACAACGATGCGAGTATTCGTGATTGGCAGATGCATACCCAACAGTTTACAGCGGGTAAAAATTTTGATGCCACTGGTGCCTTTGGTCCTTGGATGGTCACTCCTGATGAAATGCCAGACCTGTCATCATGTACCGTCACAACGCGTCTCAATGGCGAGCAGGTGCAACATGCGCCGTTTAGCGACCTTATTTTTGATGTGCCCGCATTAATAGAATATATCTCAACGTTTTGTACCCTCTCCGTAGGGGATGTAATCGTAACCGGTACTCCAGGTGGTGTTGGCGTAAAACGCAAGCCTCGCCTGTATATGAAGCCGGGAGATTTGATCGAAGTCGAGATCAGTGGCCTTGGGGTGTTAAGTAACCCTATTGTCGCCGAATAGGGTGTTATGATTTAGAATTTAATAAAATCACACTTTTCTAGGGAAAGAAGTATGTTGCTCTCAATCACTAAAAGGCTGTTGCTATCTGTCTTATGTACAGTGGCTTTTACAAGCTTTGCGCAAGAATCTGTCACGCTAATAACTCCAGCACCTGTATTGAAGTCGACCTTAAGTGGTGAGACTGAAGCTACGAAACCACAACCTGCGTACATAAAACGAACGGGAGCTATTCGGTTGAATACATCACTGTTGTTGCCGGCGGGAGCCGCTCCAGCACTGTTAAGTGATCTTGAGCAGCAACAGGAACGACCTTCTTTTTTCCAAAATACACTGTTTGAGCTTAGAGTGTTTGACGATCTTGGGTTTAGTGTGGTGATTGATAGAGCTAATTATCACTCTGAAAAATCTGTGTCTTTACTGGGGCGGCTCAAAGGTGGTGATGGCGTAATAGCGACGTTAACTGTCACTGATAGCTCATATTTGGGCACCATCAGAGATGTCAAAAGTGGTCTTATCTATCGAATTTCAGGGGACTCCTCTACTGGAGAGGGAAGTGTATCAGAGGTTGACCTATACGCTATGCCTCCTCGTATTCATGAGCACGAAACCCTACATATCAATTCAATTAAGCCAAAGAAGCAAGGATCCTAAGGAGCGTTTAAATGGAAATTTACGGGCAATACTTACGCAAGTTAGGTCGGTTTAAAAAGGCTTGGAAGTATCATGTCCTTTCTGCTTTTTTGATGGTGTTTGTTACTCGGGTAGATGCTGCAACCATTGATATCATGGTGGTTTACGATACCACCGCTGCGAGTTGGGTTGCGAATAACGGAGGAATGGAAACGTTTTCTCTTGATGCGGTTAATAGATTAAACCAGACCATGGTCAATAGCGGTATCGATTTGTCCCTCAATCTGGTTCATTACATGTCTGTGCCTTATACGACAGCCTCCACTCCAAATGGCTCGTTCAGTACAGATATAGACGCCTTAGAGAGTGGCCAAGGTGCGTTTTCGGCGGTGAGTTCCGCAAGGGATACTTACGGAGCGGACCTAGTGGCCATGTTCATTGATCATGGGCAAGCATATGGCATAGTCGGTACAGGAAATCTTCTATGGGCCTGGGGAGGTGATCCGAGTGCGGCGTTTAGTGTTAATGCTATTCGTGCAGTTGCTTTAGATGACACGTTAACCCATGAGGTTGGCCATAATCTGGGTGCCGCTCATGCCAAGAGTCAGGTATCAGCTCCAGGTCCTAACCGCTCCTTGGATAACCAATACTCAGCAGGTTGGTACTTCAAAGGGGATGATAGTGTGGATTACCATACCATAATGGCGTACGGGAACGATGGGCAAGGAGGCAGTTATTTTCCTGTCCCTATCTTTTCCAATCCCTTGGTTCTACACAAAGGTACGTCTGTAGGACATGCTCAAGATGGCGATAATTCACGCTTAATCAGAGAAACGATGGGCGTAGTCTCCAGCTATCGCGAGTCCACTGTCACACCTGTACCACCCCCCACGGTTACAGAAGCTTTAGACAATACAAGTTTAAATTTTGTTCTAGGGGGCGACGTCCAGTGGCAAGGGCAGACCTCTATCACTTCCGATGGTGAGGATGCGGCTTTCTCGGGGTATCTGGGGCATAACCAGTCCAGTTGGATTGAAACCACGATTACAGGGCCGGGCGTCCTAACATTTGATTGGTCAGTGTCATCAGAAGATTATAATTCCGGAGCCTCTTGCTGGGACTCCTTGAACTTTACCTTGGATGGCCTTCCCTCATCTGAAGTATATAACGGGAAAAGTCAGATTTGTGGTGTTGTACCGGGGAATCCATTCATCTCAGAAGAGGTCAATATCCCAGCTGGAGTTCATACGATTAGATGGACTTATATTAAAGACTCAAGCGTTGATAAGGGTTTAGATCGAGGCTGGCTAGATAAGGTTGTCTATACGCCTCGTTTGTTCGATTCGGATAATGATGGTTTAGATGATGCTTTCGAAACGGCAAATGGTCTCAATCCTAATGATCCGTCTGATGCCAATGGCGACCGTGATAATGATGGTCTAACTAACCTTGCGGAATACCAACAGGGCACGGGTATCAACAACCCGGATAGTGATAATGACGGGGCTCCTGATGGTTATGATAGCCAGCCGTTAAATCCTCAGTACTTAGGTCATGGGCAACTAAATGCGCAAGTTACTCAAAATTGGAAAACTATCGACTTCCCTAGCCAGTTTGCGCAGCCGGTGGTGATCGCCGGGCCGCCAAGTTTTAATGGCTCGGATCCCGGTGTTGTACGTATTAAAAATGTAAATAACACCGGCTTTGAAGCTAAATTCCAACTGCGCTTTCAAGAGTGGGATTACCGTATCGCGAGAGGTGATACTACGCATGCTGAAGAGACAATACCACACCTGATTCTGGAAAAAGGTCGACACCGAATGTCCGATGGCTCTATCTGGGAAGTTGGTACATTTGAACTCAGCGGCAGCGGCACCTTTGCATGGAACAGCTTTACCGAGAAGTTTGCTGGCGTTCCACAAGTCTTCTTAACGATACAAACCAGTAATGGAGGACAAGCCGTTACTGCGCGTGTAAAGAATGTGTTTGCTGGTGGTTTTAATGCGGCGCTATTTGAAGAAGAAAGGCTAACCGATGGTCACAGTGCGGAGACCGTAGGTTACCTAGCGATCTACAATCCGGCGGGTTCTGGTCGTACTTATATCGGAGGTAAGGCGCTACCATACACGCTGCAACAAGTGCCAGTAGGCAGCCACTGGCGTCCGGTGCTACATAGTGCTCTGCTCGTACAAGAGGAGCAATCGAAAGATAATGAAGTTTATCACCTAGATGAAACTCTTGATGTGCTTGCAGTAGGCGGACAAGTCTTTGCCCAAGATATCAGCACAAAAGGCATAGATACGGCAGCCTTACGTCAGAACGCCCAGCCTAACTCGGGCAAGCTGGCATGGGGAGTAGTCGAAGGCGTAACAGACCAATGGACAACGGTCCCATTGAACAAAGCCTATACATCTCCGGTAGTGGTTGCATCGCTAGGTGAACGAAAAGGGGAGCTAGGCACTGTGCAAGTACGTAATGTCACTACTGACAGCTTCGAAGTGCGTTACCGTGAGTGGGATTATCTAGATAAAGTACATAGTGTCGGTGAACAAGTCTTCTATCTTGTGGCGGAAGCTGGAGAGCATACGGTGGGAGGACTTGAAGTGAAAGCTGGTACTCATACGTTAAGTAAAATAGCCCCGCAAGCGGATGTTATCAGCTTTGGCAATGCCTTTGGCGGTCTGCCTGGGCTCTTTACGGGTATGATGACTAGTAAAGGTGGAGAATTAGCCGTTCCTCGTGTCCTGACTCATAGTACTGGCCAGTTTCAGCTTGGCCTTCAAGAACAGGAAAGTCTGACAGATGGGCATGGTAACGAAACAGTTGGTTGGATCGCCATTCAATTGGGTAAAGGTGTGTCAAACGGCCGCCGCTTTGAAGTGGTTAATCGCCAAGTTGATGATCAGGGAGCACAGTATGACTTTACCCAGAATATACGCCGACGCTTCCCTGTTACCCTGCAAAGTGTTGCTTCGATGCAAGGAGGGGATCCTGTGATAGCAGAGCAAAAAGACTTAGGGGAAAAATCAGTTGTTATCTATCTTCAGGAAGAAAAATCAAAAGATAGTGAGACTGCTCACGGTAAAGAAACGGTAGGGATATTTATAGGAGAGTAGAGAAGCTTTACTATTTTGATCGCAAACTTTGACTAAAAATAATAAAGGCACCCTAAGGTGCCTTTATTTCTCGCATAAATAAATTTATACGCTGAGGCTTTCGTTTACGAAGTCCCAGTTTACTAAAGCCCAGAAACCTTTCAGGTAGTCAGGACGTACGTTGCGGTAGTCGATGTAGTAAGCGTGTTCCCACAGGTCGCAGGTTAATACAGGGCGCTGACCGTTTGTCATTGGGTTGCCCGCGTTGCTTGTATTAACAATCTCCAGAGAAAAGTCATCATTTTTCACTAGCCATGTCCAGCTAGAGCCAAAGTTGTTAACGGCTTTGTCGTTAAACTCTTCTTGGAATGCTTCAAAAGAGCCCCATTTTGCTTTAATCGCGTCAGCGATTGGGCCTGTTGGCTCGCCGCCACCGTTTGGTGATAGGCAGTTCCAGTAGAATGTATGGTTCCATACTTGGGCAGCGTTGTTAAAGATACCGCCTGCTGGAGCAGTTTTGATGATGTCTTCCAGAGACTTGCCTTCAAACTCAGTGCCAGGAACTAAGCCGTTTAGTTTTACAACATAAGTGTTGTGGTGCTTGCCGTGGTGGAACTCCAGCGTTTCAGCGGAGATGTGTGGTTCCAGGGCATCCTTTGCGTAAGGCAGTGCAGGTAATTCAAAGCTCATAAGTGTTCACCTTCTTGTCGACACGTTCAGCATATCACTGTTGTTATGGAAGCAAGCACGCGTGTACTTGCTATCTGATCAGCTTGGCATCATAACACCCTTGGATTGTCTTTTCATGACACATTTTGTGTGTGATTAGGGTAAGCTGCGACTAAAGTTGCCTGCCAATTGTTGGGGGGCTCTCTAGAATGATGCTGCGCTGGCATTTGCCGGTTCTTAATAACGATAACTACAAAAGACCTTCTATTTTATGTCAAAAATACTCCTGTGGATTTCGGCAGTGATGCTGGCTATTTTCGTCGTTAAAACTCAGTATTTGACCTCAAAAACCTACCAGCCGTTTGTGGATGGGTGTATGGCGTCACCTAGCGCAACACAAGGCCAATGTGAATGCTTGTCTGATTACATGCACAAACGGTATAGCGATAGAGAGATGCAGGCGATTATGGATAACCGCCTCGGGGATGAGTTATCAAAGCAGAAAGTTGAACTCGATATTAAGCAGGGGTCTCTGCAGTGTGCTGCCCCTTAATCTTTATTGTTAAGCAGGTAGTGCCGTGTCATATAAAGTGCTGCAATCGCTCGGCCTTCGGTGAACTCAGCTTTTTGTACTAGAGTATCGATATCAGATAGTGGCCAGAGCACAACCTCAAGGGGTTCTGGTTCGTCTCCTTCAAGCTTGCATGGGTAGAGATCGCGGGCGATGATGGCGGTGAGTTTGTGACCCATATAGTTAGGGGCTGCCGTCATCTCTTTGAGTATGTGTAGATTGCGAGCTCCAAAGCCCGCTTCCTCTTTTAGTTCCCGGTCGGCTGCTGTGGGTAGATCCTCCCCAGGGTCGACCAGTCCTTTTGGCAGCGTCAGTGTATAGTCGTCAATGCCGCCTGCATACTCGCGAATGAGAATGACGTGGTCGCTCTCATCAACAGCGACGATCATCACCGCTCCTCTTCCCCGGCTGGCGAGGCGTTCGTAAGTGCGTTCCACCCCGTTGCTAAATCGTAATTCAAGCTCTTCGACCTGAAAAAGTCGGCTCTTAGCGGTGGGGGTAACCTTCAAAATTTCCGGTTTCACGGGCATACTGATAAGCCTTCCTGACTGACTAACAATAGGTATTCCTTTGATTGTACCTGCTATGCTCGATTGGTCTAGTGTTGATACCGTATTACTGGATATGGACGGCACTTTATTGGACCTTCATTTTGACTCTTACTTTTGGTTGGAGTATTTGCCCATTCGCTATGCAGATATCCACCAAATTGATCAGCACGAAGCACAGGCATGGCTCCATCAACGCATTATGCAGGAGCAGGGCACATTAAATTGGTACTGTCTTGACTATTGGTCGCAAGAACTCAACGTCGATATTGTTGCGCTCAAACGAGAGGTTGCAGACCGAATCGCGTTTCGTCCGTCCGTGTTGGATTTTTTGGATGGGATTCGCCGGGAAGGAATGCGCTCAGTTATTGTGACTAATGCGCATCGGGGCAGCTTGGGTTTGAAATTAGAGAAAACGGATCTGGCTGAGCGAGTTGATGCAATCGTCTGCTCCCATGACTTTGGTTTGCCTAAGGAGCAAATCGCATTTTGGGAACGGCTGCAAACGGTGGAACCCTTTAACCCACAACGGACTTTGTTGATTGATGATAGTCTGCCGGTTTTGAAATCTGCGCAGGCGTATGGTATCCGTTTTTTGCTATCCATCGCACAGCCAGATAGTCAGCAACCGGCGAGAAATGTAACCGAGTTTGAAGCCGTACAGCATTTTAGTGATATTTTCCCGAAAGGAGAGTAAACGTGGAGCCAGGCAAAATTCGACTGGATAAATGGCTATGGGCAGCCCGATTTTTCAAAACCCGAGCAATAGCAAAGCAGATGATTGAGGGTGGAAAAGTCCATTATGACGGTCAGCGAGCGAAATGTAGCAAAGTGGTGGAGTTGGGGGCGACTCTGAAGATTCGTCAAGGCTGGGATGAGCGTGTCGTTGTTGTCAAGGCGTTGTCGGAACAGCGCAGAGGCGCAGCAGAGGCGCAGCTCTTATATGAAGAGACACAAGACAGTATTGAGCGCAGAGAGAAAGAGGCGCTGCAACGAAAAGCCAACAAAGGTGCAGAGCTGAGCCCTGGACACAAACCTGATAAAAGAAGTCGGCGCCAATTGCTTGGCGTTAAAGAGATGCAAAGGGGGTGATTTAGGATGTTTGTGATAAAATGCTCCCAATTCAAAACGATCTCTAACGAGGTGAGATAGCGGTTTTATGAGTAATCCTGAACAGATTCAGCGCATTATGTTTGATGAGCTGGATATTCGTGGTGTTTTAGTTGGGTTGGAAAGCTCTTATCAAGAGATCCTAGCACTTCATGAGTACCCAGTTGCCATTCGAAATGCCTTGGGTGAAATGCTAGCGGCTGTAGCGTTGCTAGGTACAACGCTGAAGTTTGAAGGGCGTGTGCTGCTGCAGGCACAAGGCTCAGGTAACGTACAAATCTTGATGGCTGAAATTAATCATCGCGGCGAGTGCCGGGCCGTTTCTCGATATGAAGGAGATGTTGCTGAAAATCTCAGTGCGGTGGAACTGATCGAAGATGGACATTTGGTAATCACGATTGAGCCTGATGATGGGCAGCGTTATCAGGGGATTGTTCCATTGGAAAAGGAAACTCTGTCAGGTTGCCTGACCGACTACTTCCTTCAATCTGAACAGTTGCCTACACAAATTCATTTGGCAGCGGATGGAAATAAAGCCGCAGGCTTTTTATTGCAGGTCATGCCGGCGGCGGGGACCAGTGATAGTGACTGGGAACATATTTCGCAAATTGGCGCTACGCTCAAATCTGAAGAGCTGCTGTCTCTCGATAATGAAACCTTGCTGTATAGGCTGTTCCATCAGGAAGCCTGTCGCTTATACGACCCTGATACATTGGTTTTTAAGTGTGATTGTTCGCGGGAAAGAAGTATGAACGCTTTGCAGTTTTTGACACAAGATGAACTGCTGGAAATGCTCGAAGAACAGGGTTCGATTGAGGTAGGTTGTCAGTTTTGTAATGCCCTCTATCGCTTTGACGAAGCGGATATTCGTGCACAATTCAGTGATACAGCACACATCCCGCAATCAGATCAGCTTCACTGATTGAGCAACTCCGTAACGTGCCATGCATATTCGCCGTTTTGAGCATGGCACACATTTTGACTTTTTGTGATAATATGCAACCCCCCAAATAAGAACGCACCGCAAGTAGTCGGCAGAATTTACGGGGTCTATTTGCTATTTAGGTAACGATTTTTGGCGCCGAGCCAAGGGAATCCAGTAATGACCAAAGAAACTGAGAATACCGTCCATCTTAATCTGAGCCGTGCTGAGCTCGTTGAACACGCTATAAGCCGTGGCGAAGGTACGCTAGCAGATACCGGCGCTCTGGTTGTCACTACCGGTAAGCGTACAGGGCGTTCTCCGATGGATCGCTTCATCGTAGAAGAACCAAGTACGGCTGATGCTATCGATTGGGGCAACATCAACCGCCCATTTGATGCGGATAAGTTTGATGCGCTATGGAGTCGTGTCGAAGAATACATAGCGGAGAAAGAACACTTTGTCGCGAATGTGCATGTAGGGTCTGATCCTAACCACTATCTTCCTGTGAAAATGTCGACAGAAACAGCGTGGCAAAACCTGTTTGGTCAAAATCTCTTTATCCGCCCGGCTGAATTCAACCCGAAAGCGAAAGAAGAGTGGCAGATTCTAAATGCTGCAGGCTTTGAGTGTGACCCTGAGCGTGATGGTACAAACTCAGAAGGTTGTGTGATTCTAAACTTTGCGAAGCGTAAAGTTCTGTTAGCTGGTATGCGCTACGCGGGTGAAATGAAGAAGGCGATGTTCTCTGTGCAGAACTTCCTGCTGCCTGAGAAAGATGTATTACCAATGCACTGCTCTGCTAACGTTGGTGAAGATCAGAGCACGACGCTGTTCTTTGGTCTATCAGGTACGGGTAAAACAACCCTGTCTGCAGATCCTGAACGTTACCTGATCGGTGATGACGAACATGGCTGGGGCAAGGGTGTTGTCTTTAATTTAGAAGGTGGTTGCTACGCTAAAACAATCAACTTATCTCAAAAAAATGAACCGATTATCTGGGACGCCATTCGTTTTGGCGCCATTGTTGAGAACGTAACACTTAATGAGCAGCGTACCGCTGATTATGATGATACGACGCTAACAGAAAATGGGCGTTGTGCTTATCCTCTGGAACACGTTGAAAAACGTACAGAAACCAATATGGGTGGCGAACCTAAAGCGATCGTTTTCCTGACATGCGACCTGACAGGTGTATTACCTCCAGTGTCTATCCTGTCTAAAGAAGCTGCTGCTTACCACTTCTTGTCCGGTTACACTGCGCTTGTAGGGTCTACAGAAATGGGCTCTGGCGGCGGTATTAAGTCTACTTTCTCTACGTGTTTTGGCGCACCTTTCTTCCCTCGTCCAGCGGCTGTTTATGCTGAGTTGCTGATGAAGCGTATTGAAGAGTTTGGCTCGCAGGTTTACTTAGTGAACACCGGCTGGACTGGTGGTTCATACGGCACGGGTTCGCGTTTCAGTATTCCTACCACTCGCGGCATCATCTCTGCGATTCAAAACGGTGCTTTGGTGGGCGCAGAAACACTAGCATTGCCAGGTATCAATCTAACTGTACCTAAAGCAGTGCCAGGCGTTAACTCTGCATTGCTGAACCCTCGTGAAACATGGTCCGACAAAGCGGCGTATGATGCAGCGGCTCGTGACCTGATTGGTCAGTTTGTGACTAACTTCACGAAATTCTCTGGTGTATCAGAAGATATTATTGCTGCAGGCCCACAGGCTTAGTTTTAGCAACATCTATTAAAAAGCCCCTGTTGATCAGGGGCTTTTTTTATGGGCGTTTTTAACTAACTTTTCCTGATATCAAGTGATTGTCAGTTTAATATCCGCGTTTTTCAAATATTCGATCTCTTGCTCCAAATCCGCATGAGTCAGGGGATGATGGGTTAGCCATCCTTCAGGAAACGTGAGATCTAACTTTTTGTTGTCGGCTGTCAGAGAGAATGCCGGTAAACGCTCTGTGCTTCGGCTACGGTTCAAAATAACAGAAAGTCGCAATAGGACGCAGAGCCGTTTAAAAGGCTCTTTTCTTCCTTCAGGCAGTTGCCGGTAGTCCTCTTTGGGAAATTTACGGCGATGCCCTCGTACTAGAAATGCCAAAAGCTGCTGCTCTGAGTTAGAAAACCCTGCAAGGTCTGAGTGCTGTAGCAGGTAAGCGCTATGCTTATGGAACTGACTGTGAGCAATCGTCAGGCCGATCTCATGGGTGCAGGCTGCCCAACTGAGCATTTCATGGAAATCAGGGTGGTTGAGTTTCCAGCTAGCTTTGACCTGCGCAAGCGCAAGCAGTGCGGTTTGTTCTACTCGTTGAGCGTGTGCTTCGTCGACGTAATAACGTTGGCTTAATGCGGAGATAGATCGCTCACGAACATCTTCATGGCGGAGGCGTCCGGCCATGTCGTAGAGTAAACCTTCCCGTAGGGCTCCATCGGAAAACGCCATCTCTTCAATCCCGAGTGAGTCGAAGAGAGCGATTAAAATCGCCAGACCCGCTGGTAGAATCGCCATCCGTTCAGGTTTTATACCGGGGATCTCCAACGTCTCTATGTCGGCAAAACTAAGTACTCTGCTTTTCAGTTGCTCAAGCGCTTTTCGGGTAATGAATTCGTCGTTGAGCCCACAGCTGACCACGGCATTCTTGATGGCTTTAATAGAGCCGGAAGAGCCAACGCAGCTGGTCCAGCCTGTTTGCCTATAGCGCTCACGAATGGAGAGCAGTTCACGCATGGCGGCGTTTTCTGCCTTGCGGAAGCTTTGCTCGCTTAATATACCATCGCTAAAGTAGCGTTGGGTATAACTGACGCAGCCCATATGTAAGCTTTCAAGCTCTTTTGGTTCAAAGCGCTCACCGATAATAAACTCTGTGCTGCCGCCGCCTATATCGACAACAAGGCGCGCACCGGCTGTGTCGGCCAATGTATGGGACACGCCAAGGTAGATAAGTCGTGCTTCCTCTCGTCCGGCAATAATCTCAATGGGTACGCCAAGCACCTTTTCTGCTTTTTCTGCAAAGTCGCGCCGATTAGCGGCTTCTCGTAGCGCATTAGTGCCTACAATTTTCACTGAGCTGGGGGGGAGATCCCCGAGTCGTTGTGCAAAACGGCTTAAGCAGGCCAAGCCGGACTCCATCGCCTCATCGCTCAGATGCTTCTTATGATTGATCCCTGCGGCTAACTGCACTTTCTCTGACATGATGTCGAGCGTTGTCAGCTCTCCCTGAGAGAGGCGGGCAATAACCATATGAAAACTGTTGGAACCCAAATCAATCGCGGCCAACAGGGAGTCTTCACGTTCTTGCTCAATAGGTGATTCTGTTTTCTGCATGCAAACTATCTTCTATCCATCCACACCGAAGAAGCCAAGAGTACCAGAAGAAGGTTACACAATCAGTGAATTACAACAATGGTGTAAGTAGAGTTCACATTTTTTTTCTTCAGATGGTATGATCTGGCTTTGTTTTAGAAGCACTTAACGTTTCTGGTGTGTTTGGAGAGGGGTTCAATGAGCGAAAATATCGTTAATGTTACTGATGCATCTTTTGATGAAGATGTACTGAAAGCAGAAGGCGCAGTGCTGGTAGACTATTGGGCTGAGTGGTGTGGCCCATGCAAAATGATTGCGCCTGTGCTGGAAGAGATCGCTAAAGATTACGAAGGTCGGTTGAAAGTCTGCAAACTGAATATCGACGAAAATAGCGATACGCCACCGAAGTTCGGTATTCGTGGCATCCCAACTTTGATGTTATTCAAAGGTGGTAATGTAGAAGCAACAAAAGTAGGGGCTTTATCCAAGTCTCAGCTGGCGGCTTTTATTGATTCAAACCTATAATTAGGTCGATATTGGAGGAGAAAATAGCATTTATTGCTTTTTCTTCTCCATTTTACTAGACACTCACCGAACAACCTTTTATATTTGATCCGTCTGATGCTCCTGATCAGTTTTTGAGCACCTAAGGCGAGTCATTTTTCTTTTTGTATTTCTTCTTATTTTTTTCTTCAATTTCAGCCTACTCAGGCACTCACTTCAAAGCATATGAATCTTACCCAATTAAAAACTAAAAGCGTTCCTGAACTTCTCGAAATCGCTCAGGAAATGGGACTCGACAATCTGGCCCGCTCACGCAAACAAGATGTCATTTTCGCAATCCTTAAAAAACACTCTAAGAGTGGCGAAGATATTTACGGCGATGGTGTCCTGGAGATTCTTCAGGATGGTTTCGGTTTCTTACGCTCTGCGGACTCTTCTTATTTAGCGGGCCCTGACGACATCTATGTTTCTCCAAGCCAGATCCGTCGTTTTAATTTGCGTACCGGCGATACCATTGCAGGTAAAATTCGCCCACCAAAAGATAGCGAGCGTTATTTCGCACTGTTGAAAGTTAATGAAATTAACTACGACCGTCCTGAAAATGCTAAGAACAAAATTCTATTCGAAAACTTAACGCCCTTGTTTGCGCAACAGCGTCTTCGAATGGAGATTGGTAACGGCAGTACTGAAGATATCACAGCGCGTGTACTGGACTTAGTTAGCCCAATGGGTAAAGGTCAGCGTGCATTGGTGGTTTCACCGCCTAAAGCGGGTAAAACGCTGATGTTACAGAACATTGCTAACAGTATTACGCGTAACAACCCTGAATGCCATTTGATCGTACTGTTGATCGATGAGCGCCCAGAGGAAGTAACGGATATGCAACGCACCGTTCGTGGCGAGGTTGTCGCGTCAACCTTTGATGAGCCGCCAGCCCGACATGTGCAAGTGGCCGAAATGGTGATCGAGAAGGCTAAACGTCTTACTGAGCACAAAAAAGATGTCGTGATTCTGCTGGACTCTATCACCCGTTTAGCACGTGCTTACAATACGGTTATTCCATCATCTGGTAAGGTGCTTACAGGTGGTGTGGATGCCCATGCGCTTGAGCGTCCGAAGCGCTTCTTTGGTGCTGCTCGTAATATCGAAGAAGGCGGAAGCTTAACGATCATTGCAACGGCATTGGTAGATACGGGTTCTAAAATGGATGAAGTTATCTTTGAAGAGTTCAAAGGTACGGGTAACTCGGAAGTTCATTTGGACCGAAAAATAGCTGAAAAGCGTGTCTTCCCTGCCATTAACATTCGTCGCTCCGGTACTCGTCGCGAAGATCTGTTAACGACTGAAGATGAATTGCAACGGATGTGGATCCTACGCAAGTTGCTAGACTCTATGGACGACTCTGCTGCTACTGAATTCGTTATTGATAAATTGAAAGACTTCAAAACGAATGATGAATTCTTCATGTCAATGAAACGCAAATAATAGAATCATTGTGATTAGAAAGGGTAAGCGGCTGCTTACCCTTTTTTATGGATAAGAAATCAAGCCTATGTCGAATCCAAAGTATAAAGACCTGCGAGATTTTATCGCGGCGCTTGAGGCAAAAGGGCAGCTCAAGCGAATTTCGCAAGAGATCGACCCTCATCTGGAAATGACAGAAATCTGTGATCGCACGTTACGTGCGGGTGGTCCGGCTATTCTCTTTGAAAACCCCAAGGGATATGACTATCCCGTACTGGCGAATTTGTTCGGGACACCTGAACGTGTGGCTTTCGGTATGGGGGAGGATAGCGTTGAGGCACTTCGTGAGGTTGGTAAGCTGCTGGCAATGCTTAAAGAGCCAGAACCACCCAAAGGGATGAAAGATGCTTGGGATAAATTACCTATCTTCAAGCAAGTGATGAATATGGGCCCTAAAAAGGTGCGTAACGCGCCTTGTCAGGCTCATGTTATTGAAGGGGATGATGTCGATCTGGGTAAACTACCCATCCAGACATGCTGGCCAGGCGATGCAGGGCCGTTGGTAACATGGCCATTAGTGATTACTCGAGGACCTAATAAAGAGCGCCAGAATCTCGGTATCTATCGGCAGCAGCTGATTGCTAAGAATAAGCTGATCATGCGTTGGTTGGCGCATCGAGGCGGTGCGTTAGATTTTCGTGAATGGAAATTGCAGCACCCTGGGGAGCGTTTTCCTGTAGCGGTTGCACTGGGTGCGGACCCAGCAACTATTCTGGGTGCTGTCACACCGGTGCCTGATACGCTCTCTGAGTATGCCTTTGCAGGCTTACTGCGTGGTGGAAAAACCGAGGTTACTCAGTGTATTGGATCTGATCTTCAGGTGCCTGCGAGTGCTGAATTTATTCTCGAAGGGTATATTGACCCTGATGAGATGGCAGATGAAGGCCCGTTTGGTGATCATACTGGTTACTATAACGAAGTTGACAGATTTCCCGTATTCACGGTGGAACGGATTACTCACCGTAACCGACCTATCTATCATAGCACCTATACCGGCCGGCCGCCCGATGAGCCTGCCATTTTAGGTGTTGCGCTTAACGAAGTGTTTGTGCCTATTCTGCAAAAGCAGTTTCCAGAAATCGTTGATTTCTATCTACCACCTGAGGGCTGTTCCTATCGTATGGCCGTAGTGACGATGAAGAAACAATATCCAGGCCATGCTAAGCGTATTATGTTGGGGGTTTGGTCTTTTTTACGTCAGTTCATGTATACCAAGTTTGTGATTGTCTGTGATGATGATGTGAACGCACGGGACTGGAATGACGTTATTTGGGCAATCACCACGCGAATGGATCCATCTCGTGATACCGTTATGATAGATAACACACCGATCGACTACTTGGATTTTGCTTCCCCAGTATCGGGCCTTGGCTCAAAAATGGGTATGGATGCCACCAATAAGTGGCCCGGTGAAACGGATCGTGAGTGGGGTGAACCGATTAAAATGTCTGATGAGATCAAGCAGCGCGTTGACGACCTGTGGGATGAGCTGGGAATAATGGATGACGCCCAGTAGGTTTAGGGTCCGTTTAAATGATCAGCCGCTGTGGTTAGACGTGGAGCCTGGTGAAACTTTGTTGCAGCTTTTGGAACGGCATGGTTACCGTATGCCACGTAGCTGCCGTAATGGTGTCTGCGAAATTTGCGAGTTTGAGCTGATCTTGGGAGAGATTCAACAACACTATCCGAAAAAGCATCTCCATGCGTATAACAATAAAAAGGAGAGCGATATTGTCGGGCTGGCGTGTACGTCAGTCCCGTTAAGTGACCTATGGGTGAATATAAAAGGGCTGAAGCGCCCTGGAGAACAAACAGTGAAACGTTTGAATTGTGATATTGCACAGGTTGAGAAGCTGAATAACGACGTTTATCGAGTTTCGTTAGTGCTGCCTGCAACGGCATCTCAGGCTGTAGCATTCTATGCAGGTCAGTATTTGGAGATTATCTTGCCGGATGGGCGTCAGGCGGCGTTTTCTATCGGCAGTGCCCCTGAAGCTGGGCGAAATTTGGAACTTCATATTCGAGAAGTGGCTGGCAGTGATATGTCGAGCGCTATTCTTCATCATTTGCAGACAAAAAAGCAGGTGGAGATAGAGATTCCAAAAGGGGAATGTTATCTGCGGGCAGATCAGCTTGCTGAGAACACCCCTGTTATCTTAGCCGCAGCAAGTACAGGGTTTGCTCAAATCAAAAGCATCATGGAGCATCTGTTAGCCAGTGGCAAGAATAACCCCATTTACCTTTATTGGGGCGCGCGCGTCGCAGGTGATTTATATCACCTTGAATTGCCCCTTGAGTGGGCCGCTCAAAATCCTAACGTAACGTACCATCCCGTTGTTAGCGAACCCGGTGATCAGTGTGGTTGGACGGGGCGTGTTGATCTGTTGCCCAATGCAATCAAACAGGATTTTGATTCATTGGAAGATGTGGTTGTTTATACCAGCGGGTCTCCAGCGATGGTGTATGCGCTATTGGATGCATTAGAAGAGAAAGGGCTGAAAGAGGAGCAGATGCATTCTGATGTATTTGCTTATGCGCCGAGACCTAAAAAATAGTGAGTCACAAATAAAGACAATCAGTAAAAAGCTCGAACCCGTTTTAGGCTTCGAGCTTTTTACTAATCAAGGCATCGCAGATTATGGGGTTGGGCGTTTGTCGGGCAAAGGTAAGCTAGGAAGCTCTTCACCCATCAGTGTTAACCCTTCTTGCATAATGCTAAGTGAGCGCTCGCTATCACCAAGGTGCTGCAGAAGGCGTGTAAGTTCACCGTAAGCCTCTGGGGACTTCTCGATTGCCAAACTCTCTTCTAGGTAGTCAGCCGCTTTTCCCCAGTGCTCATTACGCATAGAGAGGCGGCCGAGTGTCAGTTTCAATGCAGCGCTTTCCGGATATTTCTTCAACCAGCCTTTAGCGACTTCCAGTTGTTTGTGTGCATCTTCACCCTGAACGCGACCATACATTTTAACGAGACCTTCATCCCACTGGCGTTTGATTTGCTCTCGTAAGAACTGTTCGGCTTTAGCTTCGGAGCCGGCTTCAACTAGTAGCTCGACATAGTTGCGTACCAGTGACTCATCACGGGCCATGCCACTGGGGATGCTTTGCCACTCTTTGGTGAGAGTCTTCAGGCGGGTGTCGTCATCCGCTTCTACAGGCAGTTTCGCCAAGGCGCTACCCAGCAAGTTGGCATAGCAGGTTTGCTCAAGGGATGCGATCTCCTGCTCATCTAGAACTTTGAGTTTACGAAGCTCAGGGATGAGGCTGGTTAACTCTTGCCAATCTTGTAGGCGAACATAAACATCTTTAAGCAAGCGCAGTACATAAGTATGTTTAGGAGCTAACCGGCGTAAGCGCAATAGCGTAGCTAAGCAGGGCTCTAATTGGCCTCTTTCCAATTGTATCTGGACTTGAGTTATACCAATGGCAAGTTCTGCTTGAGGGACGCTGTTGCGCGCTTGTTGCAGAAGCTCATCCGCGGCTTTATCTTCGCGTTGTTCATGGGCAGCACGAGCAGCGGCGATATAGTTAATCAGAGGTTGCCCTGATACTTCCGCCGACTGTGTGAGCAGGCGTTGAGCTTTCCACCAACGGCCCTCAGATAGAGCCAACAAGCCTTTGAGTGTTTTGCCTTGTGCTAGCTTAGCAGAGCGACGTTCACGCCAGTCGCGTAACTTAGCGGTCGGGAATCGGGCTTTAAAAAACAGATTAACGGCCCAGTGAGCCAGTAAAAAGCCCAGAAATAGTGCGACCAGTAGAACCCACAAACTGGTTTCAATCGTACTCTCGTTATAAGCGATTAAAACATAGCCTGGGTCTTGCACCATTTTTTCGCCTACCCAAGCGCCAAGGGCAAGAACGATTAAGAGAAGCAGAAACAGTTTTTTCATTAGGCTGCTCCTTCTTCCTTAAGTTTGGTCATCTGTTGGAGATAGCTTTTGAGCGCATTAAGTGAGCCGCTGATATCGGGCATCTCTGGAGAGATTTTCAGACTTTTCAGTTCACCTATGCCTCTAAGCAGCGCTTGTGTTGTAGGGTCTTTCTCTTCGAAATAAGTATTAATCCAGCCTTCTGCTTTCTCGAGGCTGCGATCAAACGCCGTTTGTTTTTTCTGCAGTAATGACAATTGGGCTTGCTCTAGCATCAGGTGCAGATTTTGCTGTAGATAATAGGTTTGCTCTGGTGAGAGTAGTGGTTCTATCTTTTCATCGCGATGCTGAATAACAATCAGTTTTTCTAGTTTGTCGACAGCCTTCGCCCAAGACTCTTTCAAGTCTTGTGTCCACGCTTCACTAACACTCTCTGGTGTAACTTCTTTAATTAAGGAAGGCAGTTTATTCTTGTCGGTTAGTGGAATGAGACGCAAATTGTTCACTTGCTCATTCAGTGCGGCTAGCTTCAGGTAGCTGCCTTCCAGATCAAAGGTTGGTACAGATTCTAGGGCTGCGATATCGGATGCCAGTGCTTTTCGTACGGCATAGATAGAAACATCATCAGTTTCTTTTAAAATCTTATCAGCAGACTTTAGTAGCGCTAAAGCACCTTCAGAGGTGTTTTCCATCAAAATCCGTTGATTGGCTAGGCGTAAGAGGTACTCCGTTTCTGCGAGGAGCCAATCTTTGCGGCTGTTGGTTTGTTTAGCCATGACCTGCTGGATGCTCTGGGTCAGGCGTGCTTGTAGCTCCTCAATGCCCTTTTGCTCCTTGCTGCTTTGATTTTGCAGCATGGTAAGGTTTTGGTTAACCGAGTTAACTTGGGAGGTGACAAGGGCTTTAGCGTCGGTTACTTGGGCTTTGGCTTCTTCGACGGCTTGTTTCATGTCTGATTGGAGCGAAGCAATAGTAGATGTGTCAGACTGCATCTTCTGCATGGATTGCCAGTAAAGATAACCACTGGCCCCTAGAGCGATGATCGAAACAACGAGTGCGAGCTTTCCAGGCCAGGTGGCACCTTGTTTGGCTTCTGCAGGGCTAGTTGCCGGTGAAGAGGCCATGATGGGAGCTTCTGGGGGTGTTGTTGGCTCAGAAGCGGTTTCATCGGCGATCTTTTCAGTGCTTTGCGGAGCTGGTTCGCTGTCAGCAGAAGCTTCCTTAGATTCATGATCTGCTGTGTCCATGGTTGACTCAGCTGATTCGGTAGTGGTTGGTTCGGGTGCGTCTACGGATGCCTTCTCTGGCTCGTTTACGTCGTTATTCTTCGTATCTTTCGGTGTATTCTCGGTCTTTTTCATGCGTCGGTTTCCGAGTCGTTTACTGGGTTTAGCGCTTTTACCATGGAGATATCATCCGGTCCTTGCGCTACCTTTATTCGTGTAAATCCCATCAGTCGGGCTTGCTCAGCAATGCGTGCACTAGGAACCACAAGATAGAGTCCGTGCAGTGAATCAGTGCTGAATTGTTTGTGTTGCCCTGCAGCAACTGTAACAAAGTTGGCGAGTGCTTCGCCACTGGTAATCAGGATAGAGGAAAGGGCGCTATTATAAATAGTACTTTTGATATGACTATCACCATAAACCGGTGTTTGTCGATCATATAAGTTGGCGTACTCAACATGGGCGCCGCGGCTTGTTAATGTTTCTGCGAGTGTGGTTCGTCCACTGTTGCCTCTTAGAATCAGAACTTTTTTATTGTTCAGTGACTGTAGCGCAGGCATGGTAAGCATAGCCTCAGAGTCAAAACCTGCCGGAGAGTATCGGGCAGGAATGTCAAAACTATTCAGTAAAGCCGCTGTTTTTTTTCCAATTGCATACCAGTCAATGTTGATAGGCAGTTGTGGCCAATATTGGTCAATCCATTCGTGGGCTAATGTGGCTGCATTAG
The DNA here is from genome assembly GCF_008630635.1 of Neptunomonas concharum. Taxonomy (NCBI): domain Bacteria; kingdom Pseudomonadati; phylum Pseudomonadota; class Gammaproteobacteria; order Oceanospirillales; family Oceanospirillaceae; genus Neptunomonas; species Neptunomonas concharum. The sequence continues at coordinate 3,366,335 of NZ_CP043869.1, read as the reverse complement.
GGCTGATACAGATGATGATATGATAGAGGTCCAGATTCATCATCTGTGTTTTTAAAAGGCCGTAACGAGCATCGTTGCTGTCTATTGGCGATATATCCAGCATAGGAAGGTGGGTAACTTCTGCGCCACAGCTTTCAAGTAGACGGATTTGTTCTGCCGCTTGATGGTTCGGTCGTGTCACTAAAACATGCTGCCCAGAAAGATCTGGCAGGTCGTTATTAGTTGTTGTTGCCGGCATAGACTTCACTCAAAATTTCATCAGCCCCAGCCGCGAGTAGCCGTTCGGCAAGGCGAATGCCGATCTGTTCGGCGTCTTCAGGTGCGCCTCGCTCTTCATCGCGTAATACAGTCGTTCCGTCAGGGCGTGCAACTAAGCCCCTAAGGTAGATTTCATTACCGGCGTCGTTGAGTGTTGCATAGCAGGCGATAGGGACCTGGCAGCCGCCTTCTAAGCGCTTGTTCATGGCGCGCTCTGCGAGTACACAGTATGCCGTTTGCGGATGGTGTAAGGGGGCTAGCAGTGCCTTGATCGCGTCGTCATTTGTACGGCACTCGATACCGACAGCGCCTTGTCCGCCTGCGGGTAGGCTAATATCATCGGACAGTTCACTGCTGATTCGGTCTTGCAGGCCTAATCGTATCAGCCCCGCTGTTGCTAGAATGATGGCGTCATATTGACCATCATCTAATTTGCCTAGGCGTGTTTGTACGTTGCCTCGCAAATCTTGAATCTCTAAGTCGGGACGTTGTTCTCTAAGGAGTGCCTGACGGCGAAGTGAAGAGGTGCCGACTATGGCGCCCTGGGGTAATTCAGATAATGATTGGAATTTATTAGAGACGAAAGCATCCGTCGGCTTTTCGCGGGGGCAGATAACGGATAGTCCGAGTCCGTCTGGAAACTCCATAGGAACGTCTTTCATTGAATGAACAGCAATGTCGGCTCGATCTTCCAGCATGGCGACTTCTAACTCTTTGACAAACAGGCCTTTACCGCCAACCTTGGCAAGTGGCGTATCCAGAATCTTGTCTCCCCGTGTTGTCATGCCCAGCAGCTCAACTTGAATACCTGGATGGTGTTTTTCCAATTCTGCCTTTACGTATTCAGCTTGCCATAGGGCGAGCAGGCTTTTCCGGGTTGCAATGCGCACGAGGTTTTTCTGCATAATCCTGTCCTGAAGTAATAACGTCTACCAGCCTGTTACGGCGAATTAGGCGATTGTAACAGATCATCACCATTGTGGGGGCTGGCATATATCAAGAGATGGCTCCATCTGAGCAGAAAACTGCTATAATCGCGAGATTCTTCAGACCAGAAAGGTCTGTCCTGATTGAGTAATGAGGTCCTTCGCATGAGCAATAAAACCAACCAGCAATGGGGTGGTCGTTTTAATGAACCTACCGATGCGTTTGTCGCACGTTTTACGGCATCTGTTGAGTTTGATCAACGTATGTATCGACAAGATATTCAAGGTTCCGTTGCTCATGCCACCATGCTGACAGAGGCGGGTGTGCTTACAGAAGAGGAGCGTGACGCTATTATTCAGGGATTGTCTGAGATTCAGCAAGATATTGAGGCTGGGCGCTTTGAATGGTCTATAGCGCTGGAAGATGTTCATATGAACATCGAAGCTGCATTAACAGCTAAGATCGGGATTACAGGTAAAAAGCTGCACACCGGCCGTTCGCGTAATGATCAAGTAGCAACCGACATTCGTTTGTATGTGCGCGATGAGATTGATCTTATTTTGTCCGAAATTACGCGTTTGCAAGAAGGCTTGCTGATGTTGGCTGAACAAGAGGCTGACACGATTATGCCTGGTTTTACGCATTTGCAAACCGCGCAGCCAGTCACGTTTGGGCATCACTTGCTGGCATGGTTTGAAATGTTGAGCCGCGACTATGAGCGCTTCGTAGATACTCGTAAGCGGGTCAATATTATGCCGTTAGGAGCAGCAGCCTTGGCAGGCACGACTTACCCTATTCAACGTGAGATTACTTGTAAGTTGTTAGGCTTTGATGCACCGGCAGAAAACTCACTAGATGCCGTATCAGACCGTGATTTCGCTATTGAATTTTGTGCAGCCTCCAGTGTGTTGATGATGCATATGACACGTATGTCGGAAGAACTGGTGCTGTGGACCTCTGCACAATTCAATTTCATTAACTTGCCAGATCGTTTCTGTACAGGCTCCTCCATTATGCCGCAGAAAAAGAACCCCGATGTGCCGGAGTTGGTGCGTGGTAAGTCAGGTCGTGTTTATGGGCATTTAATGAGTCTTCTGACGCTAATGAAATCTCAGCCTTTGGCCTACAACAAAGATAACCAAGAAGATAAAGAGCCATTGTTTGATGCCATTGATACGGTAAAAGGTTGCTTACGTGCTTTTGCTGACATGGTACCAGCCTTGGAGTCACGCAAAGAAAACATGCGAGAAGCGGCGCTACGAGGTTTCTCAACAGCAACCGACCTAGCGGATTATCTGGTGCGTAAAGGTATGCCGTTCCGTGATGCCCACGAAGTGGTTGGTAAGTCTGTAGCTTATGGGATTGAATCAGGCAAAGATTTAGGTGAAATGTCACTTGAAGAACTTCAGCAATTTTCTGACACAATCGGTGCCGATGTATTTGAGGTTCTGACACTAGAAGGCTCTGTTTCTGCGAGAAATCATATAGGTGGCACAGCACCCAGTCAGGTTAGGGCAGCGGTGGCCCGCGGCAAATCACGGTTGCAACAGCGCGTCTAGTTGACTCTCAAAGCGGGCTGATGTCCGCTTTTTTATTGCTAGTACTTTTTCGTGTGAATGAATACACTCTGAAGTTTCAAACTGCGCAAGGGACATATGTTGTTTGACAGAATTATAGCACGCTACAAAACCTCTCGACCTGATAGTTCGCCTGAAATGGACTTGATGCGTATGCAAGGGGCGCTTGGGGTGGTTGCGATACTCCCTTTTAGTGTGTGGCGATTTATTCAGGGTGAATATACGTTAGGCCTGATTGATCTTCTTATTGTTATTGGGATGGTGATATTGGTGGCGCTTTCAGGCAACCGAGCTTACTTTAGATTAGTAAGCCTTCTCTTTACCTTAGTTTATACGGTAGGGATGCTAACAGTAACCATACTCAAGGGCGCTGACATGCTGTTCTGGTCTTATCCGACAGCTGTTGCAGGTTTCTTTATGGTTCGCCTGCGCGAAGCTTTGATAATTAGCGTACTTTCGTTGCTGGCGCTGTCTTATATTGTCCTTGATGAGTTGGGTTGGTTGCAGTTATTCAGCTTTCAGGTCTCCTACGTGCTCGTTTGTCTGTTTTCGTCAATTTTCTCAGTGCGAATGGCACGAGATCGGCGTCGCTTATCTCAAGAGGCGACGATTGACCCTCTGACCGGTGCCTATAACCGGCGCTCTTTGGATGACGATATAGAGAAAGCTGTTTCCAATTACCAAAACAGAAAAAACGCTGTTTCTCTGGTGTTATTTGATGTTGACCACTTTAAACAAATTAATGATCAGTTTGGGCATGCGACGGGTGATATTTTCCTACAGAGGTTCGTTGATTTTCTGAAGGGAATGATCCGAGAAGAAGAGAGCTTATACCGTTTTGGTGGAGAAGAGTTTGTTGTCTTAACCAATGGCGGCTTAGAGGATGCGCTTAGCTTAGCTGAGCAGGCAAGAGGCCTGCTGGAACAAACGAAGCTGATCTCAGGCCACTATGTCACTGTGTCGGTCGGTGTGGCAGAGTTGGGCGAGATCGAATCAGCCCGAGAATGGATGAAAAGAGCGGACGATGCGCTATATAGGGCAAAGCATTCAGGCCGAAATAGGGTATGCCAAGCAGAGTTGCCAGTTGATTGGGCGATGATAAAACTGGAAGAGTTAACAGCAGATAATGATTAACAAGGTGGCTATGAGGTTTAACCACCTTGTTGTCAGCTTAGCTGCGACCTTTGATATTGCGGTAGATAAATAACAGCAAGACTGCTCCGGCAGTGGCTAGACCAAAACTGCCTAAGTTGAAGCCATCTACCTTACCAAACCCAAGCATAGTGCCTATATAACCACCAACGATACCGCCGGCAATACCCAGAATCATGGTGATAAAAAATCCGCCTGGATCCTTACCTGGCATTAACCATTTGGCAACAGCGCCCGCTAGTAGACCCATGATGATCCAAGAAAAAACTCCCATATTTCTGCTCCGAAAAGTTAGTGAGATAGTCTATAAAACGCTATGCTGGATTAACCTTCGATGAAGCAAGCACGCGCAGGGGTATTTAGTCGTTTAGTGTAATATCCACCATCAGGTCGCTGGCGATCCCTTCAATTGCTCCCTGTAGTTCGTCCATGTCAAAATCCGCAGGTGCTAGTAAGTGCGCTTCGGCTTTAAATAGTAACTCTGCAGACATGGAGCCTGATACTAGTTCGGTTTTTAACGTCTCCACATTGATGTGCCGTTGTGCGAGCGCCTGGGATATTTCACGCACGATCCCCGGTTTGTCGTGTCCCACTAATTCTAATGTAAAAGGTCGCAAGTCGGTGGCTCGTTCCTGATCATCCGCAGACTCAGCAATAATTTTCAGGCCGCTGTTTTGTAAATCTTGCAGGGCTTTATGTAGCGCAGTAACCTGCTCATCAGGCACTTGGATAACGAGGATGCCAGCAAATTTGCCTCCAAGGCGGGACAGACCGGATTCCAGCCAATTACCTTCGTGCTGGGCAATCGTATGGGATAGGCGTTCAACGAGCCCAGGTTTGTCGGGCCCAATAACGGTTAATACCAGTGATGTCATAAGACGGTTTCCTTAACAATAATAATGCTGTGTGCCACAGTAGGGCTCAATCAGTCCATAGAAATACTCTTACTTAGGGATGTTCGCAAGTATGTTTTCGGTTCTTAGCGCATTATGGCCAGTGTTTGCATTGTTAATGATCGGGTTTGCCGGACGTAAAAGTGGTTTTCCTGGAGATGGCTTTTGGGAACCAGCTGAGAAGCTCACCTACTTCGTATTATTTCCTGTGCTGTTGGTTAGCAAATTAAGCACAGCGGATATGGCGGGGATCGCCTTTGATAACATTGCTCTGGCAATTATTGTCCTACTGGTAGTTGGAAGCATCCTCTGTTTGTGTTTGAAGCCGATTATGCATTTGTCATCAGCTGCGTTTACATCGTTCTATCAGGGAGCTATTCGTTTTAATACCTATGTGGCCTTAGCTGTCGCTACGGCAATATTTGGTGAAGATGCCATTGCGTTGTCGGCAATTGTGGTTGCTTTGATGATTCCGTTGATCAATTTGCTGTGTGTTTTGGTGTTCTCTATCCATATCCCTTCTGGGAAAGGTGTATCAGGCTTTCTTCGTACATTGGTCAAGAACCCGCTGATATTGGCTTGTATATTGGGCATTGGGCTGAACGTGTCTGGCGTGGGGTTGCATGCAGAACTGCTTTCTGTGGCGCAATTACTCGGCCAGATGGCGCTGCCTCTAGGCTTGTTAGCGGTTGGCGCTGGTTTGAACATTGCGTCGTTACGCTCGGCGCAAAGTGCGATGTGGTTGTCAGGAATCATTAAATTATTGTTATTTCCGCTATTTATACTGTTTTTTGCTCAATGGATGGAACTTTCTCCGCTGGTTACGGGTCTGCTGGTTGTGTTTGCTGCAGTACCTACCGCGCCTTCTGGGTATATTTTAGCTCGTCAGCTAGGTGGGGATGCGCAGATGATGGCCGCAATTATTACGGGCCAAACCGTATTGTCCATACTGACACTGCCTTTGGTTCTTTGGTTGGCATTATGATTTTGACGATATTGTGACAAATGTTGCGAAAATCGGGGAAAATCAAGCTGTATCAAGGAGCTATTTGTGGTTTTTTGTGCGATCTGTCAAGAAAATCGTTTAACTTGCTGCTATAGTTAAAAGAAGCCTTGATTTATTTTGAGAGTATGGAAAACTTGCAGCGGTTTTACTGGGATGTTTCCACATTAACGAAATAATAAGAGAAGAAGTGCAGGGTATGAAAAAAGGTCCTGATCTTGTCATGGTTGTTGTTATTGCCTTTGTTGTTGGTTCTGTTATTACAGGCGTATTCTCTCAGGGGGATTTTCAACTGTCATCGATGGTAGAGCAGGTGTTTAGCTTGCGCTAAAGCCGATTTTTGGGCGCATAGATAGCGGCGTCTGTCACTACAAGTGTGAGAGGTACGTCCCAACTCGCTACTGGTAGTTTTTCTACTTTCTGAAAATCATGAGCTAAGCCTATGAGGCGTGGCTTGGATAGGTTGAATTGCCTGATAAAGCTAAAAGTTCGATCATAATATCCCCCTCCCATACCTAAACGCCCACCCTGTGTATCAAACGCGACCAAAGGGAGCAACACCGTATCCAGTGCCTTAGCGGGCCGTATAGATCGATAGGGCGATTTCGGCTCTGCAATGCCGTAACAATTCTTGGTCAGAGGTGTTCTGGGTGTGTAGCGTACAAACCATAAACGATTATGGGCAAGTGGGTGTAGCACCGGCAAGTAGATGATCTTGCCTTGTTTCCAACACCACTGGGCCACTTCATTTGGATCAATCTCGCCATCATTACCCAAATAGAGGGCAAGATGCTTGGCTGTGCGAAACTGGGGTGCTTTTTTAAGTTGTTTGAGCAGATTGCGGGCAGCGGACTTCTGCTGCAAAGGTGATAATGCGCGGCGAGCTGTTCGCATTTTTTTGCGCAATACGTTTCTGGCGTCCATAAAATGGAGGCTCCCCAAGATGCCGTTACTGGTTGTGGCCCTGAACCCGAAGGTTCAAGGAGGAGATTTCCGAAGTGCATTAGGCTTTCCGAAGACGGACATGCGCACAACACCTGCTGAAAAAATCCATACTGGTAATTATCGGCTCGAGGGACTTAACCAATGGACAAACACCCCAGGGAGCAGATTAATTATACCTTGATAATGCAGAAAGTCAGGTCTTGTATTTTTTTAAATTAATGCTATGAAAAATATGCAACTGTATGAAATTTATACGTTTATCTATTTGTTTCTAATTGTTAATCGTTGCTATCGATGTTCTCAGATGCAGACATGCGAGCCATGGAATGATCAATTTTCTCGCCAAGGCGTTGGATTCTTTCTTCAACCTTCTCCCTCTGCTGTTCTTTGCTTTTGATTAGTTCGTGGGAAATATTTAGTGCAGCCATAACCGCAACACGTTCTAATCCAAGCACTTTTCCGCTATCTCTAACCTCGCGCATTTTTTTGTCTAGATAGTCAGCAGATGCAAAAAGCTCTGCCTCTGCACCATCAGGACAGCCAATTAGATACTCTTTATCCATAATTTTAATAGATACTTTGTGGCCGCTATCCTGAGTCATATATTTTGCTCCAGTGTTTTGAGTCGCTGAATCATTTTCTCCACCTGTGAGCGAGTTTGGTCGTTCACTTGCAGTAAACGGGATTTTTCCTGGCGAGCCTGAAGTTCCAAAGAGCGTAATTGTTGGTTCTCACGCTCTAGTTGTTCACAACGAGCTAGCAGTTGATCAATCTTTTGTTCAAGCGCAATAAAATAATGGTCTGTCATGGAAGGATCCGGCATAAAAAACAGAAAGACTATAAACAGCCTGATGCAGGGGGTCAATTGCTCCTACATAGCTCTATATAGAGTAGAATGCTAGGATTATCAAAAAATACCATTTTTAATCGACCAATGAGCTGGATTCGTAATGACAGCCATCATATTTATAAAATAGAGAGTACTTGCATGACAGTAGAAGTGACGGGGCAAATGATTGGCTTTGATGAAATAGCCAACCTGCTGGTGAGTGAAGAGGTATTTATTATCTCTCCCGCTGAGTTACATGGTTTTTTATGTGGTCAGTTGTCATCTGGTGCTCGTATGGTCCCCGACCTTTGGCTGAAAACGATGGCTGAATTATTAGAGCGCGAAACGGTGAGGCACGAATCCAGTAAAGTGGGCTTGGTTGGGCTTTATGAGCAGTCTTTAGGCCAGTTGGAAAGCTTCGGGCTTGAACTCACCTTGCTGCTACCGGATGAAGAAGTCCCGTTAGCCCAGCGTGTCGAGTCCCTAGGCTTATGGTGTCAGGGGTTCATGACGGGGTTTGGTTATCAAGGTAAGCAGACCGATAATAGTTTGTCTGAAGAAGCGAAAGATGCATTGAATGACCTCTCGCAAATAGCGCAAGTGGCGTCTGAAGTTGAAGACGATGAGGATAATGAGTCGGACTTGATGCAACTGGAGGAATACGTTCGCATGGTGGTGTTGATGTTATTCAGTGAATGTAATGCCTCTGATAATCAGCAAACAGGTGAAGTTGCTGATAAACCTCAATTACACTGAGCGGTTCAGGAGTCAATATGGCAGCCCCAAGGATTGATCAAACTGAGTTTGCAGGCCGTAGGCAGCGTTTAATGGAAGCGCTGCCTATCAACAGTGCCGTGATTGTGCCTTCTGCGAACTTGCAGTCGCGTAATAGCGATGTGGAGTGGCCTTTTCGCCAGGACAGTGATTTTTATTACTTGAGTGGTTTTGATGAGCCGGATGCGCTGATTGTACTTTTGAAAAACGGCTCTCAGGTGCGATATCACCTTTTTTGTCAGCCCCGCGACCCTGAAATGGAGATATGGAATGGTTATCGGTCAGGCCCCTCGGGTGCGCGAACTCACTACCATGCAGATCAGGCGTGGTCCAGTGAAGAGATTGATGAGCGGCTGCCACAGCTATTAGATGGCATCGAAACGCTGTTCTTCTGTATGGGTGGCCCTTATGACACAGAAATACGCATCGATGCTTGGTTAAAGACGATGCGCAGAAAGCGTCGGCAAGGGGTGAGGGCACCCTACCGACAAGAAGACTTATCCCCAAGACTGCATGAGATGCGGTTGTTCAAATCTCCTCAAGAAATAGCGGTCATGAGCCATGCTGCAGAAGTGTCGGCGCAAGCGCATATCAAAGCGATGAAGCTCTGTCGCCCAGGTTTGTTTGAGTACCAGTTGGAAGCGGAAATTATCCATCATTTTATGCAGAACGGCTGTCGTTTGCCTGCTTACTCCAGCATTGTGGGAGGTGGCGAAAACGCTTGTGTTTTGCATTATGTATCCAATCGTCATGAGCTTAAGCAGGGTGACCTCGTGCTGATCGATGCTGGATGTGAATGGGATTACTATGCGGGAGATATCACCCGAACCTTCCCGGTTAGTGGCAAGTTTAGTGACGATCAGAAAGCGCTTTATGAGCTGGTGCTCAAAGCACAGCTGGCTTGTCTGGATGCGATTCGCCCAGGTTTATTGTGGGAAGAAAGCCATGATCTTTCGGTGCGTATTATTACAGAAGGTTTGGTGGCGTTAGGTATTCTCGAAGGGAATGTGGGCGAGTTAATCGAGCAAGGTGCTTATAAAGCTTTTTATATGCATCGTCTCGGACATTGGTTGGGTATGGATGTGCACGATGTTGGAGACTACAAAGTTGCTAACGAGTGGCGGCCTCTTGAAGCGGGCATGGTGATGACGGTCGAGCCGGGTATCTATATTGCGGCGGATAATCAGAATGTTGAACCACGCTGGCGGGGTATCGGTATTCGCATCGAAGATGATGTGCTGATCACTGAGGATGGCAATAAAGTACTAACAGCCTCTGTGCCCAAAACCATTGCAGAGATTGAAGCGTTAATGGCAGAAGGTGCACAATGAAAAAAGAGTACGATCTCGTCATTGTCGGGGGTGGTATGGTCGGTGCTAGTCTGGCCGCCTCTTTGTTGCCTGTGGCCGCTGAGTTGGGTTTAAGTATGGCGGTGGTCGAAGCGGTGGCTATGCCACGAGATTCCCTATCGGTTTATCAGCCAAGCTATGATGCCAGGGCGACAGCACTTTCCTATGGTACGAGAAAGCTATATGAGCAGATCGGTGTTTGGCAAACGATTTCAGAACATCTGTCACCTATATTACATATCCATGTATCCGATAAAGGCCACTTTGGAGCCACTCGTTTGAATGCAGAGGATGAGCAGGTGCCTGCGCTGGGTTATGTAGTGGAGAACCATTGGCTAGGTAAATCCTTACTTAGGCACATTATCGAACATCCGGCTTCTCCTGATCACCTTGATTATCTCTGTCCTGCTGAAGTGATATCCGTCTCACCTCAAGAAACAGGGATGCAGTTGCATATTCGTGCAGGCGAAAACCAATCATCAATACATGCTGGTCTGGTGGTTATGGCCGATGGCGGCCGTTCCGACTTAAGGGAACAGTTGGGCATCGGTTATCAGCAAGTTACTTATGATCAGTATGCTGTTGTCACTAATGTGAGTGTGGACCGGCCTCATCAACACGTCGCCTACGAACGTTTTACAGATACAGGACCTATTGCCTTGCTGCCTTTGCAAGATCAGCAAGGGGCTGCTCGCTGTGGGCTTGTCTGGACGATACCAGACCAAGACCTAGAAGAGGTGATGGGGCTAGATAATCAAGCTTTTCTAGCATGTATACAGCAACGCTTTGGTTATCGAGCAGGCTGTTTTACTCGCGTAGGTGAGCGTTTTAGTTACCCCCTAAAACGAGTATTGGCTGATGAGCAGGTAAGACCAGGGTTGGTAGTGTTAGGCAATGCCGCGCATGCTTTACACCCAATTGCTGGGCAAGGGTATAACCTCGCATTACGTGGTGTGGTCGCTTTGGCTCAACAGTTGATTGACGCGAAACGACAGCAACAAGAAATTGGTGACCTGTCTGTATTACAGTCCTATTTGGATGCAAGAGTTGCCGACCAGCAGCGCACCATTGGGCTGAGTGATAAGACGATGAGGCTATTTTCAAATCGTAATCCATTGTTGAGTTTTGGTCGTAATCTGGGATTGCAACTGATGGATGTATGCCCTACTGCCAAGACGCTCTTTGCCCGCGGTGCGATGGGGCTGGATATTCCTGCCCCCCGTTTGAAATAAGGTGAAACATGACACGACATACAGCTGATATTGTGATTGTTGGTGCGGGTATGGTTGGGCTGACAGCTGCCTTGGCACTCGCGCCCTCAGGCTTAAAGGTTGTTGTGCTTGAGAATCGGTCGCTAGATAACGATGTGCCGGAACCTCAAGGTTATGATCCACGGGTTAGTGCGCTGACCTGTGCCTCGCAGCAACTGCTCTGTCATGTGGGTGTGTGGCCATTGATGGAGCAAGCACGTGTCAGCCCTTACACCGATATGGACGTGTGGGATGGTGAGGGTAGCGGCAAAATTCATTTTTCCTGTCGCGATCTGCATGAAGATGTATTAGGCCATATTGTTGAGAATCGGGTCACCGTGTCTGCACTACTGGAGGTGGCGAGCCAAACGGCCAATGTTACAGTGGTGGGTGATGCTCAGGTTAAAGCAGTGTCAGAAGTCGATGCTAACGGACAGAGAGTCCTGACATGCGAAGATGATACACAATGGTGCGCAGCGTTGGTGGTAGCTGCAGACGGTGCTCTCTCCAAAGTGCGCCAACTAGCTAACATTCCTTTGTGGGAATGGGATTATGGGCACCATGCTATCGTTACCACGGTTAGAACGGAGCAACCCCATCAACAAACGGCATGGCAGCGTTTCACCGAAGATGGCCCGCTGGCTTTTCTACCCTTGGATGATCCCTACTTCAGCTCCATTGTTTGGTCAACCTCTCCTGATCATGCGCAATCCTTAATGGCGCTTGCCGATGATGAGTTTTGCCATGCGCTGAGTCGCGGCTTCGAGCATCGCCTTGGTAGGATTATTAGTACGGAACAACGATTTTGTGTGCCTTTACGCCAGCGCCATGCAAAGTACTATGTGAAGCAAGGATTGGCGGTGATTGGCGATGCAGCACATACTATTCATCCCCTTGCCGGACAGGGTGTTAATTTGGGGTTGATGGATGCGGCAGCGTTAGCCGAGCATGTTTTGTCGGCGCTTTCTCGCGGTGAAGCGCTCGGTAGTGAGCGTGTTCTAAAACGTTTTCAGCGCCAGAGACAAGGGGCGAACCTGCAGATGTCTGCTGGTATGGAGATGTTTAAGCAACTCTTTAGCCATCAGCAACCCTTGTTGAAATGGGTGAGAAGTGCAGGGATGAACACGCTAAACCAGTTATCTCCACTTAAACAGCACATTGTCATGCAAGCAATGGGATTAAGAGGCGAAGTGCCGAAGTTGGCTCGACGTCCTATCGATCAATAATAAGGCGGCGAAGTACGCTATCTGATTATGCATAAGTCTTAAAGTGCATGAAGCGCGCCGATCAGAGATTGATCTGTTCGGCAAATCCCTATAAATTGTCATCCCTTTTTCTGCATCTGGCGAGCCTACCGGGCGCCTTTATTGCGTTAACAACCATGGGTTTTTATACAATGGCAAGTAAAACCGCTTTATATGATCAGCACCTTGCCATGGGTGCAAAAATAGTCGACTTTGGTGGCTGGGATATGCCGCTAAATTATGGCTCTCAGATCGAAGAACACCATCAGGTACGTACTGCGTCAGGCATGTTTGATGTTTCACACATGACTATTGTGGATGTTACGGGTGCAGATGCAGCTGAATACCTGCGACACCTTCTGGCTAATGATGTGGCACGTCTTGAAGTGAAAGGCAAAGCGCTTTATTCCGCCATGCTGAATGATGATGGTGGTGTGATAGATGACCTTATTGTCTACCGAATGACGGATCCTCACGTTCCTGGAGAGTGGTTTCGGGTAGTCGTGAACTGTGCAACCCGTGAGAAAGATCTGCGTTGGATGGCAGAACAAACAGCACGCTTTGATGTAGCGCTTACGGAGCAGCCTGAGTTATCTATGATTGCTGTGCAAGGGCCTGAAGCGATCGCTAAAGCCAAGGTTGTGCTGAGCGAATCCCGAGGTCGCCTGATTGACGGTTTAAGCCTTTTTCAAGGAGCAGAATCCGAAGGCTGGTTTATTGCTCGAACAGGCTATACCGGTGAGGATGGATTGGAAATCATCATCCCTGAAGAAGAAGTGGTTGCGTTTTGGCAAGCATTGGCTGATCAAGGCGTTACTCCATGCGGCTTGGGTGCTAGAGACACACTTCGCCTGGAAGCAGGTATGAATCTTTATGGGGCAGATATGGATGAACAGGTGTCCCCGTTAGTTTCCGGTATGGGGTGGACTGTTGCATGGGAGCCTGAGACACGTCAGTTTTGTGGTCGAGCAGCGTTGGAAACAGAGAAAGCCGCGGGTGTGGAAAGCAAGCTCGTTGGTTTGGTTATGGAGTCTCGCGGTGTACTACGCGGACACCAAAAAGTACTCGTGGATGGACTCGGTGAAGGTGAAATCACCAGTGGTACTTTTTCGCCTACACTCAATATGTCCATTGCGTTGGCACGTGTGCCTGTTGGTACCGGCAAAGAGGCGGTAGTAGATCTGCGCGGCAAACTTGTACCAGTGAAAGTTGTACGTCCGCCGTTTGTGCGTAATGGTAAAAAAGTTTTTTCTTAACCCTCTAATTCAGGAAACGAAAAGATGAGCGATATTCGTAACGATTTGAAATATGTTGCCAGCCATGAGTGGATTCGTGACGAGGGTGACGGTACCGTAACCATCGGTATTACTGATCATGCACAGGATCTATTGGGTGATGTGGTGTTTGTTGAGTTACCGGAAGTCGGCTCTGACGTCAGCGCCGGTGATGACGCTGGTGTTGTTGAGTCGGTTAAAGCCGCATCTGATATTTATGCTCCGGTCTCTGGTGAAGTTATCGAGATTAATGAATCCTTAGAAGATGCTCCTGAGCAAGCCAATAGCGACCCTTATGGCGATGGCTGGTTCTTCCGTGTAAAGCTATCAGATGCCAGCGAACTTGACGACTTACTGGATGCAGAGGCTTACAACACGCTCTGCGAAGAAGAAGCATAACGTTCGACCTGCTGAACGACTTGGTAGCAAGTACAGTGTTTGTTTTCGCTGTGCTTGCCGCCTCAAATTTAATATCCTGATCGACACCCATGCCCCTCCCCGTGTAAGCTTAACAGTTCATCAATAGCCCCTTTTCCCTTTTGGGTTGAGGCGGTAAGTCACTATCTTCGGAAAAGCTATGTCGTTAAATACACTGATTCTTAATCCAGGGGCTGAGCGTCGTTTGCGTGCTGGGCATGTCTGGATCTACAGTAACGAAGTTGATAATAAGCGAACGCCTATTAAACAGTTCGAACTGGGTGAACAAGTGCTCGTAGAAGCGAGCAACGGTAAATCGTTGGGCATTGCGTATGTGAACCCGAATACCTTGATTTTTGGACGCCTGATCAGTCGTGATACGAAGCTCCGCTTAGATCGCTCCTTGCTTGTTCATCGCTTGAATATCGCACTCTCCTTGCGGGAAGCGTGCTTTGATAAGCCTTGCTACCGCTTGGTTTTTGGTGATAGCGATGCACTACCAGGGTTGGTGATTGACCGTTTCTACGACCTATTTGTTGTGCAAATTTCCACGGCGGGAATGGAAGCGGTTGTGGATGAGATTGTTTCAGCCCTCAATAAGGTTTTCACACCCTCGGCAATCGTTTTACGCTGCGATGGAAAAATGCGCAGTACTGAAGGCCTAGAAAGTTATATTGAAGTTGTTCAAGGCGAAGTGCCGGAGCTATGCCCACTCGAAGAGAATGGCGTGTCACTGCTTGCCCCTGTTTTAACGGGACAAAAGACGGGCTGGTTCTACGATCACCGAAACAATCGTGCGGCCATGCAAAAGCACGTTGCGGGTAAACGAGTACTGGATCTATTTAGTTATGTGGGTGGTTGGGGCGTACAAGCATTAGCCGCTGGAGCTAAAGAGGTGACCTGCGTAGATGCATCGGAAACTGCATTAGAAGTGGCATTGGAGAACGCTCGAATTAACTCTGCTGAAGATCGCTTTATTGGTTTACAAGGTGATGCATTTGATACCTGTAAGGCGTTGATTGCAGAGAAAGAGAAGTTCGATGTCGTCATTGTTGACCCGCCTGCGTTTATTCAACGTCGCAAAGATGTGCGTAACGGCGAGCGCGCCTATGCTCGAATTAATAATATGGCAATGCGTTTGTTAGATCGTAATGGCATTCTGGTGAGCGCCTCCTGCTCTATGCATTTGGAGCGAGCGAGCTTGATCGATATTATCCGATCAAATGCGAGAGAGTTGGATCGTTTTGCGCAGATCTTCGACCAAGGTCATCAGGGCGCTGACCATCCAGTGCATCCTGCGATTCCAGAAACTGATTATTTGAAGTCGTTTTGTGTCAGGGTTTTACCAAGTAGCTAATTTCACGATAGGGAGATGTGAAGATGCATTATCGTCAGTTGGGACATAGCGAGCTAAACGTTAGCCGCATCTGTTTAGGGACCATGACTTTCGGTGGTCGTAATACGGAGGCGGAAGCACAGCAACAATTGGACTATGCCTTTGCTCAGGGTGTTAACTTTTTAGATGCTGCTGAAATGTACCCGATCCCTACTAGCGCCGAATATCAAGGGAGAACGGAGGCATATATTGGGAACTGGCTCAAAGCGCGAGGTTGTCGTGAGCGGGTTATTATAGCCACCAAGGTGGTAGGTCCCGCGGAGATGGTAAATTACTTGCGCCCTGATATTCACTTGGATGAAAAAAATATTCGTGCCGCAATTGAGGGCAGCTTGGCACGTTTGCAGACTGATTATATAGACCTCTATCAGCTACATTGGCCTGATCGCAAAACTAACTTTTTTGGCCAGCAAGACTATCAACATGATGCCTCCAAAGATGGGACGCCGATTTTAGAGACGCTAAAGGTATTAAAAGCGCTCATCGATGAGGGCAAAGTACGTTACATCGGACTATCTAATGAGTCGCCTTGGGGCGTCATGAGCTTTTTGAAGTATGCCGAAATGCTGGGGCTTCCTCGGGTTGTCTCTGTGCAAAACCCTTATAATTTATTGAATCGCTCAGATGAAATTGGTTTGACTGAAGTGCTAATGCGCGAAGGTGTCGATTTACTTGCTTACTCACCCTTAGGATTTGGGGTGCTATCTGGCAAATACCTGAACGGCCAATTCCCAGAAGGGGCGCGTCTGACCCTATTACCTTCTTACGGCCGTTACTTGAAGCCCAAAGGAGTTGAAGCGACCGAAGCATATGTGCAGATAGCACGGGAGTTTGGTCTGGATCCGGCACAAATGGCACTAGCGTTTGTGAATAGCCGTCCGTTTGTCGGCTCGAATATTATTGGTGCCACGAACCTAACGCAATTGGCCAGTAATATTGCAGCTGATGCGTTGGTGCTACCTGAGGAAGTGCTGCAGCGAATAGACGCTATACACGGTAATCTACCTAACCCGTGTCCATGACATTAACGACCCTACGCCCCTGAAAAGAGTCGTTATTAATAGACATAATTTTCTTATATGACTGTCAGCTTAACAATTCTTGTGCTAATTTTTAATTAGGCCGGCTGCGCTTTGAGGATGTACGCGCAGCCGAACGTACGTGGCCGGTAATAACTTTTGAACTCAAGAGCAGGTCGCGGTAACTAAATAGGGATTTTGTCATGCGTTACCTTCTGCTCTGTCTCACGTTTCTTCTAGCCCCTGTTTCTCAGGCGTCTGATTGGATTTTTGTTGTTAACAAAGACGACACGCTCTGGGGTTTTAGTCAGGACAATCTGAAAGATGTTAATCGCTGGAAAGACTTGCAGCGCATCAACAATATTGCTGACCCCAAGCGCTTACTCCCTGGTACACGCATTCGAGTACCCCTGGATTGGATAAAAGAGCAGACATCTAAAGCGGAAGTGGTAGCGTTAGTTGGTTCAGCTACGTATATTCATCAAGATGAAATTGAAAAACCACTGAGGGCTGGAGATCAAATCAGACTGGGGGATGAGGTTGTGATTTCCGCCGGTAGCAGTGCATCGATTCGATTTGCAGATGGCACTCAGATCACACTGCATGAAAATAGTCATGTGCGCTTCAATTACTTAAGTCAGTATGGCGAGTCAGGCATGGTTGATACGCGTTTCAGACTGGAACGTGGTCGTGTTGACACCCGAGCAAAGCCTGCCGTTGGAAAAGCCTCTCGTTTCGAAATCCAAACCCCGTCAGCGACAGCGGCTGTGAGGGGAACGTCGTTTCGGACAACACTTAAAGAGAGCGACAATATTTCCCGTATCGAGGTGCTTGAAGGCGCGGTTGCTGTGGCTGGTACTGGGGGGCAACGTAAAATAGCTGCGGGATACGGCACGCGGGTAGAACCCAATAAAGCCCCCGTGCGACCGAAAAAGCTCTTGCCTGCGCCAGAGTTTGATTTGACGCCATCGCCTGTGCGTGAAGCGCATCGCCTATTGCACTGGCAAGCAGTGGAGGCTGCCAGTCATTATCGTTTGGAGCTATCTACAACTTCTTCTTTTGAAACGATTATTTGGGCTCGTGATGCCGAACAGGCAAAGTCGGCATTGCCGGATGTACCCGATGGCGAATATTTTATAAGGGTTCGAGGTGTTGATGCATTGGGTATAGAAGGTTTTTCTAGCACTAGGCCGTTGACACTGGATCTGCATCCTAGCCCGCCTTTTTCTCTGGCCCCGACTAATCACAAGACGCTTTATGGTGATGTGCCCGTGCTGCGGTGGACGGCCGCAGACGAAGCGGCTGAATATAAACTACAGGTAGCGCAATCAGACGACTTCTTAAGCCCACTTATCACTCAACAGCTTTCAACAACGGATTACACGGCTAACCAGCTTCCGGAACAGGGGGCATTTTTCTGGCGAGTAGCGAGCGTATCTACATCCGGAGAGCAGGGTCCTTTTGGTATTACTCAACAGTTTCGTCGATCTCCTATTCCAAACGCCCCTGAGGCGTCTGTTGAGCAAGAGGGTAAGCGGATCTCCTGGGGTGCTGGCGAGAAAGATCAGCGTTTTCAGTTGCAAGTGGCAACGGATGAAGACTTTGCTGAGCTGGTGAGTGATCAGATATTGCAGTCTCATTCTTGGCATATGGATGAAGAGATCAACCAGGTTCATTACTTGCGCGTGCGGGTTATAGAGCCTGACGGTTTCGCTGGCCCTTGGGGGGCGCTCCAGCGTCTTTATCCGCCGCAGGATTATGATTGGCTGAAGATGATTGGCTTTGGCATATTAGGTGTGATGTTGCTCTAATGAACGCTTTCCGGCAAGTCTCGCTTTTTAATCTGGTGTTGCTTGTTCTGTGTTTGTCTATACCAGCTTTTTTGGTTGAAAATACCTATTTACAGCGCTTCAACTGGATCTACTACGATATGGTTCATGGCTTGATGGGCCAGCAACCAAGTGATGAAGTAGTGATAGTGGCGATTGATGAAAAAAGTCTAAAAGCGCTTGGGCGTTGGCCGTGGTCACGCCATGTCCATGCCAACTTGTTACATAAAATTAATCCCCTGACGCCGAAAGCGGTGGGCTTTGATATCTTGTTTCCGGAAACCGAGACCTTAGAGGCTGATACCGCGTTGGCCGATGCGATAAAAGCCTCTGGACGAGTGGTCTTGGCGATGGCTCCTGAGGTGAGTGCGCAAGGGATCATCACATCGGAGCTGCTGCCTGAAGCGAAATTAGCAGCGTCAGCGTACGCATTGGGTCATGTGGATTTTGAGCTCAGCGTTGATGGTATTTGCCGTTCGGTTTACCTCTACGCAGGCTTAGGCAATAGTCATTGGCAGGCGTTTGCGTTAGCACTTTACTCAACCGCTACCCATAAACAGCTGGAACCGAACTTCCAGAACATCCAAGGGGATTATTGGGTACGGGATAAGCTCACATATATTCCATTCTTGAAAGATGGCCGGCCCCAGCAAGTCTCTTATATTGATGTCTTGCAAGGGCGGGCAGATGACCAACTCCGCCATAAAATAGTGCTTATTGGTGCAACGGCTGAGGGGTTAGGTGATCAACTAGCGACTCCTGTCTCGGGGGGGCGGCAGATGATGCCTGGGGTTGAGATGAACGCTCATCTTCTTACCGCACTGCTCAATCAGCGTTTTTTTACACACGCCAGCTATGTGGCTCAGTTTAGCTACGGTGTATTATTAACAGCGCTGTTTTGTGGGCTCCTTTACCTTTTCGGTCGAACGCATCATCTGATATTGCTAGTGGTATTTACAGTCGCTCAAATACTATTGTCATTTGTGCTTTTACGGCTTTTCCAATATTGGTTACCGCCTTTTGTTGGGCTGGTGGCCGTGGGCGTAGTTTATGTTATCTGGAGTTGGCGAGCGCAACTTAAGGTTAAGCAAGAGATTCGACGGCTTAATCAAGATCTTAGTCATCAGGCAGAGTACGATGCCGTTTCAATGCTGCCTAACCGCAAAGCGTTAGAGGCACAGTTGCAACAACAGTTAAAAGCGGCAAAGGCATCCGGCTATTTGGTAGGTGTCTATGTGATAAATGTGGGCGAAACCCGACTCATTAATGACCAGCTTGGTTTTAAAGTTGTGGATGAGCTACTCACGCGGGCTGCAGATCGAATACGTTTAGTGCTGGGTCATAATACTATCCTTGCTAAGGTCAATGGCGAGTTCACGATTGTTGACTCGGCTCAAACTGAGCTACGTATCAAACATATTGGTGGGCGTTTGCTGCAAATGTTGCAAAAACCTTTTCATTGGGAAGGGCAAGACTATTACCTCCCACCTAGTATTGGCATTAGTGTATTTCCTGAAGATGGCCTTAGTAGCGAGTCACTGATCAATAATGCATTCACAGCGATGCATCGAGCGAGGCTAGATCAGAATCGAGGGTTACTGTTTTTCTCCAAGAAAATGAAACAAGATCTTGTTCAGCAATCAGCCTTGGAAAACGATCTGCGAAAAGCACTTCAAAGACAAGAGTTTATCGTCTACTACCAGCCTCAGATAGGTGTTGAGAGTGGCCAGATCGTAGGAGCAGAAGCGCTATTACGGTGGCGACATAAGGCCCGAGGTATGGTGCCGCCCGATGAGTTTATCCCCCTTGCAGAAAAGCTAGGGCTGATTGATGAAATCGGCGAGTGGGTATTACAGCAGGCCTGTATTGCAGCGAAGGCTTGGAGTGGTCGATATATGCACCCGTTACGCGTTGCGGTGAATGTGTCGGCTTATCAACTGTCAGAAACCTTTGTTGAAAAAGTTGCCCATGCATTAGTTAAAACTCAGTTACCTGCGGAGTGTTTAGAGTTAGAGGTGACAGAAACCGCTCTGATGAGCAATTTGGATGTAACGTGTCAGGTGCTAAATCAAATAAAAGCCTTAGGGGTAAAGATCGCGGTTGATGATTTTGGAACGGGGTATTCATCCCTTAACTATCTGAAAATGTTTCCTGTAGATAGACTTAAAATAGATCGTACGTTTACACAGGATATTGGCCTGCAAGCCAGCTGCGAGGATATTACCCTAAGCATTATTGCCATGGCGCATCGCTTGGGTTTAGAAGTGGTGGCAGAGGGCGTGGAGACTCATGTTCAGGCAGCATTTCTGAAAGCGCAGTCTTGTCATCTGTTGCAGGGATATCTATATGGAAAGCCTATGCCCTTAGAGGCGTTCCATCGCTTTTTGAGTGATAGCTCTGTATCTGATGAGTTGTCATAAACAATATGAACTTTATTATTTTAATGCGCTAAAAAGCCATTATCTCCTTAAGCTTCAATAAGATTTCGTGAGCCACTAAGGTGTTATCAACCTTTAATTAATAATGATAACACCGAGGTGAAAACAATGAAGCGCTCCTCTTTTTCAATGAAACGACGCACTCTTTTAGCTGCTGCGATGGCCGGTTGCTTGATGGGAAGTTTCTCTGTGCAAGCGGCACCAGCCAAGCTGGATACAATCCACTTCCTAATTCCTGGCGGTGCTGGCGGCGGGTGGGATGGCACCGCACGTGGCACGGGCGAGGCACTAACAAAGTCGGGTCTAGTAGGATCAGCCTCTTTCCAAAATATGTCTGGCGGTGGTGGCGGTAAAGCAATTGCTCATCTGATCGAAACGGCTAAAAATGCGGAAGATACCTTAATGGTGAATTCCACCCCAATCGTTGTACGTTCCCTAACCAAAGTCTTCCCTCAATCGTTCCGGGATCTGACACCAGTCGCTGCAACTATCGCGGACTATGGTGCATTTGTTGTACGCGCTGATAGCCCTTTATCTGACTGGAAACAAGCGGTTGAGCTTTTTCGTGAAAACCCCCGTAAGCTGAAATTTGCGGGTGGATCATCGCGTGGCTCCTTAGATCACCTAGTGCCAGCTGCAGCTATTAAAGCAGAAGGTCTAGACCCAAAAACACTGGTTTATATCCCTTATGATGCGGGCGGTAAGGCGATGGCTGGTCTTTTGTCAGGGGAAGCAAAAATTCTATCCACAGGCTTGGGTGAAGCCTTAGATATGGCAAAAGCAGGGCAGGTACGCATCTTGGCTATTACCGCCCCTGAGCCTGTTAAAGAGGCACCCGGTGTTAAGACCCTCAAAGAGATGGGCAACGATACGGTGTTTGCTAACTGGCGTGGCTTCTTTGCAGCTCCAGGCGTCTCGAAAGAGAAAGTGGCTCAGTGGAATGCTGTGCTGAGTGAGATGTACAGCACTCCGGAGTGGGAAACGGTTCGTAGTCGTAATGGTTGGGTAAACGATTACAAGTCATCTGAAGAGTTTTACCGCTTCCTAGAGCAACAGGAAGAGCAGGTGGGCTCGTTAATGCGAGAGCTGGGTTTTCTGAAGTAAGGTGAGGCAGGGCGGTTAACGCCGCCCTGACAGTGTATGACAATAACGAAAGATCGTGTTGGTGGCCTGATATTTTTAGCAGTATCGATCGCCTATGGATACTCTGCGACGTCTATTCCGATGTACCCCGGTGATGAGCTGGAGCCGTTTACGGCTCGCACGCTACCTTATGTATTGGCGGTGCTCGGTGGTGCTATTTCGCTTTTTATTGTGTTGTTAAGCAGTGACGGTGAGACGCTGAATGATATGCCCTCTCTGAATCTCAAATTGGCCGCCGGCTTGCTGTTACTGATGGTGGCATATGGGCTGACATTAGAGTGGCTGGGCTTTTTTCTTGCGACCTCTTTGTTTCTGATTGCGGGATATTGGGTCTTGGGTGAGCGGCGAAAATCGATGCTCTTTTGGGCGTCGTTCCCGTTTGCGGGAGGCTTTTGGCTAATCCTGACACAATTGCTGGATATTTATCTTGCTCCAGGTGAGCTTATGCAGTGGCTGGGGGGTATCTAATGTTTGATGGTATTTTGACAGGTTTGCTAACCGCCGTAATGCCTTTCAACCTCTTGATGGTTTTTGTCGGATGTTTTGCCGGTACGTTTATCGGCATGTTGCCAGGTCTAGGCCCTGTTTCAGCGGTGGCGCTGATGATACCTGTGACCTATGGGCTTGATCCTTCTTCCGGCATTATCTTGATGGCTGGTGTTTATTACGGTGCCGTTTTTGGTGGATCTACATCCTCTATTCTTATCAATGCGCCGGGTTGCTCTAGCACGGTTGTTACGGCTTTTGATGGTTACCCGCTTGCGCAACAAGGTCATGCGGGTAAAGCATTGGCATTGGCTGCTTACTCGTCATTTACCGGCGGTACGATTGGTGCCATTTTTCTTTTGGTTGCTGCACCTATGTTGGCCAAAGTATCGCTGAGTTTTCAGTCAACGGATTACTTCGCCTTAATGGTCTTAGGTCTCACGGCCGTGGCGGCCTTCTCGGGTAAGGGGCAAGTACTCAAAGCCTTGATGATGACGGTCTGTGGTTTAATGATTGCAACCGTTGGTACGGATCGCTCTGCTGGAGTAGAACGTTTTACGTTTGGCATGATCGATCTGATTGATGGTATTAGCTTTCTGCTATTGGCTATGGCTACTTTTGCTTTGGCAGAAGTCGTGATGTCTGTCATGGACAAAAAAACAGCCAACGAGAGTACTGAGACGGATATGAGCCAGTTGGGCAGTATGAAGCTGACCAAGGAGGAGGTGAAAGAAGTGGCACCTGCGGTGGCTCGATCCTCAGTATTAGGCTTTATCGTTGGTGTTCTTCCCGGTGCTGGAGCGACCATTGCAGCGTTCTTAGCATACGGTGTTGAGCGTAATCTGGCCCCTCTAAAACAGAAGCTGATGTTCGGAAAAGGTGCATTACGAGGTCTGGCCGCACCGGAAACGGCAAATAATGCAGCATCTACTGGCTCCTTTGTACCTTTGTTAACTTTGGGTATTCCAGGTTCGGGTACGACCGCCATTATGTTGGGCGCTTTAATTGCCTATGGTATTCAGCCGGGGCCTCGATTATTTGTAGATAACCCTGACGTATTTTGGTCGGTGATTATCTCCATGTATTTCGGTAATTTAGTGCTCTTAATACTTAACCTGCCTCTGATCCCCTATATCTCGCGTTTACTGGTGGTGCCACGGCCTATTTTAATACCGATGATATTATTCTTCTCGCTCACCGGTGTTTATTTAGTGTCTTTCAATACCTTCGACATTCAGATGATGGTGATCATCTGTGTGATCGCGTTGGGCTTGAAACTACTTAATTTCCCGATGGCTCCGATGCTACTTGGATATATTTTAGGTGGGATGCTGGAAGATAATTTGCGCAGAGCATTGGTCATCAATGATGGTAGTTTGAGCTTTATGTGGGAACGCCCATTGACAGCTTGTATTCTCGCTTTGGCTTTCCTTGCACTGTTTGGACAACCGTTACTACAAATGATACGTAACCGTATTGGGTTTGCGAAAGCTCAACAAGCGGTGGATGGAGAGTAACAGAACCGATTAACGTGCACCCCAGCCTGCTTGAGTGGATTGGGATTTTTAGAGAGCTTCGGCTCTCTTTTTTTTATTTATATTTGGCTTGGTAGCGACGTTCGGGACGGCCGACTCCGCCGTAGCTAACGTCAGCGCTGATCTCACCCTCTGTGACTAAATACTCCAGATAGCGCCGGGCTGTGGTGCGGCTCGTACCAATGGCATCTCCCATCTCTTCCGCATTGATATGCTCGCTTGGGTTTTGCAGAAAGTGCTCTCGAACTTTGCTCAGCGTAAGCCCGTCTATACCCTTAGGTAGGCGGGTTGGTGCCGGCTCAAGGGAAGCTTGGCCGCCTTTGGGAATTAAATGATCCACATCCTGTTGATTTAGCGTTTGCAGCTCTTCAAGTTTAAGGCGGTGGTTGTAGTAAGTCAGCAGTGTTTGCTGGAGTCTTTCAAAGATTAATGGCTTAAGAATGTAGTCAAAAACGCCGCAATGCATCGCTTCGGTGAGGGTGCTAACCTCTTTGGCCGCGGTGATCAGTATGACATCCGCCTTGTTATGCTCGGCGCGGATCTGACGGAGAAAGTCTAGGCCGTTCCCTTCCGGAAAATGGATATCTAAGAGTAACAAATCGGGCTGTAAGAGCTCGGTAAGATCTTGAGCGTCGCGGGTGGAGTGTGCAATGCCTACCACCTGAAAGTTTTCTATTCGCTCAACAAAACGATGCTGGATTTCAGCGATTCGTGGATCGTCTTCAATAATCACCACGTTAATGGTTTTCATGAGTGTTGCCTCTTAGGTAGATAAACAGTGATGCGTGAGCCTCCTTTACTGGGGCACTCAACTTCTATCTGCCCATGCAGTTGGTTGATGATTTGTCGTGCTAGATATAAGCCCCAACCATGTCCTGTTTCTGACTTGCTGCTTACGCCTTTTTCAAAAATTTGGTTAACCTCAGCAGGTGGGATACCAGCGCCTTGGTCTTCGACTTCGAAGATAAGATCGTTACCAAGATCAGTCATGGATAGCTGTATCTCTTTACCGTGGTGTTTAAGTGTGGCCTCAAAAGCGTTGTCTAAGATATTACCTAGAACCGTCACCAGTTGTTCTGCCGCAATATGTGGAGGCAGTACGTCGATACGGCTCTCCTGATCAATGGTTAATTTTAGCCCCATTTCGTGGGCTCGGTTAAATTTGCCTAATAAGCAGCCGGACAGGACAGGGTCTTTTACTGCATCGACCAAGAAATGCAGTAACGCTTGGTGATCTTGCGTCTCTTGTCCAATTATTTCCAAAGCTTGTTCTGTGGCACCTATCTCTATGAGTCCTGCGATGGTATGTAATTTATTGGAGTACTCATGAGCTTGGCTGCGCAGCGTTTCAGCGTAGTGTTGGATTCGGGTTAGCTGTCTGCTGACTTCTTCCATCTCATCTTTGCGTCTAAAGCTGGATACAACGCCGGTCACTTTGCCTTCGTCGATAATCGGAATACGGTTCACTATGATGCTTTTCTGATTCGCATAACTCTCGTGGTCAAATTGGGGCTTACCACTTTCGAGAATCTCTAGAAGGTTGGTGTTAGGTAAGACCTCCCGAAGAGGCTTGCCGTTGAGAATTTGATTAGGCTCTAAGCCAAGTGTTTCGATAGCAGCACGGTTGAATGTCGTAATGATGCCGTCGGCATTAACAGAGATGACCCCTTCCCTAATCGACTCCAGCGTGGCATTTCGCTCATTAAATAAACGCGCAATCTCTTCCGGTTCCAGACCAAAAATCAGCTTCTTAATATATTTAGAGATCAAAATTGCAAAGTAGGTCGACGCTGCCAGCGCAATGAGCATCGTAAATAGTATGTTGCGCTGATAGTTGTCAATGATGTAATCCACTTTGTCCACCATATAACCCACCGATACGACACCAATGATTTGGCCATAACGGTCGATAACGGGAGCTTTACCACGGATGGAGGGGCCGAGTGATCCGGTTGCTTTGGAGATATAGGACTTCCCCTCTTTAAGAGCCGGTTCATTGTCGTCACCTACTCGGGGTTTGCCTATCCGCTCTGGGATGGGATGTGTGAACCGAATGCCCTGTGTATCGCCTATTACGATAAATCGGGCATCTCCTGTCTTGCGTATTGTTTCAACCAGTGTTTGTAGAGACTCTGAATCGCGGGATTTGACCCCATAAATAACAGCAGGCATCTGTGCAACGGCATTTGCCATCTGGAGCGCTCTTAGGCCAATCTGTTCTTCAACGGTGCTAGCTAAGTGGGATAATGCATATCCCCCCAGCAATGCAGTCTGGATAAGCACGAGCGCAGAGAGGGCTAATACCACGCGCGTCTGTAATGAAAGCTTAAATGATAGTCTATTTTTTTTCTTATTATTCATGCCGTTTACTCAGTATCGAGTCCTGCTCATAATACCTGATATGACGGAACTATGGATAAGATAGTTATATCTCATTAGGCACGGGAGTTTTTTCGGCGGATACTGGTCATAAATAGATATCGGAGAAAGGAGAAAGCCATGCTTAAAGTAAAAGATTTGATGAGGCAACATCCCCCCGTATTACAGCTGGATACCGGTTTGGCCGATGCCGTTGATGCTATTTTACAAAGCGGGTATTTAGGTTTGCCTGTAGTGGATGAGAACTCGGCCTTAACAGGGTTTTTATCGGAGCAAGATTGTATAAAAGCGCTGATAACCGATAGCTATCACTGCGACACCCATATTCATGTTCGGGATATTATGCGGGCAGATCCGTTGTTTGTTTCTCCCCAGTTGTCGATTCTGGAGCTGTCCCAAATTCTTGGGCGCGGTCAGCCGAAAATTTTCCCTGTTGTAGATGAAGAGGTTTTGGTTGGGCTAATTACCCGGGGTGATGTTATGAAGTCACTGAATGAGTCTTTGCAATCTTGCCGAGCATCCTGAATGGTGGGATGCTCGACAGACGTCTTTGTGGGCTAGCGCAAACTGATGCTTGGCCAGTGGCGTTCTTGGGCGATTTGCAGCAGTGTTTCATCCGCATCGACAACGACTGGATGATCAACGATCTCAAGCAGAGGTAAATCATTGCGTGAGTCACTGTAAAAGTGGCTGTCCTCTAATGAGTAGCCGGTCTCTTCCAGCCAGCGTTTTAGACGAATAACTTTGCCTTCTTGAAAGCAGGGGGTACCAGCTACTTTGCCGGTGTAGATGCCGTCGTGCTGTTCTGGGTCTGTTGCCAATATGGCGTCCACACCCAGTCGTTTGGCAATAGGGGAGGTGACAAAACTATTCGTAGCGGTAATGATAAGCAGGAAGTCGCCTTGAGCTTTGTGTTTTTGCAACAAGCTCAATGATTTGCTTAGTATCATCGGTTCTACTTTGTCCGCCATAAATTGCGTGTGTAAGCGATGCAGCTCGTCATTTGGAAGCATAGTCAGAGGACGCAAAGCAAAGCTGAGAAACTCATGAATATCGAGTGTTCCCTTTTTGTATTCCTCATAGAAATAGTCATTAGCTCGGCTGTATTCCGCCGCATCAACGATACCTTGTTCGCATAAGAACTCACCCCAAGCATGGTCGCTGTCACCGGCTAGTAAGGTGTTATCCAAGTCAAAAATTGCCAATCGCATCACTTATCTCCTTCCTATAGCGGCGCAAGCATAGAGGTATCTGTTAGTGCTTTCAAATATCTAAAAGAAAATTGTCTGGTAACGAGAGAGTTGGCAGGCTATTTGCGGATGGCGGGAAGTGTGGAACAATAGGGGTAATTAAGTTTAGGATTTTAAAACGTGATTGATTCAGATGGGTTCAGACCGAATGTCGGTATCATTCTGGCAAACTCTCTGGGTCAGGTGCTTTGGGCGCGGCGTATAGGACAAGATGCTTGGCAGTTTCCTCAAGGGGGAATCAATCCGGATGAGACACCAGAACAAGCGATGTACCGCGAGCTGAAAGAGGAAATCGGCCTCAATGCGAGCGATGTTGAAGTTGTTGCGGTTACCCGTGGCTGGCTTCGTTATCGACTACCCAAGCGCATGATCCGCAGACACTCCCACCCGGTCTGTGTGGGACAGAAACAGAAGTGGTATCTGTTGAGAATGTTAAGTCATGACTCAGCAGTGACCATCGACCACAGTGAGTCGCCAGAGTTTGATGGGTGGCAATGGGTGAGTTATTGGTATCCACTAGGGCAGGTTGTTTCATTTAAGCGTGAAGTGTACCGTAAGGCTATGAAGGAGTTGTCACCTAGGTTATCGCGTGTGATCGATAGACGGTAATCTTGTAATCTAAAGGAGCTGTGCTCATGCTTGAGTTGCTGCGTAAAATTGTTCAGGAAGTGAGTACAGCAGCGGATGTTAATTCTGCACTGGATCTCATCGTGCGCAGAATTCAGCGAGACATGAAAACCGAAGTTTGCTCGGTGTTTCTCTTCGATCCTTCCTCTCAGCGGTTTGTGTTGAGGGCATCGCAGGGCCTGAATCGGAAATCTATAGGCAAGGTATCGCTGTCCTCTTCTGAAGGGATCGTTGGGATGGTCGCGCGACGCGCAGAGCCTATTAACCTAGAAGATGCCGAAACCCACCCCGCCTTTTGTTATCTCCAAGAAACAGGAGAGGAACGCTTCCATGCGTTTCTTGGTGTACCTATTATCCATCAACGGCAAGTGCTGGGCGTGTTGGTGGTGCAGCAGAAAGAGTGTCGCCGCTATGATGAAAGCGAAGAAGCTTTTCTAGTGACAGTGTCGGCTCAGTTGGCGGGTGTCATTGCGCTAGCAGAGGCAACAGGTTCAGTTTCAAAAGTGTCAAAGACACAAGAAAAAGGGATTGAGTATCGGTTCGAAGGCGTGCCAGGCGCACCTGGCGTTGCTATTGGCACCGTCGTGGTTGTCGCCCCTTTGGCTAATATCGAGGCGGTTCCAGAGAAAGAAGCAGAAGATATTGAGCTGGAAATAAAGCGTTTTCAGCAAGCGCTGGACAAGGTTCGCAAAGATATTCGTAAGGTGAGCGCAAAACTGGCGCGCCGTTTGCGTCATGATGAGCAAGCTTTATTTGATGTTTATCTGCGTATGTTGGATGACAACGCTTTATCCGGGGAAATCGTTGAGCAGATTCGAGCGGGTAGTTGGGCACCGGGCGCACTGAGCCGCGTTATTATGACGAATGCTGGTCAGTTCGCCATGATGGATGATCCTTATCTTCGAGAGCGGGCAACGGATATCCGTGATCTGGGGCGACGGGTACTCAGTTATCTTCAAGAAGAAAGCGAACGACAAGCTATCGAGCTTCCCGAAAATGCAATATTGGTAGCCGATGAGCTTTCGCCCGCCTTACTGGGCGAGGTCTCTACTGAGAAGCTAGCAGGCCTTGTTTCGGTACATGGTTCTGGTAACTCTCATGCGGCGATTATAGCTCGTTCTATGGGCATACCCACAGTTATGGGGATAGTCGACTTACCTTACCGCCGTCTCGATGGCCGACATATTATTTTGGATGGCTACTCCGGCCGGCTCTACGTTGATCCGTCGGATGAATTGTTAGAGGCATATCGTGAGATTTTGCGGGAGCAGGCAGAAGTGGCGGCAGAGCTTGCCACTTTAAAGGAACTGCCTGCGATTACTCAGGACGGCGTGCGGATGCCGCTTTGGGTAAATACCGGGCTGATCGCCGATGTGGCCAGGTCTTTGGAAAAGGGAGCTGAAGGCATCGGCCTGTATCGCACAGAGATTCCTTTTATGGTGCGTGATTTTTTCCCGAGTGAGCATGAGCAAACGCAGATCTATCGTAAACAGCTGGAAGCGTTTGCGCCTTTGCCCGTGACCATGAGGACATTGGATATTGGCGGGGATAAAGCGCTGCCTTATTTTCCTATTCAGGAAGAGAACCCGTTCTTGGGCTGGAGGGGTATTCGCGTCACATTAGATCATCCTGAAATTTTTCTTGTTCAGATTCGCGCCATGCTTCGGGCGAACGAGGGCTTAGGTAATTTGCGGATTATGTTGCCTATGGTCACCAGTGTTCATGAAGTCGATGAAGCGAAACGTCTGCTGGATCGAGCTTTGGCCGAATTGCAGGACGAGGGTTATGTGGTAGAGCGCCCTTTAGTGGGTGTAATGATTGAGGTGCCCGCAGCCGTTTATCAAGCAAGGCTGTTTGCTCAGCGAGTTGATTTTATTTCTGTGGGGTCTAACGATTTAACGCAATATCTGTTGGCGGTGGATCGCAATAATCCACGAGTGGCCGGACTTTATATGGCTTATCATCCTGCTGTGTTAAAAGCCTTGGAATATATATCAAGAGAAGCCCACAAAGAGGGTGTGCAAGTCTCTATTTGCGGGGAAATGGCGGCTGAGCCGGGCGGTGCACTACTGCTGATGGCAATGGGTTATGATGTGTTATCAATGAACGCTACCAATCTTCCTGGTATAAAATCAGCGATTCGGGGCGTGACCATGGCCCAAGCGGAGGCTTTGCTAGCACAAGTCAGCCGCATGGATGATGCGGATAAAATACAAGCGCTGATGTCCGATACCATTCAAACATTAGGCTTAAGCCAGCTAGCTCGGCCAGTGCTTCCAGACTAATCGTTGTGCAAATAGCTTTTTATTCTTTGTTTCCGATAAGCGGTATTTGCTCACTGTAGCGCCGCTGTTCGAGAAACCCTTCTGCTCCATAGCTGGTTTCGATTAGCTCCGTTAGCCCATCTTTACGCTGTCTCAATACGGTGGTCGCTCGGGTTCCATACTCTGCAGAATGAATGAAGCAGGAGGACAATAATCTTTCCCATGCTTGACTGATACCGGTATCTGGCAGTTGTTCATCGGCAGCTACTTTTTGGTCGTTCAAAATATTGGCAAGATTCCCTAGTGATATTTCCGTATTGAGTGCTGCTCGTAGATTCTCTTTGGCTTTCAGGAGTTTTGGCCAAGGTGTATCAAGGAAAGCGTTACTCAGCCCGTAAATGCCGGGTGTTAATTGGGTGCTTTCTGCGCCGCGATTAGACGTATAGTAAAGTCCCGTCTTATCACCCAAGAGTAGATTAAAGCCGCCATAGTTTTGCTTAGTGTGAGATAGGTGATTTAAAAAATCAGAAGCGCTGTCTGGGCCGGTTAAGAATTCCCTTGTCAGGTTGCCGCGTGATAGGAGAGTCGTGTTTTTATCTTTTCCATTTCGGTAGTTGGTAACGGCCGAAAACTTCCCTTCTTTACTCACCCCTAGCCAAGTTCCCATCTGCTCAAGGTCTCGGCCAGCAAGAACCGTGGGATGGTCAGGCCATATATCCATTGCCAAGGTCGGGCGCGCAAAGAACTCATCGCGGTTGGCGACAAGTAATAACGGGTAGTCCGGATGGCATTGGTAAGCAAAAACAATTAAGCACACGGTAGGAGCTCTCTCTTGTATGTTTAATGAAAGACTATTCCGATACACTAGCCTTTTATACGATCATAATGGATTTTGACGGATGTTACTTACACTCTTGCTTTATTTAGTACTCGGTGCTGCTGCTGGTGTCGTTGCTGGCTTATTTGGTATCGGTGGTGGTCTTTTGATCGTTCCTGTGTTGGTGTTTAGTTTTGGCTTGCAAGGTATGTCTCCAGACGTGCTCACCCATGCAGCAGTAGCTACGTCGTTGGCGACGATCGTTGTAACCTCTATCAGCTCGATTCGTGCGCACCATAAGCGAGGTGCTGTTCGTTGGGAGATATTCAAACCGCTGATGGTGGGGATTCTAATCGGTGCGTTTGTTGGCGTGCTGACGGCAGATAAAATGGAGGGCAGGCACCTGCAAATTGCGATTGGTCTCTTCGCCTTGGCGGTTGCTTTCCAAATGGCTTTTGGGCTTAAGCCTAAAGCCGGTGCTGAAGTCCCCTCTAATAATGGTTTGGCTGGAGCTGGTGGTGTGATTGGTTGGGCGTCAGCCCTGTTTGGCATTGGAGGGGGAACGCTAACAGTGCCCTACCTCACTTGGAAGCAAGTTCCTATGCAGCAAGCTGTGGCTACCTCGGCTGCTTGTGGTCTACCCATTGCTGCCATGGGCGCACTCACTAATATTTATACGGGCTGGGGAGAAGAAGGGCTAGCACAGTGGAGCTTAGGATATATCTACCTGCCAGCCTTTCTGGGCATTATTGCCAGTAGCTCGATTTTTGCGAAGGTCGGTGCGAAATTGGCTCACAGCCTGCCCGCTGATCTATTGAAGAAGATTTTTGCGGTTTTTTTATTTTTAGTGGCACTGCGCTTTCTATTATCTAACATGTTTTAGGGAACAGTATGTGGGTTCATAATATCGATCCTATTGCCCTCGATTTAGGGTTTATGCAAATACACTGGTATGGCTTGATGTACCTTATTGCCTTTGCTACGGCGTTTGGTTTGGGCAGTTATCGAGCGAAGCAACCCAACTCTGGTTGGACGACCGAACAAGTTTCTGACCTTATTTTTTGGGGGGCGATGGGGGTTGTTCTCGGTGGGCGCATGGGCTATGTCCTTTTTTATAATTTTGATCAGTTTTTAACTGACCCACTGTGGTTATTTGCTGTCTGGGAAGGAGGGATGTCCTTTCATGGCGGCTTGATAGGTGTACTCGTTGTGCTTTGGGTATTTGGGCGGCGCTACGATAAAAGCTTTTTTCAGATGGGAGATTTTGTTGCGCCACTGGTACCTATAGGCTTGGGGGTTGGTCGCGTTGGTAACTTTATCGGCGGTGAGTTATGGGGGCGAGCGGCAGACGTACCTTGGGCGGTTGTGTTTCCGCGTGCTGGTGATGGTATTGGGCGCCATCCTTCGCAACTTTATGAAGCTCTGTTAGAAGGTTTGGTGATGTTTGCTGTACTTTGGTGGTTCTCCGCTAAACCTCGCCCGAGAATGGCCGTATCCGCCATGTTTCTGATTTTGTATGGTGTCTTTCGTTCGGCAGTTGAATTTTTCCGTGAGCCAGATGCTCATATTGGCTACATTGCCTTTGGTTGGCTAACGAAAGGGCAGTTGTTATCACTACCGATGATAGTGATAGGTCTTTTGTTATTTTATTGGGCATACCAAAAGAGAGGAAAATCTGAGCTGTGATATACGTGCAATCACAGCCCAGAGAGTGAGCTTTTGCAATCAGAACTTAAACTGTTTTACTAGGTTGCCTATTTCATTTCCGAGCCCTTTTAACTGCTCCGCCGAAGCTGTTGTTTCGATAGACTGATTCAGTGTTTGCTCTGAGATGTCGGACATGGTGTTTACATTCTGGCTTACCTCGTCTGTAGCTGCTGCTTGTTCGGTAGCTGCGGCTGAGATCTGTCCAATAGAGTCGTTAATTTGTGCGACATAAGAGGCGATAGAGGTTAGAGATTCCTCTGCGGCTCTGACTCGCTCTTCGGTGCTTTCAGCATTCAATCTGCTTTGTGCCATTGCCTTACTAGCGCTTTCTGAGCGCTGCTGCAGATTGACGATGATGGTTTGGATCTCTTCTGTTGATACCTGTGTTCGCGATGCTAAAGAGCGAACTTCGTCCGCAACAACGGCAAACCCCCGGCCCTGCTCGCCTGCTCGGGCCGCTTCAATGGCGGCGTTGAGAGCTAGTAAGTTGGTTTGCTCAGCGATACTGCGGATAACATCTAGAACGGAGCCGATCTCTTCACTATCTGAACGGAGGCTATCAACGGTGCTGCTGGATTCTGCCACTTGCTGAGATAACTGTCGCATAGCGTGTGCTGCTTCGACAACGACGCTTTTGCCTTGGTTTGCGGCAGCAGCAGTCGATTGAGAAAGCTCCGATGCCATCGCTGCGCTGTGACTTACCTCCTGCGCACTGGCTGCCATTTCATTGGTTGCAGAGGCTGCCATTTGAGCTTGTGTTTGCTGCTCATAGATCTCTTTTTGAGTCCCATTAGCCAGTGTGGTCATATTGTCGGCGGAGCTTTTTAGTGTATCAACCGATGATGCTAGCTGAGTAATGGTGCGTTGCAACTTCTCAGCGAAGGTATTGTAATTCTGTGCAAGCTTAGCTAACTCGTCAGAGCCGGAAACTGGGATGCGAATGGTTAAATCTCCTTCGCCTTGTGCAATATCTCCCAGCACTGAGTTAGTGTTATTGATCTTACTGATAATGGCTCTCGCTATGACGAAAGAAACCACGATACCGACTAAGATGCCAATGATAGTAACCAGCCAGAGCGTTGTGGTTGCCGTATGCGTGGTGTTCTCTGCGGATTCGGCTGCTGCTTGCATGGATTCTGCGATTGAGTGGCGTAGTTTGGCAACCAGAGTAACGGTTTGTGGGCCAATGGTGTCGAGCTTTTCAATGCCTTTATTTCTCTCGAAAATGACTTTACTGACGGCATTGGCAGCGGTTGCATATTTATTGATAAGATCTTGTGATTCTAATGTCAGGGTGCGTCGGGTTGGGTTTTCCAGGGTGCTCAATAAACTATCGATCTCTTTATGGACTGCACTTAGTTCATCGTTAAAGCGCTCGACTTGCGCAGGCTTGTTCTCAACAAGGAACTTGGCGGTATACAGCCGTGCTAAAAGAAGGGCGCGAATTGCCCGACCAGCATGATAAGCGGCAATAACATCACCATCCTGCTTGGCGCTATCCATGACTTTTGTCAGGTTTTTCTCAATCTTGGGGCCGTTGGCATCAAGTACGTCGTGAACTAAAGCATTACGCTTACGCATATTGGCTACAACGGTTTCCAGAAACGTATTTTGGTAATCCTGTTTCATGGATTTGAGTTTTTCCAGCATGTTCACGCGCTCAGGATTAAGGATGTCGGCAAACGCACGCGCTTGGGTTTCTTCCCATTCTTTGCTGATATCTTGGAATTTGCTAACGTGCTCCTCATCACCCGTTTTGATGTAGTTTTTTACATTCAGTCGTAATCCGTACACTTTGTCGGTTACGATGGCGGCAAGCTCTAGATCAGGCGCTAAGTCGAATGAAACAACCCTCATCTCTTCTGAAAGCTTAAAAAGCAGGTTGGTTCCTATAGCAACTGTTGTAAGCAGAATAAGGATTAATACAGTAGGAGCGATAGCAAGCTTTTTTGCTATTGATATGCTGTCTAATTTTTTCACATGGAGACCTCTGGTGATGTTCTTCTCTCTTTGGTATAGCACATAACCAGAAGAAGGGTGTTTCTAGGATGTATACTTTAGGCCTGATTCGTACGTTTTTTCTTTTGTTCTTAAATAAAGATATTATAAGACGACAGATGTTTAGTAACTTATATCTCACTGAAGGTGCTTCACGATGAAAGCGTATTTAGATCTTTGCCAGCGCATTATTAATGAAGGCCGGTGGGTTGAAAATGAGCGAACAGGTAAGCGTTGTTTGACCGTTATTAACGCAGACCTAACTTATGATGTAGAGAATAATTGCTTCCCTCTGCTAACGACTCGAAAGTCTTTTTGGAAGGCTGCTATTGCAGAGTTGCTGGGTTATATTCGTGGATATGATAGCGCTGCCGATTTTCGAGCGTTGGGCACAAAAACTTGGGATGCTAATGCGAATGAAAATGCCGCTTGGTTGAAGAACCCCTTTCGTAAAGGGCCGGATGACATGGGGCGTGTTTACGGAGTGCAGGGGCGAAATTGGCAAAAGCTGGATGGGGAAGTGATCGATCAGTTGCGTAAATTGGTTGATAACCTATCCCGTGGTATAGACGATCGCGGAGAAATTTTGAGTTTCTATAACCCCGGCGAATTTCATATGGGGTGCTTGCGTCCGTGTATGCATACGCATACATTTTCTCTGCTCGGGGATACCTTATACTTAACTTCTTATCAGCGCTCATGTGATGTGCCATTAGGATTGGTGTTTAATCAGGTTCAGGTATTCGCATTTCTAAAAATCATTGCGCAGATTACAGGCCATAAACCGGGGCAGGCGTTTCATAAAATTGTGAATGCTCATATCTATGAAGATCAGATCGCGTTGATGCGCGATGTGCAGCTCAAGCGAGAGCCGTTCAATTTGCCACAGTTGCATATTAACCCTGATATTAAATCCCTCGAAGATCTCGAAACTTGGGTGACGCTGGAAGATTTCGAAGTAACCGGGTATGAATGCCATCCTGCGATACAGTATCCTTTTTCAGTGTAAGAAGTTGTCGCGTAACTAATTTCCAAAAGGTGTAAATTGAATGAGAGTCGCTATGATCGTTGCCCAGGCTCAGAATCGTGTTATAGGACGTGATAATAAGCTGCCATGGTATCTGCCGGGGGATCTTAAGTATTTCAAGCAGGCTACGATGGGGAAGCCCATTATCATGGGGCGTAAGACGTTTGACTCCATCGGTAAGCCGCTTCCTGGGCGCCTCAATATAGTAGTCACAAGAGATCTGGATTATCAGCAAGAGGGTGTTAAGGTCGTGCACTCCTTGGATGAAGCGATCGATCTTGCTGAAAGTCAGGCGATGATTGATGGTTGTGACGAGGCAATGATTATTGGAGGAGAGCAAATCTACTCACAAGCTTTGCCATTGACTAAGAGGCTGTATGTCACGCAAGTTCATGCTGAAGTTGAAGGTGATGCCTATTTTCCTGAGTTTAAGCAGTCTGACTGGGAAGAGATTGGTCGCGAAGACTTCTCTGCAGAAGGGCCTAACCCCTATGATTATAGTTTTGTCGTGTATCAGAGAGTCACTGCATGATAGATGAGCGTTTACTGTCAGTACTTGCAGATGGATGTTTTCATTCCGGTCAGGAGCTGGGTGAGCGGCTTGGTGTGAGCCGTAGTGCTATCTGGAAACAGATGAAGATGCTTGAATCTTTAGGCGTTGAAATATATAGCGTCCGTGGGCGGGGTTATCGATTGCCTAGGGGGCTGGATTTGCTGTGTGAGCAAAGTATTTCGCAAGCTTGCCATCAGCAGGTGGGGGCGCGGCTAAAGCGTATTTTGCTTGAAAGAGTAGTCGACTCTACAAATCTCATGGCGATGCGTGACGTTCAGCAAGGATCGGCGGCTGGGCATTTATATCTGGCTGAATATCAGACAGCTGGTAAAGGGCGCAGAGGGCGGACATGGGTGAGCCCCTTTGGCTGTAATCTTTACTTTTCCCTTGTGTGGGGTTTTAGCGAGGGTGTTGCTGCGTTAGAGGGGTTAAGTTTGGTTGTAGGTTTAGCGATACATAAAGCCTTGCAATCGTTGGGTATTCAAGGGGTAAGCCTCAAATGGCCCAATGATCTGTTGGTGGGCTCTCATAAACTTGCTGGTATTCTATTGGAGATGCAGGGTGATGCAGCAGGTGAGTGTCAAGTTGTTATTGGTGTTGGTGTTAATGTGGCGATGCCTGAAGGTGAAGAAGCCAAAATAGATCAACCATGGGTCGATCTAAGCCGTTTAACCAGTATGCCCATGTCACGGAATCAGTTAATGGCCGCTATTTTAAATCACCTAATTCCTGAATTAGAGCGGTTCGGCTCAATAGGTTTTTCCGGGTATAGAGAAGAGTGGCAAGCGGTACATGCTTTTCAAAATGAACCGGTGAGGTTGATTTTAGGGAATAAAGAAATTGTTGGTCGTTGCTTGGGTGTTGACGGACATGGAGCGCTGATTATTCATCACCAAGGAGGCGTGGAGCACTTCCATGCAGGCGAAGTCAGTATGAGGGCGCTGCGTGATTCTTGAAATCGATGCTGGTAATACTTTTATCAAGTGGCGGCTAGTATGTAATAACACGGCTGTGCAGTCGGGCGCTGTTCGAACCCCTCTATTTGAGCCGGGATCATTTGATACGCTGGCAGAGTATGCCATACAGCAGGTGCTTGCTGGGTCGGTGGCAGGCGTTGAGTTCGAGAGAGCCTTGGTTGATGTGTGTGAACGTTTGTGGTCCTTAACACCCCTGTTTGCACGGACGCAGTCTTTGTGTGGGCGTGTCAAAAACAGCTATGCGGATCCCTCAAAAATGGGGGTGGATCGTTGGTTGGCTATGGTAGCGGCCTATGATCGGGCGGAGTGTCAGGTGATCGTTGTTGATTGTGGTAGTGCGATCACAATCGACTTTGTTAGCAAGGATGGGCAGCACGATGGTGGCTATATCATTCCGGGTCTGCGTCTCATGCAGGAAAGCCTACTTCGTAATACGGCTCAGGTGAGGTTTGATGAATCTGTCAGTAATCTCTTATATGTGCCGGGCACAAATACTGCTGAAGCAGTCATGCATGGCGCTGCTTTTACACTCAATGGATTGGCGCTATCTATTCGGCAAAAGGCTGATGCTGAGGGTGCGCAACTATTCATCACTGGAGGAGACGGCGCCTTATTTCATAAAATGGCTGGTGCAGGGCAGTATCTGCCGGATTTGGTTTTGGAAGCATTACCAAAAGTGTGTTTATCGTGAAAAAGTGGATTCTGGCATTTCTCGTATTGGCGAACGCTCTGACATTCTTTGGCTTCGTGATGCTCGAAAAGCCACAACAAGAAGAGGAATCTTTGGCATTAGAGCGGGCGATGGAGTTGCGCTTTGTTACTGAAGTGCCTGATCAGGCGCTGACAAAACGGTCTGAGCCTTTGGTTTTTAAGGAATTAGATAAGGATGGTTTGTGCTACGAATATCGAGGTATAGGTACGCAAGCCGATGCTGATCAAATTGCTGCCTTTATGACTGAGCAGGGGCTGGAGCCGCTCATTCTGTTGGATGATGCTCAAGATGCTCGGGCAGAACTGCCAGAGCGGCAGGAAACTGGCCAATATCGGGTGCGCTTGAAGTTGATAAGTGATGAGAATTTGATCAATAAAATCAATGATGTGCTGCTAGAAGCTTATAGAAGTATAAAAATAGAAAAAAAAGTGTGCAAAGGGGTTGCATCACAAAAACGTGATCAGTAACATATGCGCCACTTCGTTAAGCCGGTATAGCTCAGCTGGTAGAGCAACTGACTTGTAATCAGTAGGTCCCGAGTTCGACTCTTGGTGCCGGCACCACGAAGTAAAAAATGCTGGTGGGGTTCCCGAGTGGCCAAAGGGATCAGACTGTAAATCTGACGCGAAAGCTTCGGTGGTTCGAATCCACCCCCCACCACCATAACAAAGCTCGGTTCGGCGGGTATGGTATAGTGGCTATTACCTCAGCCTTCCAAGCTGAAGAGGCGGGTTCGATTCCCGCTACCCGCTCCAGAGCTTGCTATATTTGCTCAAGTAGCTCAGGGGTAGAGCACACCCTTGGTAAGGGTGAGGTCGGCGGTTCAATTCCGCTCTTGAGCTCCAGAATTTAAAAGGGTAGATGTAGAAATATGTCTGCCCTTTGTTGTATTGGTGGTCTATAGATCTTAACTGGTATGTTTGGGAATATTAACGATGGCAAAATCAACATTTGAACGTAATCTGCCGCACGTTAACGTAGGTACTATCGGCCACGTTGACCACGGTAAAACAACTTTGACAGCAGCTCTGACGCGCGTATGTGCAGAAGTATTCGGTGGTGAAGCGGTAGCGTTTGACGGTATCGATAAAGCACCAGAAGAGCGTGAGCGTGGTATCACAATCTCTACGTCGCACGTAGAGTACGAATCAAGCATCCGTCACTATGCGCACGTAGACTGCCCAGGTCACGCCGATTATGTAAAAAACATGATCACCGGTGCGGCTCAGATGGACGGCGCAATTCTAGTATGTGGCGCAACTGATGGCCCAATGCCACAGACGCGTGAGCACATCCTGCTATCTCGTCAGGTTGGTGTACCTTACATCGTAGTATTCCTGAACAAAGCCGACCTGCTTGCAGAAGACTGTGGCGGTGTTGACTCTGAAGAGTACGCTGAAATGCGTGAATTGGTAGAGATGGAAATTCGTGAGCTGCTGGATACTTACGACTTCCCAGGCGATGACACGCCAATCATCTGCGGTTCTGCATTGATGGCATTGAACGGCGAAGACGACAACGAGCTGGGCACAACAGCGGTTAAGAATCTGGTAGAAGCACTAGACTCTTACATCCCTGAGCCAGTTCGTGCGATCGATCAGCCATTCCTGATGCCTATCGAGGACGTATTCTCAATCTCTGGTCGTGGTACGGTAGTAACAGGCCGTGTTGAGCGTGGTATTGTGAAAGTGGGTGAGCCAATCGAAATCGTTGGTATCCGCGAAACACAAACAACGACATGTACAGGTGTAGAGATGTTCCGTAAGCTGCTTGACGAAGGTCGTGCAGGTGAGAACATTGGTGCCTTGTTGCGTGGTACTAAGCGTGATGACGTAGAGCGTGGTCAAGTATTGGCTAAGCCAGGTACGATCAACCCGCACACTAACTTCGAATGTGAAGTATACGTACTGAGCAAAGATGAAGGTGGTCGTCATACGCCATTCTTCAAAGGCTATCGTCCACAGTTCTACTTCCGTACAACGGACGTAACAGGTAACTGTGAACTGCCAGAAGGCGTAGAAATGGTAATGCCAGGTGACAACGTTAAAATGGTTGTTAGCCTGATTGCACCAATCGCGATGGATGAAGGTCTGCGTTTTGCGATCCGTGAAGGCGGTCGTACAGTAGGTGCAGGCGTTGTATCTAAAGTAATCGCTTAATACTTGTAAAAAGGTATTGCCAAGTACCGGGGGTGTGACTATAATGTGCATCCCTGTTTTCAGTAGGTCAGTGGCTCAATTGGCAGAGCAGCGGTCTCCAAAACCGCAGGTTGTGGGTTCGAGTCCCTCCTGGCCTGCCATCTTCAGTCGAAGATGGTTTCAAAGCGCAAGCTTTATTCGAAGCCGAGGCTAACAAGCGTGAATTCAAAAGAGACAACTGAAGTATCTAAGTTTGACGCTATAAAGTGGTTGGTAGTTATTCTGCTGGTTGCTGTAGGTGTTGTTGGTAACTCGATGTATGCGGAGCAGTCTTTGCTGTATCGTGTTATTGGGTTGCTGGTGCTGGCTTTGGTGGCTGGTTTTGTTGCATTGCAGACGGCTAAGGGTAAGGCGTTTTTCACTCTTTTTAAAGAGGCGAAAAATGAAGTGCGTAAGGTGGTTTGGCCTACGCGCCAGGAAACGCTTCAGACTACGGCGATGGTTGTGGTTGTTGTGTTGTTAATCGGCTTGTTTTTGTGGGGGCTTGACTCATTATTGGGTTGGATGGTCTCTAGTGTGATTGGTTAGGAGAGAGCGGCGTGGCTAAAAATTGGTATGTTGTTCATGCTCATTCTAACTATGAGAAGCGTGTTAAAGGTTCGCTGGAAGAGCGTATAGCGTTAGCGGGTCTTGAGGATATGTTTGGCGATATTCTTGTGCCTACTGAAGAAGTGGTTGAGATTCGCGAAGGTAAAAAGCGTAAGTCTGAGCGTAAGTTTTATCCGGGTTATGTTTTTGTTGAAATGGAAATGACGGATGAGACGTGGCATTTGGTTAAGCATACAGACCGCGTTCTAGGTTTTATTGGCGGTACGGCGGATAAGCCGGCGCCGATGACCGCTCGTGAGGCTGAAGATATGAAGTCTCGCGTTGAAAGTGGCGGTGATAAGCCTAAGCCTAAAACGGTATTTGAGCCTGGTGAAATGGTTCGTGTTTCAGATGGTCCTTTTGCTGACTTTAATGGTGTGGTTGAAGAGGTTGACTACGATAAGAATCGCCTTAAGGTTGCGGTTTTGATTTTTGGTCGCTCTACGCCGGTAGAGTTGGAGTTTGGTCAGGTCGAAAAGGCCTAAGATAAGAATTTTTGAAAACTCTGCCTTTGTTGAGGTGGAGTTTTTGCGTCTGTAAAAATCGGGGAGCCGTAAGGCGATTAACCCATAGGAGATAAAATAATGGCCAAGAAAATACAGGCTTACATTAAGCTGCAGGTCAAAGCAGGTCAGGCAAACCCAAGTCCCCCAGTTGGTCCAGCTTTGGGTCAGCATGGTGTGAACATTATGGAGTTTTGTAAGGCTTTTAACGCTGAAACTCAAGGTTTAGAGCCAGGTCTGCCTACACCAGTAGTTATTACTGTGTACAGCGATCGCAGCTTTACCTTCATCACAAAAACGCCTCCAGCTTCTATTTTGTTGAAGAAAGCAGCCGGTTTGAAGAGTGGCTCTGGCCGTCCTAATACTGAGAAAGTCGGTACTGTGACTCGTGCTCAAGTTGAAGAAATTGCAACAACTAAGATGGCAGATTTGACGGCTGCTGATATGGATGCTGCTGTTCGTACTATCGCAGGTAGTGCTCGTAGCATGGGTATCGTCGTGGAGGGTATGGAATAATGGCTAAGCTGACTAAGCGCCAAAAGGCGATCCGTGAAGTAGTTGAGTCCGGAAAAGCATACTCTATTACAGAGGCTGTAGAGACATTAGCAAAAATTTCGACTGTAGGCTTTAAAGAGTCTATCGATGTGTCTATCAATCTAGGTGTTGATCCTCGTAAATCTGACCAGGTTGTTCGCGGCTCTACTGTTTTGCCAAACGGCACAGGTAAAGATGTTCGTGTTGCTGTATTTGCTCAAGGCGAGAATGCCGAAAAAGCAAAAGAAGCTGGTGCTGATGTGGTAGGTTTTGAAGACCTTGCAGAAGCAATGAAAGGTGGTGATCTGGATTATGGCGTTGTAATCGCTACTCCTGATGCTATGCGCGTTGTGGGTCAGTTGGGTCAAGTTCTAGGTCCTCGTGGTCTGATGCCTAACCCAAAAGTTGGCACGGTAACGCCTGATGTTGTTACAGCGGTTAAAAATGCTAAGGCTGGTCAAGTACGCTTCCGTACAGATAAGAACGGGATCATCCATGCTGGTGTTGGTAAGATTGAATTTGCTCCTGAGTCGATTCAGCAGAACATCGAAGCATTGCTTGCTGATCTTAAGAAGCTAAAGCCTGCTTCTGCCAAAGGCGTTTATGTTAAGAAAGTGACACTGTCCTCTACTATGGGGCCAGGTCTGTTGGTTGATCAGGCGTCACTAAACGCTTAATCAACCCTCAAGGTTTTTTGAGGGTCTTCGTGACCTGTTAGACAGAGACGAAGGCCGTCAAAGACCGCAGGTGATACTTGTTGAAAGTGTCTTAATGGGGAACCGGCCTGCGCAGACGGTGAAAAACACCGCACACTCGTAAATCTACGTTTGTAGATTTGGTAAATAGTCGAAAGACTCAATCCAGGAGTTAATTGTGGCATTAGGACTAGAAGACAAAAAAGCGATCGTCGCTGAAGTCCAGGAAGCTGCTCAGAGCGCTCTATCAGCTGTAGTTGCTGACTCTCGCGGTGTAACCGTGACTGACATGACTGCGCTGCGTAAGCAGGCTCGTGAAAATGGCGTATGGCTGCGTGTTGTTCGTAACACGCTGGCTCGTCGTGCAGTAGCTGGATCAGCGTTCGAATGTCTGTCTGATTCTTTCGTTGGCCCTACTATCATTGCATTCTCTAACGAGCACCCAGGTGCTGGTGCGCGTATTCTGAAAGAATTCGCTAAGGGAAATGATAAGTTTGAGCTGAAAACAGCAGCCTTTGAAGGTTCAGTTGTAGACGTCAGTATGTTGGCAAGCTTGCCGACTTACGAAGAAGGTCTGGCAAAACTGATGAGCTGTATGAAAGAAGCAGCAGCTGGCAAGTTGGTACGTGTTATCGACGCTGTTCGCGTTCAAAAAGAGCAGGAAGCGGCGTAAATTACGCTCACTTGTTACAGTATTTAATGAGCTTAGGCTCCACTAGTTTTTATAGGAAAAAGTCATGTCTCTGACTAAAGAAGATATCATCAACGCAATCGCTGAAATGTCTGTAATGGATGTAGTTGAACTGGTTTCAGCTATGGAAGAAAAATTCGGCGTATCTGCTGCTGCTGCTGTTGTTGCTGGCCCTGCTGGCGATGCTGGTGCTGCTGCTGCTGAGCAAACTGAATTTGACGTTGTTCTGACCGCTGCTGGCGATAAGAAAGTAAACGTTATCAAGGCTGTTCGTGCAGCTACAGGCCTAGGTCTGAAAGAAGCTAAAGAAATGGTTGATGGTGCTCCATCTACTATTAAAGAAGGTGCTAGCAAAGAAGAAGCTGAAGAGCTTAAGAAAGCACTGGAAGAAGCTGGCGCTTCTGTTGAGCTTAAGTAATCGCACTTATGCTTTACAAGCAGCCTGAGACTGCTTGAAACACCTATGGCTGGTGGCAAATTGCCACCGGCCTTTTTCCGTTATTTATAGACAGCAATTAAATGACGGCAGCACAGACCGGAAGCTCTCATTCTGGACTGCTTCTCAACTTGGTGCACATGCTGGGGAACACTGATGGCTTATTCATATACTGAAAAGAAACGCATCCGCAAAGATTTCAGCAAATTGCTGCAAGTCATGGATGTACCTTACCTGCTAGCGATCCAGCTAGACTCTTACCGCAAATTCCTCCAAGAAGGAGTGGAAGCCGGAGATCGTAAAGAGGAAGGCCTGCACGCGGCTTTTAAATCTGTATTTCCTATTGTCTCTTATTCCGGCAATGCGGCTTTGGAATATGTTGGCTATCGTCTTGGTGAGCCCGTATTTGATGTTAAAGAGTGTCAACTGCGTGGTGTGACCTATGCGGCACCATTGCGTGTGAAAGTTCGCTTAGTGATCTATGATCGCGAAACGTCGAAC
Organism: Neptunomonas concharum; assembly: GCF_008630635.1. Taxonomy (NCBI): domain Bacteria; kingdom Pseudomonadati; phylum Pseudomonadota; class Gammaproteobacteria; order Oceanospirillales; family Oceanospirillaceae; genus Neptunomonas; species Neptunomonas concharum. The sequence continues at coordinate 3,322,140 of NZ_CP043869.1, read as the reverse complement.
AAGTCAGTCAAAGATATTAAAGAACAAGAAGTCTACATGGGCGAAATGCCTTTGATGACGGATAACGGCACTTTTGTTGTCAACGGAACAGAGCGTGTTATTGTATCTCAGTTGCACCGTTCGCCGGGTGTGTTCTTTGATCACGATAAAGGTAAAACTCACTCTTCGGGCAAGTTGTTGTATTCAGCTCGTATTATTCCTTATCGTGGGTCTTGGTTAGACTTTGAGTTTGATCCAAAAGATGCGCTTTTCGTGCGTATCGATAGACGTCGTAAGCTACCAGCAACTATCTTGCTACGTGCGTTAGGCTATGAAGCAAGCGAGATTTTAGAGATTTTCTTTGAGAATACTAACTGGACTTTGTCGGCCAGTGGTATTCAAATGGAATTGGTGCCCGAACGCCTACGTGGTGAAACCATGTCGTTCGAGATTAAGAGCCCACAGGGTGATGTGGTTGTTGAAGCGGGTCGTCGTATTACTCCGCGCCACATTAAAAAGATGGCTGATGCCTCTATGACACAGTTAGATGTTCCTATGGAATATCTAGCCGGTAAGGCGATCGCCAAAGATATTATCGACCCTGCTACGGGTGAACTCATCTGCCCTTGTAATACTGAAGTGACTGAAGAGTTAGTCGCTAAGCTATTGGCTGCTAATGTAACGGCTATTGAGACACTCTATACCAACGATTTGGATTGCGGTCCGTTTATTTCTGATACATTGCGTATTGACCCAACTCGCAGCCAGTTGGAGTCTTTGGTTGAAATTTACCGCATGATGCGCCCTGGTGAGCCACCAACCAAAGAATCAGCAGAAGCGCTATTCGAAAACCTCTTCTTCTCTGAAGAGCGTTACGATATGTCTGCTGTTGGTCGTATGAAATTTAATCGCCGCCTTGGCCGTAAAGAAGAAGTTGGCTCTGGCGTACTGGATAAAGATGACATTCTTGATGTCATGAAAACTTTGATCGATATCCGCAACGGTAAAGGTATTGTTGATGATATCGACCATTTAGGTAACCGCCGTATTCGCTCTGTTGGTGAGATGGCAGAAAACCAGTTCCGCGTCGGCCTTGTACGTGTAGAACGCGCGGTCCGCGAGCGTCTGAGCATGGCTGAATCTGATGGTTTGATGCCTCAAGATTTAATAAATGCTAAGCCAGTGGCTGCTGCAGTGAAAGAGTTCTTTGGCTCTTCACAGTTGTCGCAGTTTATGGATCAAAACAACCCGTTGTCAGAAGTTACTCATAAGCGTCGTGTATCTGCATTGGGCCCCGGCGGTTTGACGCGTGAACGTGCAGGCTTCGAGGTTCGTGACGTTCACCCAACGCACTACGGTCGTGTATGTCCTATCGAAACGCCAGAGGGGCCAAACATTGGTTTGATCAACTCCTTGGCAACATTTGCGCGCACAAACGATTATGGTTTCCTTGAGACGCCATACCGTAAAGTGGTTGATGGTGTTGTTACTGACGATATCGAATACTTGTCAGCGATTGAAGAGAACAAATATGTCATCGCGCAGGCTTCGGCCTTGATGGATGAGAACCGTCGTTTAACTGATGAGCTGGTTGCGGTTCGTCACCAGAACGAATTTACGGTAATGACGCCTGATCGCGTTGACTTCATGGACGTTTCACCACGTCAGGTTGTATCTATAGCGGCCTCTTTGATTCCGTTCCTTGAGCATGACGATGCTAACCGTGCATTGATGGGTTCAAACATGCAGCGTCAGGCTGTTCCAACACTGCGTGCTGATAAGCCGGTAGTTGGTACGGGCATGGAGCGCTATGTTGCTCGTGACTCGGGTGTATGTATCACCGCTAAACGTGGTGGAGTTATCGAATCTGTTGATGCTGCACGTATTGTTGTGCGTGTGAATGATGATGAAGTGACAGCGGGTGATGCGGGTGTTGATATTTACACGCTGACCAAGTACACGCGTTCTAACCAGAATACTTGTATTAACCAGCGTTCGATTGTCCGCCAGGGCGAAGTGGTAAGCCGCGGTGATATCATGGCGGATGGTCCATCAGTTGATATGGGTGAGCTGGCGTTAGGCCAGAACATGCGCATCGCCTTCATGCCTTGGAATGGTTACAACTTCGAAGACTCGATCCTTATCTCGGAGCGTGTTGTTCAGGAAGATCGTTTCACAACGATTCATATTCAGGAACTGACCTGTGTGGCGCGTGATACCAAATTGGGATCTGAGGAAATTACTTCCGATATTCCAAATGTGGGAGAGTCTGCACTGGCCAAACTGGATGAGTCCGGTATTGTGCATATTGGTGCGGAAGTTGGCCCTGGAGATATCCTTGTCGGTAAGGTTACACCGAAGGGAGAAACTCAGCTGACTCCAGAAGAGAAACTGCTACGTGCGATCTTTGGTGAGAAAGCGTCTGATGTAAAAGATACCTCTTTGCGCGTTAAAGGTGGTACGACCGGTAAAGTTATTGATGTACAGGTCTTTACTCGTGATGGTGTTCAAAAAGATGAGCGTGCTCTCTCGATTGAAAAAGCCGAGATGGATGCTATTCGTAAAGACTTAAATGACGAATATCGCATTGTTGAGCAAGCAACTTATGAGCGCTTAGCAAAAGTGTTGGTTGGCCTCAAGGCTGATGGTGGTGCTGGCTTGAAGAAAGGCGAAGAGATCACAGACGCTTTCTTAGGTGAAATTAAGAAAGATGAGTGGTTCAAGATTCGCGTATCTGACGATGCCGTTTCTGAGCAGTTAGAGCAAGCACAAGCGCAATTGCTAGAACGTCGTGAAGAGCTTGATAAGAAATTCGAAGATAAAAAACGTAAGCTTCAGACAGGCGATGATCTTGCGCCAGGCGTTCTTAAGATCGTTAAGGTTTATGTGGCAACAAAACGCCGCGTACAGCCTGGTGATAAGATGGCGGGCCGCCACGGTAACAAAGGTGTTATCTCGGTCATTATGCCTGTAGAAGATATGCCTTACGACGAAAATGGTGAGCCAGTAGATATAGTGCTGAACCCGCTGGGTGTACCATCGCGTATGAACGTTGGTCAGATTCTAGAAACGCATATGGGTGCAGCCGCAAAAGGCCTGGGTCGTAAGATCAATGGCATGTTGGAAGTCGAGCGCGAAAAGGCAGAAACGGTCAAAGAGATTCGTGAATTCCTGCACAAAATCTATAACTCAGAGCTAGACGGCTGGGAGTCTTCTCGTAAAGAAGATCTGGATAGTTTCTCTGATGATGAGATTATGGAGTTAGCGCGCAATCTGTGCGGTGGTGTTCCATTAGCAACGCCTGCATTTGACGGTGCGAAAGAAGCAGAAATCAAAGAGCTTTTACGTCTGGCTGACATGAATGATAGTGGTCAGGTAACGCTGTTTGATGGTCGTACCGGTGATCAGTTTGAGCGTCAGGTGACTGTTGGTTACATGTACATGCTCAAGCTTAACCACTTGGTGGATGACAAAATGCATGCTCGTTCTACCGGTTCTTATAGCTTGGTTACTCAGCAGCCGCTGGGCGGTAAGGCTCAATTCGGTGGTCAGCGCTTCGGTGAGATGGAAGTGTGGGCACTAGAAGCTTATGGAGCCGCTTATACATTGCAGGAGATGTTAACCGTGAAGTCGGATGACGTTAATGGCCGTACCAAAATGTATAAGAATATCGTTGATGGCGACCACAGAATGGAGCCGGGAATGCCGGAATCATTCAACGTATTGATCAAAGAGATCCGCTCTTTGGGTATCGATATCGAGCTTGAGAACGACTAAGGTATAACCGAATCACCCGGACGGATGATGACATCCGTCCAATAACTCCGCGAGGAGCTGTTGATAATGAAAGATTTGCTGAATCTGCTTAAGACACAAAGCCAGGCTGATGAGTTTGACTCGATCAAAATCTCACTGGCATCACCAGAAATGATCCGCTCATGGTCTTTCGGTGAGGTTAAAAAACCAGAAACTATCAATTATCGTACGTTCAAGCCTGAGCGTGATGGTCTTTTCTGTGCGAAAATTTTCGGTCCTGTGAAGGACTATGAGTGCTTGTGTGGTAAATACAAGCGCATGAAGCACCGCGGTGTTATTTGTGAAAAGTGTGGTGTTGAAGTCACACTAACTAAAGTGCGTCGTGACCGTATGGGCCATATTGAATTGGCGTCCCCTGTTGCGCATATTTGGTTCTTAAAATCGCTTCCGTCCCGTATTGGCTTAATGCTGGATATGACGCTGCGTGATATCGAGCGTGTGCTTTACTTCGAATCATTTGTAGTGATCGAGCCAGGTATGACAACGCTTGAGCGTGGTCAGTTGCTAAACGATGAGCAATACTTCGAAGCGTTAGAAGAGTTTGGAGACGAATTCGATGCGCGTATGGGTGCTGAAGCAGTTCAGATGCTGATGGCTTCTATTGATCTGGAAGAAGAGATTCAGATGCTTCGTGAAGAGATTCCGGCAACTAACTCTGAAACTAAGATCAAAAAACTATCTAAGCGCTTAAAGTTGTGTGAATCATTCTACAAATCTGGCAACAAACCAGAGTGGATGGTTATGTCGGTTCTGCCGGTTCTGCCACCTGATCTGCGCCCACTAGTACCGCTGGATGGTGGTCGTTTCGCGACATCTGATCTAAACGACCTGTATCGCCGCGTTATCAACCGTAATAACCGTTTGAAGCGCCTATTGGATCTTAATGCGCCTGATATCATCGTACGTAACGAAAAACGTATGCTGCAAGAATCCGTTGATGCGCTGCTTGATAACGGCCGTCGCGGTCGTGCAATTACGGGTTCTAACAAACGCCCTCTGAAATCTTTGGCAGATATGATCAAAGGTAAGCAGGGTCGTTTCCGTCAGAACCTGCTTGGTAAGCGTGTAGACTATTCGGGTCGTTCTGTAATCGTAGTAGGTCCGTATCTGCGTCTACACCAGTGCGGTCTGCCAAAGAAAATGGCACTGGAGCTGTTCAAGCCATTCATCTTCTCTAAGCTAGAGTTGCGCGGTTACGCGACGACGATTAAAGCTGCGAAGAAAATGGTTGAGCGCGAAGAGCCATTAGTATGGGATATTCTGGATGAAGTTATCCGTGAGCATCCTGTGCTTCTGAACCGTGCACCAACGCTTCACCGTTTAGGTATTCAGGCGTTTGAGCCTGTTCTAATTGAAGGTAAAGCGATTCAGCTTCATCCGTTGGTTTGTGCGGCGTATAACGCTGACTTTGACGGTGACCAAATGGCGGTACACGTACCGCTGACTATTGAAGCACAGCTTGAAGCACGTGCTTTGATGATGTCCACCAATAATATTTTGTCACCAGCCAATGGCGAGCCTATCATCGTTCCTTCTCAGGACGTTGTATTGGGTCTGTACTTCATGACGCGTGACCGTATCAACGCTAAAGGCGAAGGTATGGTGTTCTCGGATATTGAAGAAGTAGAGCGCGCTTATGGCGCTAAACAGGTTGATCTTCAGGCAAAAGTTAAAGTTCGTATCAGCGAAGTTATCCGCGATATCGAAGGCAATGTAACTGCATTAACTGAGCTAAAAGAGACCACTGTGGGTCGCGCAATGCTGTTCTCTATCGTTCCAGACGGATTGCCATTCTCGCTGGTTAATCAGACGATGAAGAAAAAAGCAATCTCCCGTTTGCTGAACGAAGCGTATCGTCGTTGCGGTTTGAAAGACACGGTTATCTTCGCTGACCAGTTGATGTATACCGGTTTTAAACAAGCGACAACCTCAGGTGCTTCAATTGGTGTAAACGACTTCGTTATTCCTGATGAAAAAGCAGCCATCGTTGGTGAAGCAGATGTTGAAGTAAAAGACATCGAGCGCCAATTTGCAGACGGTTTGGTGACGCAGGGCGAGAAATATAACAAGGTTATTGATATCTGGTCGCGTGCTAATGAATTGTTGGCGAAGCGAATGATGGAGAACCTGAAAACTGAGAAAACCATCGATCGTGAAGGTAATGAAGTTGATCAGGAATCGTTCAACTCTGTTTACATGATGGCCGACTCCGGTGCCCGTGGTAGTGCTGCTCAGATTCGTCAGTTGGCAGGTATGCGTGGTTTGATGGCGAAGCCGGATGGTTCTATCATCGAAACGCCAATTGTTGCTAACTTCCGTGAAGGCCTGAACGTACTTCAGTACTTCATCTCTACTCACGGTGCTCGTAAAGGTTTGGCCGATACCGCACTTAAAACAGCGAACTCGGGTTACCTGACACGCCGTTTGGTAGATGTGGCGCAAGACTTGGTTATAACAGAAGCCGATTGTGGTACTGAGAACGGCTTGGTTATGCAGCCAATGATCGAAGGCGGCGATGTGGTTGTTGCTTTGGGTGATCGTGTTCTTGGGCGTGTTGTTGCTAAGGATGTATTAGACCCGGCTGGTGTTGACGTACTCATTCCAGCAGGTACGTTGATTGATGAAGCGTGGGTTAATCGCCTTGAGAATGACGAGCGCTTCTCCTCTATCGATGAGATTATCGTACGTTCTGCGATCACGTGTAATACTCGTTTCGGTATATGCTCTGCCTGCTATGGTCGTGATTTGGGTCGTGGTCACGGTGTTAATCCTGGTGAAGCGGTTGGTGTTATTGCGGCACAGTCGATTGGTGAACCAGGTACTCAGCTGACCATGCGTACCTTCCACATCGGTGGTGCGGCATCTCGAGCAGCAGCAGTTGATAGTATTCAGGTTAAAAACGGGGGTGAAATTCGCCTGCATAACTTGAAGTATGTTGAAACACCCGCAGGTATGCTGGTAGCCACCTCTCGTTCCGGTGAGTTGGGCGTTACCGATGAGCATGGTCGTGAGCGTGAGCGCTATAAATTGCCTTATGGTGCAGTCATTAAAGTTAAAGATGGCTCATCAGTGGATGCTGGTGACATCGTTGCTAACTGGGATCCGCATACTCACCCAATTATTACAGAGGTAGCGGGTAAAGTTGTCTTCATGGGTATGGAAGACGGTATTACTGTTAAGCAGACAACGGATGAACTCACAGGCCTATCCACTACTGAGGTCTTGGATGCTAAAGACCGTCCTGCTGCAGGTAAAGATATCCGCCCAATGATCAAGCTTGTCGATGACAAGGGCAATGATATCTGCCATCCAGGTACTGATGCACCAGCGCAGTATATGTTGCCGGCTAAAGCGATCTTGAACATGGTCGATGGTGCTAGTGTGGCTGTGGGTGATGCGCTAGCGCGTATTCCGCAGGAAGGTTCTGTAAACAAAGATATCACCGGTGGTTTGCCGCGTGTTGCAGACTTGTTTGAGGCGCGTAAGCCAAAAGAGTCTTCAATTTTGGCAGAAGTATCCGGTATCGTTACCTTTGGTAAAGAGACTAAAGGTAAGAAGCGTCTGGTGATTACACCAAATGACGCAGAGCCTTATGAACTGATGATTCAGAAGTGGCGTAACCTGAACGTATTCGAGGGTGAGTACGTAGAAAAAGGTGAGGTTATTTCTGATGGCCCGTCCAATCCACATGATATCCTGCGCATTCTAGGTGTTGAACGCCTAGCAGAATACATCGTGAACGAGATTCAAGACGTTTACCGTCTGCAGGGTGTAATTATCAATGACAAGCACATTGAAGTTATTGTGCGTCAGATGTTGCGTAAAGTTGAAATTGTTACATCCGGTGATTCTACCTTTATTCCTGGTGAACAGGTCGAATATGCCGCTGTTGTTGCTGAGAATGCAGAGCTTGAAGCGGCAGATAAGATCCCTGCTAAGTTCGAGCGTGTGCTATTGGGTATTACCAAAGCATCGTTGGCTACAGAGTCGTTCATCTCTGCAGCATCTTTCCAGGAGACAACACGCGTACTCACGGAAGGTGCGGTAACAGGCAAGCAAGATTTCTTGCGCGGCCTGAAAGAAAACGTTGTTGTAGGTCGTCTGATCCCTGCGGGAACAGGCTTGGCTTACCACAGTGAACGCAAGCGTAAACGTGCGCTTGCTCAAGGAACTGAAACAGTCAGTGCAGAAGAGGTGCAAGAAGCACTGACCGCTGCATTGAATGCTTCTTTGTCGAATGCTGATTAATAAATAATCAGTGATTGACGAGATGGGGCGGAATTGGTTAAAATTCCGCCCCCTTAGTGACCGGATTATCTTAATCCGGTTTTTTGGTGCTTATTATTTAAACGTGAAAACGTGGAGTTTGCTTAAATGGCAACAATTAACCAATTGGTTCGCTCGCCACGTAAGCGCAAAGTACAAAAAAGTGACGTTCCGGCACTGCAGGCTTGTCCTCAGCGTCGTGGCGTTTGTACACGTGTTTACACAACAACTCCGAAGAAGCCTAACTCGGCTCTTCGTAAAGTTTGCCGTGTTCGTTTAACAAACGGCTTCGAAGTGACTTCCTACATCGGTGGTGAAGGTCACAACCTGCAAGAGCACAGTGTGGTGCTGATCCGTGGCGGTCGTGTAAAAGACTTGCCAGGTGTTCGTTACCATACAGTTCGTGGTGCACTTGACTGTTCAGGTGTTAACGACCGTAAACAGGGTCGTTCGAAGTACGGTACAAAACGTCCTAAGTCTTAATATCCGTATAACGGTGAGGTTGAAAGTAGTAGTGCGTCTGTTCGCAGGTTCAATACTAAATTTAGCTAGGCCGGTCACGGTAAGAGTAAGGTCAGGTAGTCGAAATCTATCTGAAGTTCCTGAAGACCTTTTAACAATGAGGGCTTATCATGCCTAGAAGACGCGTCGCTGCGAAGCGCGAAATACTACCGGATCCAAAATTCGGTAACATTACACTGGCAAAATTCATTAACCACGTTATGGTCAGCGGTAAGAAATCTGTTGCTGAGCGTATCGTGTACGGTGCACTGGACAAAATCCAGGAGCGCACAAATAACGATCCACTGGAAATGTTTGAAAAAGCATTAGAGAGCATTCAGCCGGCGGTAGAGGTTAAGTCACGTCGTGTGGGTGGTGCTACGTACCAGGTTCCATGTGAAGTTCGTCCTTCTCGTCGTATGGCATTGTCTATGCGTTGGTTAGTAGACTCAGCACGTAAGCGTGGTGAGAAGTCTATGGCTTTGCGTTTGGCTGGCGAGATGTTGGATGCGGCTGAAGGTCGTGGCGCTGCTGTTAAGAAGCGTGAAGACGTGCACCGTATGGCAGAGGCTAACAAAGCTTTTGCTCACTATCGTTTCTAACATTCAGAGGAATGAGTCGTGGCTCGTAAAACACCCCTTGCCCGTTACCGTAACATCGGTATTTGTGCGCACGTAGATGCCGGCAAAACCACTACTACAGAGCGTGTACTTTTCTATACAGGTCTGTCTCATAAAATCGGTGAGGTGCATGATGGTGCCGCAACGATGGACTGGATGGAGCAGGAGCAGGAGCGTGGTATTACTATCACTTCTGCGGCGACTACCTGTTTCTGGAAAGGCATGAACCAGCAGTTTGAAGATCACCGCGTAAATATCATCGACACCCCAGGTCACGTTGACTTTACAATCGAAGTAGAGCGTTCTTTGCGTGTACTAGATGGCGCGGTCGTTGTGCTGTGTGCGTCTTCTGGCGTTCAGCCTCAGACAGAGACAGTATGGCGTCAAGCAAACAAGTATGAAGTTCCTCGCATGGTATTCGTCAATAAGATGGACCGTGCAGGTGCTGACTTCTACATGGTTGTTGATCAGCTGAAAAAGCGTTTAGGCGCTGTTGCTGTACCAATTAATATCCCAATTGGTGCAGAAGATGAATTTAAAGGCGTTGTTGATCTGATTCGCATGAAAGCGATCATGTGGAATGAAGAAGACCAGGGTATGACCTATGAGCTGGAAGATATTCCAGCTGATCTGCAGGATAAGGCTGATGAACTGCGCGAGCAGATGGTCGAGGCGGCTGCAGAAGCTTCTGATGAGCTGATGGATAAGTACCTTGAAGAAGGTGAGCTGTCAGACGAAGAGATTAAGCAAGGTCTGCGTGCGCGTACTTTGGCTAACGAAGTTGTTCTGATGCTGGCTGGTTCTGCATTTAAGAACAAGGGCGTTCAAGCGATGCTAGACGCTGTTGTTGAATACTTGCCATCGCCAGAAGAAGTTAAGGCGATCGAAGGTACGCTAGACGATAAAGACGAAACTGTTGCAACGCGTGAAGCTGATGATAATGCTCCGTTTGCTGCTTTGGCGTTCAAAATTGCTACCGACCCGTTCGTTGGTACATTGACGTTCGTTCGTGTTTATTCAGGTGTTCTGAACTCTGGCGACAGCGTTTACAACTCTGTTAAGCAGAAGAAAGAGCGTATCGGTCGTATGGTGCAGATGCACGCAAACAGCCGTGAAGAGATCAAAGAGGTTCGTGCTGGCGATATCGCAGCGATGATCGGTCTGAAAGATGTGACTACAGGGGATACTCTGTGTGATCTGAATAACAAGATCGTACTTGAGCGCATGGAGTTCCCGGATCCGGTAATTTCTGTTGCTGTTGAGCCTAAATCAAAAGCTGATCAGGAAAAAATGGGTGTTGCGCTGGGTAAGCTTGCTCAGGAAGATCCTTCTTTCCGTGTTGAAACCGATGAAGAATCTGGTCAGACAATCATCTCTGGTATGGGCGAGCTTCACTTAGATATCATCGTAGACCGCATGCGTCGCGAATTCAGTGTTGAAGCCAACATTGGTAAGCCTCAGGTGGCATACCGTGAGAAGATCCGCCAGTCTATTGATGCAAACCATAAGTTTGCTCGTCAGTCAGGTGGTCGTGGTCAGTATGGTCACGTTATGATCGAATTCAGTCCTTCTGATGAAGAAGGTTTAGAGTTTATCAATGAGGTTGTGGGTGGTTCGATTCCTAAGGAATATATCCCTGCAGTGCAGAAAGGTATTGAAGAGCAGATGAAAAACGGCGTTATCGCTGGTTATCCTCTCATCGGCCTGAAAGCACGCCTTTATGATGGTTCATACCACGATGTTGACTCCAATGAGATGGCATTTAAAATTGCTGCATCCCAGGCGCTGAAGAAGTATGCACAGCAGGCTAGTCCTTGCTTGCTTGAGCCTATGATGAAAGTTGAAGTGGTAACACCAGAAGATTACATGGGCGATGTTATGGGTGACCTAAACCGTCGTCGTGGTCTCGTTCAGGGTATGGAAGATTCTCCTTCTGGTAAGATCATCAATGCGCAAGTTCCACTAGGTGAAATGTTTGGTTACGCAACTGATTTGCGTTCTGCGACCCAAGGTCGTGCAACATACTCTATGGAATTCGAGTGCTACGCTGAAGCTCCGAACAACATCGCTGAAGCGGTGATGAAAGATAATTAATTTCGCCAGTATAAAGAGGTAATTTCTCGTGGCAAAATCAACATTTGAACGTAATCTGCCGCACGTTAACGTAGGTACTATCGGCCACGTTGACCACGGTAAAACAACTTTGACAGCAGCTCTGACGCGCGTATGTGCAGAAGTATTCGGTGGTGAAGCGGTAGCGTTTGACGGTATCGATAAGGCACCAGAAGAGCGTGAGCGTGGTATCACAATCTCTACGTCGCACGTAGAGTACGAATCAAGCATCCGTCACTATGCGCACGTAGACTGCCCAGGTCACGCCGATTATGTAAAAAACATGATCACCGGTGCGGCTCAGATGGACGGCGCAATTCTAGTATGTGGCGCAACTGATGGCCCAATGCCACAGACGCGTGAGCACATCCTGCTATCTCGTCAGGTTGGTGTACCTTACATCGTAGTATTCCTGAACAAAGCCGACCTGCTTGCAGAAGACTGTGGCGGTGTTGACTCTGAAGAGTACGCTGAAATGCGTGAATTGGTAGAGATGGAAATTCGTGAGCTGCTGGATACTTACGACTTCCCAGGCGATGACACGCCAATCATCTGCGGTTCTGCATTGATGGCATTGAACGGCGAAGACGACAACGAGCTGGGCACAACAGCGGTTAAGAATCTGGTAGAAGCGCTAGACTCTTACATCCCTGAGCCAGTTCGTGCGATCGATCAGCCATTCCTGATGCCTATCGAGGACGTATTCTCAATCTCTGGTCGTGGTACGGTAGTAACAGGCCGTGTTGAGCGTGGTATTGTGAAAGTGGGTGAGCCAATCGAAATCGTTGGTATCCGCGAAACACAAACAACGACATGTACAGGTGTAGAGATGTTCCGTAAGCTGCTTGACGAAGGTCGTGCAGGTGAGAACATTGGTGCCTTGTTGCGTGGTACTAAGCGTGATGATGTAGAGCGTGGTCAAGTATTGGCTAAGCCAGGTACGATCAACCCGCACACTAACTTCGAGTGCGAAGTATACGTACTGAGCAAAGATGAAGGTGGTCGTCATACGCCATTCTTCAAAGGCTATCGTCCACAGTTCTACTTCCGTACAACGGACGTAACAGGTAACTGTGAACTGCCAGAAGGCGTAGAAATGGTAATGCCAGGTGACAACGTTAAGATGGTTGTTAGCCTGATTGCACCAATCGCGATGGATGAAGGTCTGCGTTTTGCGATCCGTGAAGGCGGTCGTACAGTAGGTGCAGGCGTTGTATCTAAAGTAATCGCTTAATCGTAAGCATTTAAGCTTTAAAAAGGCCCTCCTAGTGAGGGCTTTTTTTGTTTTTGGTTAAAAAGTAAACTGTGCTCTTGACGTGGCTTGCCACCCTGAGTAGAATTTGCGTCCCCTTCCTAGAAGGGGAGGTCGGCTTATGCCGTTATGAAACTTTAGAAAAGTGTGATCAAAATGCAAAACCAGAAAATCAGAATTCGTCTGAAAGCGTTTGATCATCGCCTGATCGACTCGTCTGCGCAGGAAATTGTTGATACTGCAAAGCGTACGGGTGCTCAGGTGCGTGGTCCGATCCCGCTTCCGACTCGCAAAGAGCGTTACACTGTTCTGATCTCTCCGCATGTTAATAAAGATGCGCGTGATCAGTACGAAATTCGTACGCATAAGCGTGTTCTGGATATCGTTGAGCCAACAGAAAAAACTGTTGATGCTTTAATGAAGCTGGATCTCGCTGCGGGTGTAGAAGTGCAGATCAGTTTAGGCTAATCAGGCACTGCGCAGAATTATTAATTTAATGAAGCGCTGCTTGTGGAATGCTCCTGGAATGGGCAGCCGTAGTGGGTAACAGCCCCGTACACAACTGGCAAGAGGTAATAGAAATGTCTGTAGGTTTAATCGGACGCAAAGCGGGTATGACTCGCATCTTCACAGAAGATGGCGTATCCGTGCCAGTCACGGTCATCGAGGTGGATCCGAACCGCGTGACGCAGGTTAAAACTGTTGAAACTGATGGCTACCAAGCTGTTCAGGTGACTACAGGTGGAGTTAAGGCTAATCGCCTAAACAAGCCTGAAGCTGGTCACTTTGCAAAGGCAAGTGTAGAAGCAGGTCGTGGTTTGTGGGAGTTCCGTCTGTCAGGTGATGAAGAAATCAATGTTGGTGATTCGCTAACAGTTGAGCGCTTCGAAGCAGGTCAGAAAGTAGATGTTACAGGTCAATCCAAAGGTAAGGGCTTCCAGGGTGGCGTTAAGCGCTGGAACTTCTCCATGCAGGATGCGACTCACGGTAACTCGCTGTCTCACCGTGCTCCGGGTTCCATCGGTCAGTGTCAAACTCCAGGTCGTGTTTGGAAAGGCAAAAAGATGGCAGGTCATATGGGTGCTGAACGTGTCACTGTTCAGACTCTGGAAGTTGTGCGTGTAGATGCAGAACGTAACCTGTTGTTGATCAAAGGTGCTGTTCCAGGCGCAACTGGCGGCGACGTTATCGTTAAACCAGCTGTTAAAGCTGGCGCCTAAGGGGGATAATGATGAATCTGAATCTCGCTGGAGCCAATGGATCGGTCGAAGTATCCGATCTGGCATTTGGTAAAGAATTCAACGAAGCACTTGTGCATCAGGTAGTTACAGCTTACCTGGCGGGTGCTCGTCAAGGTACAAAAGCACAGAAGACTCGCTCTGAAGTTGCTGGCGGTGGTATTAAGCCTTTCCGTCAGAAAGGAACAGGTCGTGCTCGTGCTGGTACTATTAGTTCTCCTATCTGGCGTAGTGGTGGTGTAACTTTTGCTGCTAAACCACGTAGCTATGCTCAGAAAGTGAACAAAAAAATGTATCGTGCGGCTATGCGTTGCATCTTCTCTGAACTTGTTCGTCAAGAGCGTTTGGTTGTTGTTGAGCAGTTCTCTATGGAAGCTCCAAAAACCAAGCAATTTATTGCGAAGATGAAAGAGTTTGATCTGGCGAATGCTTTGATCGTTACAGAAGATGTAGAAGCGAACCTGTATCTGGCTGCACGTAATGTCCCGCATGTGGATGTTCGCGATGTTGCTGGCATTGACCCTGTGAGCCTAGTTGGCTTTGACAAGGTTGTTGTTACAGTGGCTGCTCTGAAGAAAATTGAGGAGGCGTTAGCATGAACCAAGAACGTCTGTACAAAGTACTATTAGGTCCTCATATCTCTGAGAAAGCGACTATTATTGCTGATAGTTCTCAGCAGGTAGTTTTTCGTGTGGCAAAAGATGCTACCAAACCTGAAATCAAAGAAGCAGTAGAACAGCTATTCAACGTAAAAGTTGCAGGCGTTAATGTTCTGAACGCAAAGGGTAAAACCAAGCGTACTGCTCGTGGAATGGGCAAGCGCAGCGATGTGCGTAAGGCATACGTATGTCTTGAAGCTGGTTCTGAGATTGATTTCCTTGGTGGCGAATAAGAGGGGTTAAATCATGGCAGTTACTAAAACAAAGCCGACCTCTGCTGGACGTCGTCACGTAGTTAAGGTTGTTGGTGCTGAGCTGCATAAAGGTAAGCCTTTAGCTGCATTGCTCGAAAAGAAAAGCAAAAGCGGTGGCCGTAACAACAATGGTCGTATTACGACACGTCATATCGGCGGTGGTCACAAGCAGCATTACCGTGTTATCGATTTTCGTCGTAACAAAGACGGTATTCCTGCAACGGTTGAGCGCATCGAATATGATCCTAACCGTTCGGCGCATATTGCATTGTTAAAATATGCTGATGGTGAGCGTCGTTACATTATTGCACCGAAAGGTATTTCAGCTGGTGATAAGCTGGTTTCTGGTGCGGATGCTGATATTAAAGCAGGCAATACGCTTCCGTTGCGTAATGTTCCGCTAGGTAGTGTGGTTCACTGTATCGAACTGAAGCCTGGTAAAGGTGCTCAGATGGCTCGCTCTGCGGGTACGTCTGCTCAGTTAGTTGCGCGTGATGGTGCTTATGCAACGCTGCGTCTTCGCTCTGGTGAAATGCGTAAAGTGTTGATTGAGTGTCGTGCGACTCTTGGTGAAGTGGGCAACTCTGAGCACTCGCTGCGTCAGCTTGGTAAGGCTGGTGCAACGCGTTGGAGAGGTGTTCGTCCGACCGTTCGCGGTGTGGCGATGAACCCAGTAGATCACCCGCATGGTGGTGGTGAGGGTCGTACTTCGGGCGGTCGTCATCCTGTTACGCCTTGGGGTGTGCCAACTAAGGGTTATAAAACACGTAAGAATAAGCGTACGAACAAGTTAATCGTTCGTAAGCGTTCTGCTAAGTAACTAATTTGAGGATACAGCTGTGCCACGTTCACTGAAGAAAGGTCCATTTATCGACCTTCACCTGTTGAAGAAGGTAGAAGCTGCAATTGAGAAGAGCGATCGTAAACCAATTAAGACTTGGTCTCGTCGTTCTACTATCTTCCCTCACTTTGTAGGGTTGACGATTGCAGTTCATAACGGCCGCCAGCACGTTCCAGTCTTCGTTACTGAAGACATGGTTGGCCACAAACTGGGCGAATTCGCTGCTACACGTACTTATCGTGGTCATGCTGCGGATAAGAAGGCTAAGAAGCGTTAATAAGGGGATAAATGATGGAAGTCGCTGCTAAATTAAAAGGCGCCCGCATTTCTGCCCAGAAGGCGCGCTTAGTTGCTGATCAGATTCGCGGTAAGTCGGTGGGTGAAGCTTTGAATATCTTAGCTTTCAGCCCGAAAAAAGGGGCTGATCTGGTCAAGAAAGTGCTTGAGTCTGCTATTGCAAACGCTGAGCACAATGAAGGAGCAGATGTAGATGAGCTTTTCGTGTCAACCATCTTTGTAGATGAGGCAATGACTATGAAGCGCATCAAGCCACGTGCAAAGGGTCGCGCAGATCGCATCCTGAAGCGCAACTCCCATATCACCGTTAAGGTGTCCGACTAAGGCTGAGTGCTAGGAGAGTTCGTTATGGGTCAGAAAATACATCCGACCGGTATTCGACTTGGAATCGTTAAAGATCACACCTCTGTGTGGTATGCGGACAAGTCTGAGTACGCAAGCAAGTTGTTAAATGATCTTAAGGTGCGTGAGTATCTTGAAGGTCAGTTGAAAAATGCATCTGTCAGCCGCATCGAGATCGAGCGTCCTGCACAGAATGCAAAAATCACAATCTTTACTGCTCGCCCCGGTATCGTTATCGGTAAGAAAGGTGAAGATGTTGAGAAACTGCGTAATGCTGTTTCCGACATGATGGGTGTGCCAGTTCACATCAACATCGAAGAGATTCGCAAACCTGAGCTTGATGGTATGTTGGTAGCGCAGAGCGTTGCTAGCCAGCTAGAGCGTCGTGTTATGTTCCGTCGTGCTATGAAGCGTGCGGTTCAAAATGCTATGCGTCTGGGTGCTAAAGGCATCAAGATCCAGGTTAGTGGTCGTTTGGGTGGCGCTGAGATTGCTCGTTCTGAGTGGTATCGTGAAGGTCGTGTACCTTTGCATACGCTTCGTGCAGATATCGATTATGCTACTTATGAGGCGCACACTACTTATGGTGTGATTGGCGTTAAAGTCTGGATCTTCAAAGGTGAGGTTCTTGGTGGTATCGAGCAGGTACGCGCTGAGAAGAAAAATCCACCTAAGAAGAAAGGTTCTAAGTGAGGTAAACGTCAATGCTGCAACCAAAACGACTGAAATACCGCAAGGTAATGAAAGGTCGCAACCGCGGCCTTGCACAGCGCGGCAGTAAAGTGAGCTTTGGCGAGTATGGTCTAAAAGCCACTGGTCGCGGACGCATTACCGCGCGTCAGATCGAAGCTGCACGTCGTACCATGACTCGTCACGTAAAGCGTGGTGGTAAAATTTGGATTCGTATCTTTCCAGATAAGCCAATTACTACCAAGCCGCTAGAAGTGCGTATGGGTAAAGGTAAAGGTAACGTGGAGTACTGGGTAGCGCAGATTCAGCCAGGTCGCGTACTGTTCGAAATGAGCGGTGTGCCAGAAGATCTGATGACTGAGGCATTCAATCTTGCCGCTGCTAAGCTGCCTGTGTCTACAACCATTGTCAAACGGACGGTGATGTAATGAAAGCTAATGAACTGCGTGAAAAATCTTCCGAAGAGCTTCAGCAGGTGCTGTTGGGTCTTCTGAAAGACCAGTTCAATCTGCGTATGCAGAAAGCAACTGGTCAGCTGGCGCAGACTCACCTCCTGGGCCAGGTTCGTCGCGATATTGCTCGCGTTAAGACAGTACTGAATATTAAGGCAGGTGAAAAATGAGCGCGGAAAAACGTACTCGGACTGTAACTGGCCGTGTGGTCAGTGACAAAATGGATAAAACCATTACAGTTCTGGTTGAGCGTAAAGAGAAACATCCGATTTACGGTAAGTTTATGACGCGCTCCTCCAAATTGCATGCTCACGATGAAAAGAATGAGTGCCACATCGGGGATCTTGTTACAGTAGAAGAAACCCGTCCTTACTCCAAGAGTAAAACATGGGCGCTTGTAAGTATTGATGAGCGCGCTGCGAAGGTGTAGAATACGCGCCTTCGCTCCATTTTGACGGTTTGCCCGTCAGATTATGACGGGCAGCTAACATAGTTTTGGAGTAGACCATGATTCAAACTGAATCGATGCTTGATGTTGCTGATAACAGCGGCGCTAAGCGAGTGCAGTGTATTAAGGTCCTGGGTGGTTCACACCGCCGTTACGCAGGTATCGGTGACATTATTAAAGTTACTGTGAAAGAAGCAATTCCTCGCGGTAAGGTTAAGAAAGGTCAGGTTCTTAAGGCTGTTGTAGTACGCACCCGTAAAGGTGTGCGTCGTCCAGACGGTTCTGTAATCCGCTTTGATACAAACTCTGCGGTACTACTGAACGCTAACGACGCCCCAATGGGAACTCGTATTTTTGGCCCAGTAACGCGTGAACTTCGCTCAGAGAAGTTCATGAAAATCATTTCCCTGGCGCCTGAAGTGCTGTAAGACCTTATTCTTATTGAATTTTGTCTTCGAAAACGCCACTCCCGAAAGGGTTTGGCGTTTTTCAGCATGAGAAGGTAGTAGGAAGCGATAAAGGTATAACATGCGTAAAATTAAACGTGACGACGAAGTGATCGTCATCGCTGGTAAAGATAAAGGCAAGCGTGGGAAGGTTCTGCGTGTATTGAAGGATGATCGTTTGATCGTTTCCGGCATCAATATGGTGAAAAAACACACCAAGCCTAACCCTATGTTGGGTAAGCCGGGTGGTATCGTTGAGAAAGAAGCAGGTATTGCTACTTCTAACGTTGCGATCTTCAACCCTGCTACCGGTAAGGGTGATCGTGTTGGCTTCAAGACGCTTGAAGATGGCACAAAAGTTCGCTTCTTCAAATCTAACGGCGAAGTCGTCGCTAAATAAGGAGCAGAGCTATGTCAAGATTGAAAGCGTTGTACGCTAACGAAGTAAAGCAGCAGCTCAAAGAAGAGCTGAATAGCCCAAATATTATGGCTGTGCCTCGTGTTACTAAAATTACCTTGAATATGGGTGTTGGTGAAGCTCTGGGCGACAAAAAGCAGCTAGAATACGCTGTGCGTGATTTAACTGCGATTGCTGGTCAGAAACCGGTTGTTACTTTGGCTCGCAAGTCAATTGCAGGCTTTAAGGTACGTGAAGGTTGGCCAATTGGTTGTAAAGTAACACTACGTGGCGAACGTATGTGGGAGTTTCTAGACCGTCTTGTTGACGTTTCTATTCCACGTATTCGTGACTTCCGTGGTCTTAACCCAAAATCTTTTGACGGTCGTGGCAACTATAGCATGGGTGTTAAAGAGCAGATTATTTTCCCTGAAATCGAATACGATAAAGTGGATAAATTGCGTGGTCTGGATATTACGATCACGACAACTGCTAAGACAAACGACGAGGGTCGTGCCCTGTTGGCTGCCCTAAACTTCCCGTTCAAAAAGTGAGGTAGGGTGAGATATGGCTAAGTCATCTATGAAAGCGCGTGAAGATAAGCGCACCAAAGCAGTTGCTAAGTATGCTGAAAAGCGCGCTCAGCTAAAGGCTATTATTAAAAATCCAGCGAGCTCTGATGAGCAGCGTTGGGATGCACAGGTTGCGCTGCAGAAATTGCCGCGTGATGCTAACCCAGTTCGTCAACAGCGTCGTTGCCAGTTGACCGGTCGTCCTCATGCGGTTTACCGCAAGTTCGGTCTGTGTCGTAACAAGCTTCGTGAAGCGGCAATGCGCGGTGACGTTCCTGGTTTGAAGAAGGCAAGCTGGTAAGACAGTTTGTTAAACGGTAAGCACGATGGTCAGGGCAGTATTCTGCTACCGCATCGTGCTGCACATTTGAGGAAGTAAAACGCATGAGCATGCAAGATACTTTAGCGGATATGTTTACCCGTATCCGTAACGGTCATATGGCTGAAAAAACAGCTGTATCCATGCCGTCTTCCAAAATGAAAGTTTCAGTTGCTGAAGTACTGAAAAACGAAGGTTACATTACTGACTATGCTGTAGAAGGTGATGCTAAGCCGTTGTTGACAGTCGAGCTGAAATATTTCGATGGAAAGCCGGTTATTGAAGAGATTAAACGTGTAAGCCGTCCAGGTCTGCGCATTTACAGAGGCAAGGGTGACCTGCCAACTGTTTCTGCTGGTCTGGGTGTTGCGATTGTGTCGACATCTAAGGGTGTTATGACGGATCGTGCTGCGCGCGCTGCTGGTATCGGCGGCGAAGTCATCTGTACGGTATTCTAAGGGGATTACAATGTCACGTATTGCAAAAAATCCCGTAGTACTACCTGCAGGTGTTGAGCTGAAGCTGGATGGTCAGTCTGTCAGCGTAAAAGGTAAGAACGGTCAGCTTTCTATGGAGCTGCACTCTTCTGTTGAGATTAAGCAGGAAGGTACTGAAGTGACTTTTGCTGCGCGCGATGGCTCTAAAATCGCACGCTCTATGTCTGGTACTGCCCGTTCGCTTGTTAATAACATGGTCGTTGGTGTCAACCAGGGCTTTGAGAAAACATTGTTGCTGCAAGGTGTAGGTTATCGTGCTGCAGCTAAAGGTTCTACTTTGGGCCTGACTTTGGGTTTCTCTCACCCTATCGATTATGAATTGCCTGAAGGCGTAACAGCTGAAACCCCTAACCAAACCACAATCGTTATCCGTGGTGCTGATAAGCAGCGTGTTGGGCAAGTAGCAGCAGAAGTTCGCGCATTCCGTCCGCCAGAGCCTTATAAAGGTAAGGGTGTACGCTATGCTGACGAATATGTTCGTCGTAAAGAGGCTAAGAAGAAGTAAGGCAGGGTTATGAACGCTAAGAAACAAGCTCGTATTCGTCGCTCACGCCGTGCTCGCCTGAAAATGCGTGAACTGGGCGCAACACGTTTGTGCGTAAATCGCACACCACGTCATATTTATGCTCAGCTCATCTCTGCAGATGGTAGTCAGGTTTTGGCTTCTGCATCTACAGTTGAACAGGCATTGCGTGAAGGCTCTACTGGAAACGTCGATGCGGCGGCTAAAGTAGGTGTACTGATCGCTGAGCGTGCTAAAGAAGCAGGTATCACAAAGGTTGCTTTTGACCGATCTGGATTCAAATTCCATGGTCGTGTAAAAGCGCTGGCTGACGCAGCCCGTGAAGGCGGCCTGGAATTCTAAAGGGGTCGATGATGTCAAATCACGAACAAAAAGATGGTGAACTACAGGAAAAGCTGGTTCAGGTAAATCGCGTAGCCAAGGTAGTTAAGGGCGGTCGCATTTTTGCTTTTACAGCATTAACTGTAGTAGGTGATGGTAAAGGTCGTGTTGGCTTTGGCCGTGGTAAAGCACGTGAAGTACCTGTTGCAATTCAGAAGGCAATGGAACAAGCACGTCGTAACATGATTCGTGTTGAGTTAAACGGTGATACTTTACAGTATCCAGTTAAAGCTCGTCACGGTGCATCAAGAGTTTACATGCAGCCCGCTTCTCAGGGTACAGGTGTTATCGCCGGTGGTGCGATGCGTTCTGTTCTTGAAATCGCTGGCGTACACAACGTACTGGCTAAGTGCTACGGCTCTACAAACCCAGTTAACGTTGTTCGTGCAACAGTTAAAGGTTTGCAGCAGATGCGCTCTCCTGAAGATGTTGCCGCTAAGCGTGGTAAAACTGTAGAAGAGATTCTGGGGTAGGATATGGCTAAGACTTTAAAAGTTACACTGGTCCGCAGCCCAATCGCTACTCTACCAAAACACAAATTATGTGTTAAGGGTCTCGGTCTGCGTCGTATCGGGCATACTGTTGAGTTGGAAGATACTCCAGCTGTTCGCGGTATGATCAATAAAGTTTACTACATGGTTAATGTAGTAGGCGAGTAAGAGGAGTTCGTCATATGCGTCTGAACACTCTCAGCCCAGCTGCTGGTTCAAAACCTGCTCCTAAGCGCGTTGGTCGCGGTATTGGTTCAGGTCTTGGTAAGACTGGCGGTCGAGGTCATAAGGGTCAGAAGTCCCGCTCAGGCGGTTCTGTTAAACCGGGTTTTGAAGGCGGTCAGATGCCGTTGCAGCGTCGTCTGCCTAAGTTCGGCTTCACATCCCGTAAGGCACGTTATGCTGCTGAAATTCGTCTGAACGAATTGAACGGTATAAGTGCAGAAGTTATCGATCTGGCAGCACTGAAAGCAGCTGATATCATCTCTGAAGAGATTAAGACTGCTAAAGTCATACTGTCAGGTGAGATCAAGAAAGCAGTGAACATCAAAGGTCTTAAAGTGACTAAAGGTGCTCAGTCTGCAATCGAAGCTGCAGGCGGCAAAATCGAGGCGTAAATGGCTAAAAAAGGATCAATACCAGCAGGCATGCAGAACGGTTTAGGTGAGCTTTGGTCTCGTCTGCGTTTTGTTTTACTGGCAATCATCGTTTATCGTATCGGCGCACATATTCCTGTGCCTGGGATAAACCCTGATCGTCTGGCCGCGTTGTTCGATCAGAATCAAGGGACGATCCTAAGTCTCTTCAATATGTTCTCGGGTGGTGCTTTGGAGCGCATGAGTATTCTTGCGCTAGGTATCATGCCATACATCTCTGCCTCTATTATTATGCAGTTGATGACCGTGGTCAGCCCGCAGCTCGAACAGCTGAAGAAAGAAGGTGAAGCAGGTCGTCGTAAGATTAACCAATATACCCGTTATGGTACTGTGGTATTAGCAACCGTTCAGTCATTTGGTATGGCGGTCGGACTTGCAAACCAAGGTGTGGCATTTACGGCTGGCGCAAGCTTCTATTTTGTTGCAGTAGTAACATTAGTAGCTGGGGCTGTTTTCCTGATGTGGTTAGGGGAGCAGGTTACCGAGCGTGGTATTGGCAATGGTATATCCATTCTGATCTTTGCTGGTATTGTTGCTGGTCTTCCAAGTGCTATCGGGCAGTCTTTTGAGTCTGCTCGTCAAGGGGATCTGAATATTCTTGCGCTTCTTGCTATTGCTGTATTGGCGGTAGCAACGGTTGGGTTTGTTGTGTTTATGGAGCGTGGTCAACGCCGCATTACCATTAACTATGCTAAACGACAGCAAGGGCGTCAGGTTTTCGCAGCACAGACTAGCCATCTGCCACTGAAGGTTAATATGGCAGGTGTTATTCCGCCTATTTTCGCATCGAGTATATTGCTTTTCCCTGCATCAGTTGGTCAGTGGTTTGGCCAGACTGAGGGGATGGAATGGTTGCAAGATGTTGCCTTGGCTTTAGGCCCAGGGCAGCCGCTCTACATCATTTTGTTTGCAGTATGTATCGTGTTTTTCTGTTACTTCTATACGGCGATTATGTTTAATCCTCGGGAAGTGGCAGACAACTTGAAGAAGTCAGGTGCTTTTATACCGGGAATTCGCCCGGGTGAGCAATCTGCCCGTTATATCGACTCAGTGTTGGGCCGCTTGACCTTGTTTGGCGCGCTTTACATTACAGCGGTCTCTCTTATGCCTCAATTTTTGGTTGTAGCATGGAATGTACCCTTTTACTTCGGTGGCACTTCGTTGCTGATCGTAGTAGTCGTTGTAATGGACTTTATGGCTCAGGTGCAGTCACATTTGATGTCTCACCAATATGAGTCCCTGATGAAAAAATCAAATCTCAAAGGTGGTGGTGCAGGTTTGCTGCGCTAAACCCCTCAGGAGTGGATCATGAAGGTACGCGCGTCTGTTAAAAAGATTTGCCGTAACTGCAAGATTGTACGTCGCAACGGTTCCGTGCGCGTGATCTGCAAGGTGGAACCCCGCCATAAGCAGCGTCAGGGTTAATCACCTGGCAAGGGAGTAGAGGGTGCGGGCCTTGATTTATTTTTAATCAAGGCGTATAATTGCGCGCCTTCTATGAACATATTATAGATACTTGCGTCTGTGACGCATTTGAATGGAGTAAGTTGAATGGCCCGTATAGCTGGCGTCAATATTCCTGACAATAAGCATGCGGTTATTTCTCTAACTTACATTTATGGGATTGGCCGCACAACTGCAAAGAAAATCTGTGAAGCTTCTGGCATTGCTGAAGTTACAAAGATTTCCGAGTTAAGCGATGAGCAACTCGATGTAGTTCGTGGTGAAGTTGGCAAGTTTACAGTTGAAGGTGACCTCCGTCGTGAGGTTTCCATGAGCATCAAACGTCTCATGGACCTCGGTTGTTTCCGTGGTATTCGTCACCGCCGTAATTTGCCGGTTCGTGGGCAGCGTAGTAAGACCAACGCGCGTACGCGTAAAGGTCCGCGTAAGCCGATCCGTAAATAAGTGTTAAGCGATAGGAATTTCCAATATGGCTAAGCCAGGTAATCGCACACGTAAAAAAGTTAAAAAGCAGGTAGTGGATGGGTTAGCTCATATCCACGCTTCTTTTAACAATACTATTATCACCATTACCGATCGTCAGGGTAATGCACTTTCATGGGCAACTTCCGGGGGTTCAGGCTTCCGTGGTTCTCGTAAAAGTACACCGTTCGCAGCTCAGGTAGCAGCAGAACGTGCCGGTCAGGCAGCCCTGGAATATGGTTTGAAAAACCTCGACGTGTTTGTAAAAGGTCCTGGACCAGGACGTGAATCGGCAGTTCGTGCGCTGAACGGTTGCGGCTACAAAATTACAAACATTACGGACATCACGCCGATACCTCATAACGGCTGTCGTCCACCTAAAAAACGTCGTGTATAAACTGGAGACGGTATAATGGCAAGATATCTTGGACCAAAGTGCAAGCTGTCACGCCGTGAAGGTACAGACCTGTTCTTGAAGAGCGGTGTTCGTGCACTGGACAGTAAGTGTAAAGCTGAAACTGTTCCTGGTGTTCACGGCGCTCGTCGCGGTCGTCTGTCCGATTACGGTCTACAGCTGCGTGAAAAACAGAAAGTACGTCGTATTTACGGTGTATTGGAACGTCAGTTCCGCAACTACTACAAAGAAGCCGCGCGTCTTTCAGGCTCTACAGGTGAGAACTTGTTACAGCTGTTGGAAGGACGCTTGGATAATGTGGTGTTTCGTATGGGATTCGGCTCTACTCGTGCTGAAGCTCGTCAGATCGTGTCACATCGCCAAATCACTGTTAATGGTCAGGTTGTGAACATTCCTTCCTACCAAGTGCAGGCAGGTGACGTGGTCGCAGTTCGTGAAAAAGCTAAGAATCAATTGCGTGTTAAAAGTGCACTTGACCTAGCTTCTCAGCGTGCTTCTATTGAGTGGGTAACAGTTGATGCTGGCAAAATGGAGGGCGTTTATCGCTCAGCTCCAGAGCGTAGCGAACTGTCTGCTGACATCAATGAGCAGCTGATCGTAGAGCTGTACTCCAAGTAATTCATGAACTCTTGATTGGTGGAACTATGCAGCGTTCTGTAAATGAGTTTCTGAGTCCTCGTCACATTGACGTTCAGGAGATCAGTAACACACGTGCAAAAGTGACTCTCGAGCCACTTGAGCGTGGCTTCGGTCACACTTTGGGTAATGCTCTGCGTCGCATTCTACTCTCTTCAATGCCTGGCTGTGCCATCACTGAAGTTGAGATCGAAGGCGTCCTGCATGAATACAGCACAATTGAAGGTGTGCAGGAAGATGTTATCGAAATCCTGCTTAACTTGAAGGGTGTTGCGATTGCGCTACACAATGGCGAGGAAGCAACGCTGACACTGAGCAAAACTGGCTCAGGTGCAGTAACAGCGGGCGACATTCAGTTGAATCAGGATGTTGAAGTGGCTAACCCGGATCACGTGATTGCTCACTTGAACTCTGGTGCGACTCTGAACATGCAGTTGAAAGTAACACGCGGTCGCGGTTACGTTCCTGCTGACACTCGTATCAGTGATGAAGATGAAACTCGTGCTATTGGTCGTCTCCAGCTGGATGCAACTTATAGCCCGGTACGCCGTGTTTCTTATGTAGTCGAAAGCGCTCGTGTTGAGCAGCGTACTGACTTGGATAAGTTAGTCATTGATATCGAATCCAACGGTACGATTGATCCGGAAGAGTGCATTCGTCGTGCAGCGACTATTCTTCAACATCAGTTGTCTGTATTTGTTGATCTTGAAGATGCAGCTGATCAGGCGAAAGACGAGCCAGCAGAACCGGAAGTTGATCCGATCTTGTTGCGCCCTGTCGATGATTTGGAGTTGACGGTTCGCTCCGCTAACTGTCTGAAAGCAGAGCAGATCTACTATATTGGTGATCTGATTCAGCGTACAGAAGTTGAGCTATTGAAAACACCAAATCTGGGTAAGAAGTCGCTGACAGAGATCAAAGACGTACTTGCATCTAAGGGCTTGTCTCTGGGTATGCGTCTTGAAAACTGGCCACCGGCTAGCCTGAAGAACGACGATAAAATCGCGTCTTAAGACGCGGTTTTAACTGACCAAGTTGGTAAGGAATTTATAATGCGTCATCGTAAATCTGGTCGCCATTTAAATCGTACCAGCTCGCACCGCAAAGCGATGTTCAAGAACATGGCAAACTCTTTGTTTGAACATGAACTGATCAGAACAACTTTGCCAAAAGCGAAAGAACTTCGCCGCGTAGCTGAGCCGCTGATTACATTGGCGAAAGAAGACTCGGTTGCTAATCGCCGTCTGGCTTTTGACCGTACTCGTAGTAAAGAAGCTGTTGGTAAGCTTTTCAACGAGTTAGGACCTCGCTATGCGAATCGTCCAGGTGGTTATATCCGCATTCTGAAATGTGGAAATCGTCCAGGTGACAATGCACCGATGGCTTATGTTGAACTAGTTGACCGTCAGGTTACTGGTGCAGCTGTAGAAGCTTCTGAAGATTAATTTCTTCTTTATAAAAAACCCGGCAATGCCGGGTTTTTTTGTTTGTATGGTCTATAAAGATTAAGTCTCAAGAGGGCTTTACAGCCCTAACATAGGTTTTAAGAATCGGCCCGTATGGGAATCAGAGTTCAGCGCTACCTCTTCCGGGGTTCCTTCTGCAATGATATATCCCCCTTTAATGCCCCCTTCAGGTCCCAAGTCGACAATCCAATCTGCGGTTTTAATGACATCGAGGTTGTGCTCAATCACGACTATTGTATTGCCATGATCTCGAAGCTTGGAGAGTACTGCCATTAGCTGCTCTATGTCGTGAAAATGCAGACCAGTGGTTGGTTCATCCAGTATGTAAAGCGTTTTACCTGTGTCGCGTTTGGAGAGCTCTTTGGCGAGTTTGACCCTTTGAGCTTCCCCTCCTGAGAGGGTGGTTGCTGCTTGTCCAAGTCGAATATAGGATAAGCCTACATCAATCAGGGTTTGTAAGCGTCGGGCGAGTGCGGGAATGGCATCGAAAAAAGCCCTAGCATCTTCAACCGTCATATCGAGAATCTGATCAATACTCTTCCCTTTATATTGGATCTCTAGTGTTTCACGGTTGTATCG
Source organism: Neptunomonas concharum (assembly GCF_008630635.1). Taxonomy (NCBI): domain Bacteria; kingdom Pseudomonadati; phylum Pseudomonadota; class Gammaproteobacteria; order Oceanospirillales; family Oceanospirillaceae; genus Neptunomonas; species Neptunomonas concharum. The sequence goes on along the minus strand of NZ_CP043869.1, from coordinate 3,295,069 downwards.
CTTCCCTTTACAGACATCGCAAGGCACATAAATGTCAGCAAGGAAGTGCATCTCCACTTTTATTACACCATCGCCCTGACAGGCTTCGCATCGTCCGCCTTTCACGTTAAAACTGAACCGGCCAGGTTTATAACCTCGGGATCGGGCTTCTTGTGTGCCTGATAAAAGCTCACGGATAGGAGTGAATATGCCGGTGTAGGTCGCTGGATTTGAGCGTGGGGTTCTACCGATAGGGCTTTGATCGATATCGATGACCTTGTCAAAGTGCTCTAGGCCTTCAATACTTTCATAGGGAGCCGCTTCCAATGTGGTTGCTTTATTTAGCACGGTCGCTGCTACAGGGTAGAGTGTATTATTTATTAGGGTCGATTTGCCTGAGCCAGAAACACCAGTAACGCAGGTCATGACCCCAACAGGAATCTTGAGTGTTGCTTCCTGAAGGTTGTTGCCGGTAGCTCCCTTAAGGGTTAAAAATTTGCTGTCTTTGGCGATGTGCCGTGTAGCAGGGATGGCAATCTGCTTCTTACCTGATAAATATTGTCCTGTAAGTGAAGCAGGGTTGTTCATGACCTCGGACGGTGTGCCATAAGCAACAACACTGCCTCCATGAACACCGGCACCAGGGCCGATATCGACAACGAAGTCCGCAAGGCGAATGGCATCCTCATCATGCTCGACGACAATCACGGTGTTGCCAAGGTCTCGAAGGTGGATCAGTGTATGGAGGAGCCTTTCGTTATCCCGTTGGTGTAAGCCAATGGAGGGTTCATCAAGTATGTACATAACGCCTACTAAACCGGCACCTATCTGGCTGGCAAGTCGTATACGTTGAGCTTCTCCGCCTGAGAGTGTATCGGCTTTGCGGTCCAGTGAGAGGTAGTCGAGCCCTACATTAACGAGAAACGAGAGGCGTAAGCGTATCTCTTTGAGGATTTTCTCAGCAATCTCCCCCTGTTTTCCCGCTAGCTGGAGGTTCTCAAAGTACTCAAGCCCTATACCAATCGGCATGCGAACCAAGTCGGGCAGTGTGTGTTGGTCGATAAAGACATGCCTTGCATCGCGGCGTAAACGGGTGCCGTCACAGGATGGGCAAGGCTGCATGTTTAAGTACTTGGCTAAGTCCTCGCGGACCATCTCCGACTCGGTCTCTTTATAGCGCCGCTGCAAGTTGTTCAGCACGCCTTCAAAGGGGTGTGACTTGGTGATGCTGTCACCCCGATCATTCAGGTATTTAAAAGCGATGGCCTCTTTCCCGGTTCCTTTGAGAATGGCTTGTTGGTGCTTCTTATCCAGTGCTTCAAAGGGAGTATCTATATCAAAGCCATAGTGCTCGGCAACGGCCTTGAGTTGTTGGAAGTAGTAGAGTGTCCTTCTATCCCATCCCCGAATAGCGCCTTCTGATAACGTCAGGCTAGGGTCGTGAACCACCTTTTTGGGGTCAAAAAACTGTTTCACGCCTAGGCCGTCACAGCTCGGACACGCACCATGTGGATTGTTAAAAGAGAAGAGTCGAGGCTCTAATTCTTGAATACTATGTCCGCAGACGGGGCAGGCAAACCGAGATGAAAATATCAGATCTTCATGGTCGCCATCCATAAATGCGATGCGTGCAATGCCGTCGGTAAGATTAAGGGCTGTTTCAAAAGACTCTGCTAAACGAATTTGCAGATCATCACGGACTTTAAAGCGATCAACAACTGCTTCAATCGTATGCTTTTTGTTCTTGTCCAGCTCAGGTGCTGTGTCTAGATCTGTTACGATACCATTGATGCGCGCTCTAACAAATCCCTGCTTTCTTAGATCATGTAGTGTGTGTAAGTGCTCACCTTTGCGGCCCTGAATAACAGGAGCTAACAGCATGAGCTTCGAACCCTCTTCTAAAGCAAGCACCTGGTCGACCATCTGGCTAACCGTTTGAGCAGCTAAGGGTAGATCATGCTCTGGGCAGCGTGGTTCCCCAGCGCGTGCAAAAAGAAGTCTCAGATAATCGTATACTTCGGTGATAGTACCGACGGTGGATCTGGGGTTGTGGGATGTGGATTTCTGCTCGATAGAGATAGCAGGGGATAGCCCTTCAATATGATCGACATCGGGCTTTTCCATCATAGACAAAAATTGTCGGGCATAAGTTGAGAGTGACTCAACATAGCGACGCTGTCCCTCTGCATAGAGTGTGTCAAATGCTAGGGAAGACTTCCCTGAACCTGAGAGCCCGGTAATCACCACCAACTTATCTCTTGGGATGTCCAGATCAATATTTTTCAGGTTGTGAGTGCGCGCACCGCGAACCAGAATAGTGTCCATGTTAACTCCAGCGAGACCAACAAAAAGGGGTGATTATAAAGTACCGGACTATGTTATGCTCTACGCAAATAAAGAATCGGCTGAGTAATAGCCTGATTAAGCGATACGAGGTGGAGAAAAGCATGGCACGCGGTGTAAATAAAGTGATTCTGGTAGGTAATATGGGTGGTGATCCTGAAGTGCGATACATGCCATCAGGTAATGCTGTAACCAATATTACGCTGGCGACCAGTGAAACATGGAAAGATAAACAAACAGGGCAGAACCAAGAGCGAACAGAATGGCATCGCGTTGTTTTCTTCAATAAGTTGGCAGAAATTGCAGGTGAATACTTGAGAAAAGGCTCTCAAGTCTACGTTGAAGGTTCCTTACGTACGCGAAAATGGCAGGATCAAAGTGGCCAAGATCGTTATACAACCGAAATAGTCGCTAGCGAAATGCAGATGCTAGGTGGCCGAGGTGGTAGTAGTGACGCCGGGTATAATCAAGATGCTGGTTATGCGCCTCAACAGCAAGCTCCGCAGCAGCGAGCGCCTCAACAACAAGCTCCGGCTCAGCAGCAAGCACCCGCGCAGCAAGCACCGCAGGCCGCTCCAAACTTTGATGATTTTGACGACGATATTCCGTTCTAAATTAGCTTGATTGCTCTCTGAATTTAAAAGCCTCGTTTAGCGAGGCTTTTTTAATCTGGTCGCTGTACTAAGACTTCCTTTATACTCAGGAAATACGTTTTTTATGTAGGTGTTTTATTGCATGACTGAGTGGACACAACCTGCTCCTATCAAGGTATTGGTCACGGGTTGCCATGGGCAAGTTGCTCATGAACTGGTTGCCTTAGGTCGCCTTGATTCCCATTTTGAGATGATTCCACTGGATGTAAATGCTATGGACGTGTGCTCACCTGATTCTATCAGTGCGGCGTTGGATACGTATTTGCCCGATTTTGTCGTCAATACGGCAGCATTTAATAAGGTGGATGCGGCTGAGCATGAGCATGAAAAGAGCTTTGCACTGAATCGGAATGCGGTTGGTGAGTTGGCGAAGGCCTGTGGTGCTTTATCTATTCCTGTGGTGCACCTATCAACGGATCACCTTTTTGATGGGCATTATGCCAGCGGTTACAGTGAAGAGGATGAGGTCTCGCCGCTAGGTGTATTTGGTGAGAGTAAGCGCCAGGGGGAGGAGTTGCTTCGTCAATATCAACCTCGTCATATTATTCTTCGTGTTAGCTGGATATTCAGTGCCCGTGGGGATAATTATTTACTGCGGATGTTGCACAAGGCGCGCACAGATTGTGCTATTGAGGCGGCGGATGATCGCCGAGGCTGTCCAACCTCAGCAGCCGATGTTGGCCGTGTGATTCTGGCGATGATTAAGCAGTTGCATAGCGGGGCTGATTCTTGGGGTACTTATCACTATTGTGGGGCAGAAGTGACGACCCGGTATCGATTTACCGAAGCGATTTTAGCGGGTGCTAGGCAGTACGAAGCGTTAAAAACAGAGGAACTCGTGCCGGTGCCTTCAAAAGCCCTGCATGTTGAGGTCGAACGCCCTGCTTCGTCGGTTTTGAAATGTAAAAAATTGCTGAGTACATTTGGAATCCGCCAGCGTCCATGGAGAAACGAGCTGGCGGCTGTGTTGCGGGAGATCTACCGAAAAGAATAGCCTTAGCTACACCCATGGCATCGCATTGTGCGTGATCGCAACGCTGACAATATAGGCAAGCGTTAATAAAGCAAGTGCGAATGCCGCCACACGGGTTGTTTTTGTTTTTCCGCGTTTTAAGGCGATAGTTCCGAAGGCGATGTAAAGTATCAGGCCAACGACCTTAGCGGTTAGCCAGTTTTCTTGAAGAGGGTATTGGCTAATGCTGATGGTCAATAGAATGGCACTGACAAGCAGGATAGTATCTATAATATGTGGAGCAATTCTTACCAGCTTTTTTTGTAGCCAGCGAGCGTTTGCCAACATGCCAGCTCCGCGGACGAGAAAGAACAAAATGCTCAAGCCGACACTGGTTAAATGAATGTGTTTAAAGATGGGATATAACTCAGCCATGTTAGCTCTCATATCGGAAAGTGGAGGTCTATTAGACCTTGTGCGCGGGATGTCTGCAAGCCTCTCCTTAGTGAGTAAGGCTTTGATGAAGTAAGGAGTTATAGCGTGTCTGGATGTGATCAACCGGGTTTGGTTCCGGTAGAAGAGGCGTTGGCAGAGATGCTGCGTAGTGTTGTCACTCAACCTGAAACCGAAGTGGTTTATCTAGAAAAAGCGGTGGGTAGAGTATTGGCGGAATCGCCGCTGGCAAAAGTTGATGTTCCTCCTGCTGATAACAGTAGTATGGACGGCTATGCCGTGGCTTGTAGCAGCCTGAACGCAGAAGACCCCACCTCTTTTGTGATTTCCCAACGCATACCTGCAGGGCATGCGCCCGGCCCATTATTGTCCGGTACTGTTGCGCGTATTTTTACCGGCGCTGAGATTCCTGAAGGCGCGGATGCCGTCGTGATGCAGGAAGATGTCGTGCTTGACGGTGGACGTGTTGTTGTTCCGCACGGTGTTTTCTCTGGACAGAATATTCGCCCACGAGGGCAAGATATTCGCGCAGGTCAGGCAGTTTTGGAGCAAGGCCGACGTCTTCAGCCAGCTGATGTTGGTGTACTTGCCTCGGTTGGATTAGATAGCGTCCTAGTTTATCGACCTTTGACGGTAGCAGTGATGTCGACGGGGGATGAGTTGGTTGAGCCGGGTAAGGCATTGGGGCCTGGACAGATTTACAACTCCAATCGATTTGTGCTTTCGGCTTTGTTGCAGCAGCTGGGCTTTTCTGTGGTTGATATAGGTCGAGTAGCGGATAACCCAGAAGACACACGTGAGGCATTGGAAAAAGCCGCTCAGAGAGCTGACTGCATTATTAGTACGGGAGGCGTCTCTGTGGGCGAAGAGGACCACGTTAAGTCGTCTGTCGAGGCTCTAGGCTCTTTATCTATGTGGCGATTGAAGATCAAGCCCGGTAAGCCTTTGGCGTTCGGTGAAGTGGCTTCAACCCCCTTCTTTGGGTTGCCCGGTAACCCTGCGTCTACGCTCATCACCTTTTGCATCTTAGCGCGCCCTTTTCTGCTGACATTACAAGGCTCAAAGGTAACTTCCCCGCTGATGTTTCAAGTGCCTGCTGGGTTCAAACGCTCCCATTCAGGAGGGCGCCAAGAGTATCTTCGTGCACGAATCGAGCATGGGCAAGCCGTCCCGTTTTCTAATCAAAGTTCTGGTGTGCTTTCAAGCGCCAGTTGGGCACACGGACTTGCTGTCGTGCCGGCCGATACACAGATTCAGCTAGGCGACTTAGTGGGCTTTATCCCTTTTTCTGAGTTGCTGGGGTGATTCGGTTGGGTTTAACGGGTAATAACAGGTAAAATCCCCAGTTTCTTATTTGGCCAGAGACCTTAATGGACGTGAACGCGCAACAAGACCCATTTAAAGAGATTCGACCCTATTATGACCATGAAGTGGAGGCTGTTCTTCAGCATATGCTTCATGATGATGAGCTTGTCTCGGCGGTGACTCGTTATAAGTTTCCCTCCATGCCAAACTGGCTATCGCGGATTGTGCAACCCTTTGTTCGTATTGCTATGGCGCGCGAGTTTGGTGATATCGATAGTGTGCACGGCTTCCAAATTGCTGTTGCACGCTATATGTCAAAAATGATCGCGCGCTCTACAACCAAGTTGACCTGCAGCGGTATGGAAGAGCTGGAGGAGGATGAAGCGTATCTGTTCATATCGAATCACCGAGATATTGCGATGGACCCTGCTTTTGTTAATTGGGTCAGGTATCAGTGCAAATTACCGACAGTCAGAATTGCCATCGGTGATAACTTGCTGCGCAAGCCTTACGTCTCTGATTTAATGCGTCTGAATAAAAGCTTTATTGTAAAACGCTCGACCAAAGGTCCTCGTGAGACCATGGCGGCTGTAACTCAGTTGTCAGCGTATATTAATCACAGTATTGAAGAGGGAGAGTCGGTCTGGATTGCGCAAAGAGAAGGACGTGCCAAAGACGGTAACGACAAAACTGACCCCGCCATTTTGAAAATGTTCTATATGAGCCAAAGAAAGCAGGGTAGCTTTGCTGATATCTCTAAAAAGCTCAATATTGTTCCCGTTTCTATCTCTTATGAGTTTGACCCTTGTGATCGGGCAAAAGCTAAAGAGCTTGCTTCTTTGCAGGCCTCTGGCTCTTATGAAAAAGGGCAGTTCGAGGATATTGAAAGTATTGTGCAAGGTATCACAGGATTTAAAGGCGCTGTGCATGTTCACTTTGGGGATGTTATTACCGAAAGTTTTGAAACCCCTGAGTCTTTGGCTAATGAATTGGACCGTCAGATCTATAAAAACTATTTTCTACATCCCTCGAACTATATTGCGGCGGGACAAACGGAAAAGGCAACGGCTGAGCAGATCGCGCAATTTGAGGCGCGCTTTGATGGCCTTGATGAGCAGCAAGCCGAGATACTGCGGCAAATGTATGCTAATCCTGTAAAAAACCAGCAAGGTATTATATGAGTCAGCTAACGCATCTGGATGATCAAGGGCATGCCCATATGGTGGATGTCTCGGAAAAGGCGGTAACAACCCGGGAAGCTCGCGCCTGTGCCAGTATCAAAATGAAACCAGAAACGCTACAGATGATTGTGTCGGGTAGTCATAGAAAAGGTGATGTGATGGCGGTGGCTCGCATTGCAGGTATACAAGCCGCCAAGCGTACCAGTGACTTAATACCACTATGTCACCCGTTAATGCTCAGTAAGGTTTCTGTTGAGTTGGAGCCGGATGTAGAAGCATCGTTGATTCGGATTAATACCTTATGTCGTCTTGCGGGCCAAACTGGTGTAGAGATGGAGGCTTTAACAGCAGCATCGGTGGCTGCGCTGACCCTGTATGATATGTGTAAAGCGGTTGATAAAGGCATGCAGATTACCGATATCAGGCTGCTAGAAAAAAAGGGTGGTAAAAGCGGCCATTGGTTGGCGGAGGATGAGTCATGATTACGGTAGTCTACTTTGCTCAAGTGCGCGAGCGGTTGGGATTAGAGCGTGAAGAGCTTCCATGGGATGCGGAGTTGTCTAATGTATCAGCTCTCCTAGCATTGCTTTCCAGCCGAGGCGCTATTTGGTCCGAAGTTCTTCAGACTGAGAATTTGCTGGTGGCGGTTAACCAAGAGATGGCTGATCGTGGTTCAGAATTACAGGATGGGGATGAAGTTGCCTTTTTCCCGCCGGTTACAGGTGGTTGATCCATGAGTGTAAATCAGTCTGCAGGTCTGTTAGGAAATATTCGAGCGTTATTTTATTATGCGGGCTTCTATCCGGTTACGATTATTTATAGCTTATTGTGCTTGATCGTGACGCCTATGATGCCCTTTCGGCAGCGGTTTAAGTTTGTAACGACGATCAACTACTTTTACATCGCTTGGTTGCGCATTTGTTGTGGTGTGGATGTGAAAATTGAGGGGCGAGAGAATCTTCCGAAAGAAGGTGCTTTTGTTGCTATCTCTAACCATCAAAGTGAATGGGAGACGATTTACTTCCAGTTGCTGATTAGGCCGCAGTGTGTCGTCTTAAAGCAGGAGCTACTGAAACTGCCTTTTTTCGGCTGGGCCTTGAAGCTGCTTGAACCCATCGCACTGGATCGCAGTCAACGTCGAGGTGCATTGAAGCAGCTGCTTTCTCAGGGAAAAGATCGACTAGAGAATGGCATTCCTGTATTAATTTTTCCCCAAGGTACACGACTACCGGTGAGTGAAAGAGGGAAGTTCAATAAAGGTGGTGCTATGTTAGCGGTCAGTGCGGGTGTTCCGGTTGTACCTATTGCGCATAATGCTGGGTATTACTGGCCCGGTAAAAGTTTTGCTAAGCACCCGGGTACCATTCAACTACGTATTGGCAAGCCGGTAGAGGCTGCAGGTCGCAGTGTTGATGAGGTGCATACTGAGTCAGTGGAATGGCTGTTGGGGCAGTTAGATCAGTTTGATGCTCAGCAGCAATAAAGCGGTTTTTGAAGTAACAAAAAAAGGGACTGTAATAAATACCGTCCCTTTTTTAATGGGCGTTTTGTGAGAAAGCGCCTGTTAAATGACTAGCCGTTAAAGCGTTGGAATACCAAGGTTGAGTTGGTGCCACCAAAACCGAAGCTGTTAGACATTACGCGGTTCAGTTTGACACCATCCATGCGTTCACGAACAACAGGCATGCCATCCGCTTCGGGATCTAATTCATCAATGTTTGCGGATGCGCAGATGAAGTCATTCTCCATCATTAGCAGGCTGTAGATCGCTTCTTGTACGCCGGTAGCGCCCAAAGAGTGACCTGTCAGTGATTTAGTGGAGCTAACGGGTGGCATGTCGCTACCAAATGTTTGCTTCATCGCCTTCAGTTCCTGAATGTCGCCGGCAGGAGTAGATGTACCATGAGAGTTGATATAGTCAATATTGCCGTCGACGGTACTCATCGCTTGCTGCATGCAGCGCATAGCCCCTTCTCCAGAAGGTGCTACCATGTCGTAGCCGTCGGAAGTGGCACCGTAGCCTACAACTTCGGCATAGATTTTTGCACCGCGCGCTTTAGCGTGTTCTAGATCCTCTAAAACCAACATACCTGCACCGCCGGCAATCACGAAACCATCGCGGTTGGCATCATAGGCGCGAGATGCTTTCTCTGGTGTGTCGTTGTATTTGCTGGACAGTGCGCCCATTGCATCAAACATAACGGTTAGCGACCAGTGTAGCTCTTCGCCGCCGCCTGCAAAGACGATGTCCTGTTTGCCCATTTGGATTTGCTCCATCGCATTGCCAATACAGTGAGCGCTAGTGGCACATGCTGATGTGATGGAGTAGTTGATGCCTTTGATTTTAAAGGGTGTTGCTAAGCAAGCTGATACGGTACTTCCCATCGTGCGGGTAACGCGGTAAGGGCCAACACGGCGAACACCTTTGTCACGAAGGATGTCAGCACTTTCTACAATGTCTGCAGATGAGGCGCCGCCGGAGCCTGCGATTAAGCCGGTACGTACGTTAGAGACCTGCTCTTCTGTCAGGTTGGCATCTTTAATAGCCTGATCCATTGCAAGGTAGGAGTATGCCGCGGCATTCCCCATGAAGCGGCGGAGCTTGCGGTCGATCAATTCATCCAAGTCAATATCGATACTGCCCGCGACATGGCTACGGAATCCTAACTCTTTGTACTCTTCCTGAAATTTGATTCCAGAGCGTCCCTCTTTTAAAGAATCGAGGACGGTTTCTTTATCGTTACCTAGGCAGGAAACGATTCCCATTCCTGTCACTACAACGCGTCGCATATGTTGTGTCTCCTGTTAATAGGATTTTCTTATTATTCGTTGATGAATGTTATTGCCCGCTAACTTAGTGCTGTAAGGGTGTGAAACAAGAGCGGGCAAAAAGCTGATTAGAAGTTGTCTGTTGACGTAAACAGGCCAACGCGGAGGTCTTTTGCTGTGTAGATCTCTCGGCCATCAACAGACACGGTGCCGTCGGCAATACCCATTACCAGCTTGCGCTCAATTACTCGTTTTAATTCTATATGGTAGGTAACCTTTTTCGCTGTAGGCAGTACCTGACCTGTGAATTTCACTTCTCCCGAGCCTAAGGCACGCCCGCGGCCTTTGTTGCCCCGCCATCCCAAATAGAAGCCTACAATTTGCCACATAGCGTCTAAGCCCAAACAGCCGGGCATAACCGGATCTGTAGGAAAGTGGCATTCGAAAAACCAGAGGTCAGGATTGATATCGAGCTCAGCGATGATTTCACCCTTGCCGAATTGGCCGCCATCTGAGTTGATGCTGGTGATGCGATCCATCATCAACATATTACCGACAGGCAGACGAGCGTTGCCGGGTCCAAACATTTCGCCATACCCGCATTTCAACAGGTCTTCGCGTTCAAAAGAAGAAGCTTTAGTCATGTGGAAACTGTCTATCCAGAGAATTTTTAGTCAAAATATCGGATGATTATACCGGTTTGGGGTCCACTAGGCACGATCTGAGTCATGTAAATTGGTCCAAAGCAGGAGTTTTTATCAGATTTTAGGGTGGTAATTGAGAATGGAACACGCTTTTTGGCACGATCGTTGGGCGAAAGGACGAATAGGCTTTCATCAGGCAGAAGTGAATGAGTACTTGAAGCGGTATTGGGGGAGCTTGGATATCCCTGCTCAAGCTGAAGTTTTAGTGCCTTTGTGTGGAAAGTCTCTGGATATGCTTTGGTTGCGTGAGCAAAAGTGTTCTGTATTGGGTGTGGAGCTGAGTGAACGAGCCTGTAGAGACTTCTATGCAGAGCAGGAGGTGCTGCCGGAAGAGGTGAGTAATGGTCGGTTTCTCTGTTTAAACCGAGACGGTGTGGCGTTATGGTGCGGGGATTTCTTTGATTTAGAACGAGGCGATGTCGAGAACATACAGGGTGTATTTGATCGGGCAGCACTGATCGCGCTACCGCCTGTGATGCGTGAGCGCTATGTTCAGCACCTTTGTGAGATTTTACCTGCTAAGGCTCAAATATTGTTAGTGACGCTAGAGTTTGAAGGCGATCAAGGGCCGCCATTCTCTGTCCCTGAGTCGGAAGTAGTCGAACTGTTTGCGGGGAGATTTCAGGTGGCGTGTTTAGGACGAACTCAGTTAACCAGCGATAGGGATCGAGGTAGAACGGAAGCGGTTTATAAACTTGTTGATATTCGTTCTGGCGCCTGACAAATCAGGCGCTACGCTTGACGGCCATATGTGCTAGTGTTGTTAACGTCTCTTTGAAGCTTGAATCTGGCAGCACGCTGAGTGCGTCAATAGCATGATTGGCTTGGCTGTGTGCAGCCTGCTGAGTGTACTCGATTGAACCGGTGCGCTTAACCGCTGCCATTACAGGTTCTAAGTCCTCAAGACCGCCTTTGCGTATGGCTTGACGAATCAACAGGCGCTCCTCTTCGGTGCCGGCCTTCATTGCTTGGATGAGAGGCAGGGTTGGTTTGCCCTCTGCTAAATCATCACCCACGTTTTTCCCCATCTCCTCTGCGGTAGATAGGTAGTCCATAACGTCGTCAATGAGCTGGAATGCAATACCTAAGTGATGCCCATAGCGGCGCAATGCATCGCGTTGCTCGTCTGTTGCGTCTGCCAAGATGGCGCCAACTTCGGTGGCGGCTTCAAAGAGCATAGCCGTTTTGCCAATGATCACCTGCATATACGCTTCTTCCGTAGTGTCGGGGTTGCGGCAGTTCAATAGCTGTAGCACTTCACCTTCGGCAATTACATTGGTGGCATTGGATATTACTTCCATAATCGGCATGCTGCCGATCTCCACCATGACCTGAAAAGCACGCGAATAGAGAAAGTCGCCTACCAGCACGCTAGGCGCATTTCCCCAGCGGGCATTGGCTGTATCTTTGCCGCGACGCATATCGGAGTTATCCACCACATCATCGTGTAGGAGGGTCGCGGTATGAATAAATTCGATAACAGCGGCAAGGGGTATATGGTGTTTGCCCTGATAATTACATGCATTGGCCGCCAGTAAGACAAGTAGCGGTCTTAAGCGCTTACCGCCGCCTTCCACGATATAGTGACCAATCTTTTCCACAAGGGGAACATTGGATCCTAAATGATTGATAATATAATCATTTACGGACTCGAACTGCGGTTCAATAATCGGGTTTAACTGGTGTGGCTGCATGGGATAACTTTATCATTATGATGAAAACATTAGCGCGCATGCTAGGTGCTGCGACAGAGGGTGTCAAGAATTGAGCAGAATAAGCGTAGTCGGGCTTGAATTATCGGTACTAATACTATAAAATCCCGCGCCCTGAGCTTGTCCAACTTTGCTCCCTACCATATGGGTCACCATTAGAAGTAGGTTCTGTTTTAGTAGCCGGATAAGCATAACTTGGAGAAATGTATGTTCGCAGTAATCGTAAGCGGTGGTAAGCAGTACCGTGTTAAAGAAGGTCAAACGGTGAAGCTGGAAAAGCTGAACGTTGAAGCAGGTGCAAGCTTGGAGTTTGACCGTGTTTTGATGGTTGGTAATGGTGATGACGTTAAAGTTGGCCTGCCGACTGTTGATGGTGCTAAAGTTACAGCTGAAGTTGTAGATCACGGCCGCGCTGATAAAGTAACTATTATCAAGTTCCGTCGTCGTAAGCATAGTATGAAGCGTCAGGGCCACCGTCAGTGGTTTACTGAAGTTAAAATCACTGGAATCAGCGCATAAGCTGGTTTTAACAGGAGATAGGTAATGGCTCATAAGAAAGCTGGTGGTTCAACGCGTAACGGCCGCGACTCACAATCAAAGCGTCTAGGTGTTAAGCGTTTCGGTGGTCAGGTTGTGACTGCTGGTAGCATTATTGTTCGTCAGCGTGGTACTAAGTTCCATGCGGGCACAAACGTAGGTTTGGGTAAAGACCACACATTGTTCGCAAAAGAGAACGGTGTTGTTAAGTTCGAAGTTAAAGGCCCGAATAACCGTAAATACGTCAGCATCGTTCCAGCATAAGTTCTGGTTTGTTGCTGAAAAAAGCTCCGCATAGCGGGGCTTTTTTTGTTTCTGATCATCGCTCGCGCTAAGCTTATGCGAGGTTGTTCTTGGGAGAAGAGATATGAAGTTTGTAGATGAAGCGACGATTACTGTCGAAGCGGGTAAAGGTGGCAATGGTTGCCTGAGTTTCCGTCGTGAGAAGTATGTTCCCAAGGGTGGCCCGGACGGTGGAGATGGTGGAGATGGTGGTTCAGTGTATATGGAAGCTGATGGTGGCTTGAATACGTTGATCGACTTTCGCTACACGCGCCGTTTTAAAGCGCAAAATGGTGAGGGTGGTATGGGGCGCAACTGTACCGGTGCTAAAGGCGAGGATCTGGTATTGAAGGTTCCTGTCGGTACGACCGTCATCGATATTGATACCAATGAGGTGTTGGCTGATCTGACGGAAGAGGGGCAGGTTGAGAAAATTGCTCAAGGTGGCTTCCATGGCTTAGGAAATACACGTTACAAAAGTAGTGTGAATCGAGCGCCGCGCCAAACCAGTAACGGTAGTGAGGGTGAGTTTAGGAATCTTAAACTGGAACTTAAGGTGCTCGCGGATGTTGGATTGTTAGGCTTTCCTAATGCGGGAAAGTCAACGTTTGTACGTGCCGTTTCTGCAGCTACCCCTAAGGTTGCTGACTATCCTTTTACGACCTTGGTGCCAAGTTTAGGGGTTGTGCGTACAGAGCGAAATCGAAGCTTTGTTGTAGCGGATATACCGGGCATTATTGAAGGTGCTGCAGAGGGGGCTGGATTGGGCATACGCTTCCTTAAGCACTTGGCGCGTAATCGTGTGTTACTGCATGTAGTTGATATGGCGCCTTGGGATGAGCAAACGCCAGCGGAGGCAGCTGTGATTGCGGTTGAGGAGCTAGCTAAGTTTAGCAAGACGTTGGCCGAGCAGCCCCGTTGGTTGGTATTGAATAAAATGGATATGGTGCCTGAAGATGAGCGTGAGGAGCGATGCCGGTCGGTAGTCGATGCCTTGCAATGGACTGGGCCAGTCTATCGAATTTCGGCGATTGATAAGGGCGGTGTTCAGCCGTTGCTTATGCATCTTCAGGACTTTCTTGATCAGCGTGCAGAGGCGTTTGCTGCTGACCCTGAGCTGCTTGAGCAAGAGAACGAAACGCGTGCGCTCATTGATGCGGAAGCGCGTCTGCATATCCAACGTTTGCGCGATGCGATGCGAGCGCGTCGAGAAGCGGCAGATAGTGAAGATGATGATGACTTCAATGATGATGATTACGATATTGAAGTTGAGTATGTGCGTTAAGGATGAGTAGAGGTGGGTGTGTCGTCAAGTCGAGCAAAGTTGCAACAAGCGCGTCGCTGGGTTGTAAAAATAGGTAGTGCTTTACTGACAAATGATGGTCAGGGGTTGGATTCGGAGGCGATTCGTCGTTGGGTGGATCAGTTGGCCGTGCTTCGTCAGCAGGGTGTGGAGATCGTGTTGGTGTCATCAGGTGCTGTGGCGGAAGGGATGACGCGCTTGGGTTGGTCTTCTCGACCCAATGAGCTTAATCGTTTGCAGGCGGCTGCGGCAGTCGGTCAGACGGGGCTGGTGCAGGCATATGAAGCGAATTTTCAACGCCATGATACCCACACGGCTCAGATTTTGTTGACTCATGATGATTTAACCAGTCGTAATCGTTATCTGAATGCCCGTGCGGCGTTAAAAACCTTGATTTCTATGGGGGTTGTAGCGGTTGTTAACGAGAACGATACGGTAGTGACTGATGAGTTTCGTTTTGGCGACAATGATACTTTAGCTGCGTTAGTGGCAAACCTCATTGAAGCGGATGGGGTGGTCCTGCTCACAGATCAGCAAGGTTTGTTTACGGGGGATCCGCGCAGCAATCCGGATGCTGAGTTGATCTCTGAGGTGCGTGCTGAGGATGAATCTATCATTGCGATGGCTGGTGATGGTGGAAGGCTTGGTCGTGGTGGTATGGCTACTAAGGTGCGTGCAGCGCGTTTAGCGGCTCGTTCGGGTGCTGTTACCTTGATTGCGAGTGGTCGGGAAGAAAATGTATTGCTGCGCCTAAAGGCAGGTGAGCAGTTGGGTACTTTATTGGTGCCAGAGCGCTCGCCTATGGCTGCTCGAAAACAGTGGATCGCGGGGCATTTACAGGCACGCGGTACATTGGTTTTGGATGCAGGGGCTGTGACTGCATTAAGTGAGCGCGGTAAGAGTTTGTTGCCGGCGGGTGTACGTAGTTTATCTGGCCGTTTTACCCGTGGTGAGATGGTGTTGATGACGGATGAGTCGGGTAAGGTGGTTGCTCGCGGGCTAGTGAACTATGGAGCTGCCGATGCTGAAAAAATCATAGGTAAGCCCAGTGCTCTGATTGAGTCGCTGTTGGGTTATGTGAGTGAAGAAGAGTTGGTGCACAGGGATAATCTGGTACTGGCTTAGGTTTATTCTGTGGTTTTTCTTAAGCAGTCTTCGGGCTGCTTTTTTGTTTGGGTTAGGAATTGTGGGTACAAAAAAACCGGCAAAGCCGGTTTTTTTACTGCTAAGCCTTGGCTTACGCCATTGCCTTGATGCGTGCGTTCATGCGGCTCTTGCTACGGGCAATTTTGTTCTTGCTAAAAATGCCTTTGTTGACAGAAGAGTCCATGATTGGCTGAGCAACTTTAAGTGCTTCAGCTGCAGCAGCTTTGTCACCGCTGTCGATAGCAGCAGCAACTTTTTTAATGTACGTGCGAACCATGGAGCGGAGGCTAGCATTATGCTGGCGACGCTTCTCCGCCTGGCGAGCACGTTTACGGGATCCTGCGGAGTTAGCCACGATCCGGCTCCTTATATACTTAGGTTATTAAATATCCTGATGCGCTGCACCAGAATTTGAGACGCGAGATTATTCATATTTCGGCGATGGATGTCAATAAAATGAAGAAATTTAATTATCAAAAGTTTACCATGCGCCTCATGAAGCATGATTAGCGGTAAGCAAAAAGGAAGTAAAGTGGCTGGGACTGAAAACCAAAAGGCGGTTAAACCGGCAGGTCTACTGAGGTCGAGCGGTGTTGTTGGCATGATGACGATGTTATCAAGGGTGTTGGGTTTGGCCCGTGATGTCGTTATTGCAAACTATTTTGGTGCAAGCGGCAGCGCAGATGCGTTTTTTGTTGCCTTCAAGATTCCTAATTTTTTGCGACGCTTGTTTGCTGAAGGGGCTTTTTCGCAGGCTTTTGTTCCTGTGCTGTCTGAATACCGAGAGCAGCGCTCATTGAGAGAAGTGCAGCTGTTGATCAACAACGTGGCAGGCACGTTGGGTTTGGTCCTGTTGGTAATTACCTTACTAGCAGTCGTAGCAGCGCCGCTGCTAACGGCGCTGTTTGCGCCTGGGTTCTACATGGCTGAAGGTGATAAGTTTGCTTTGGCCACTGATATGTTGCGTATCACTTTTCCCTATCTTTTACTCATCTCTCTCACGGCATTTGCGGGTGCCATACTCAATAGTTATGGGCGCTTTGCTGTCCCTGCCTTTACGCCGGTTTTGTTAAATATCTGTTTGATTGGTAGTGCGCTGTTTCTTAGTCCTCTGTTAGAGGAGCCTGTCGTAGCTTTGGCTTGGGGTGTTCTAATGGCAGGTGTTGCTCAGTTGGTGTTTCAGCTGCCGTTTTTGCGACATATCCACCTGCTGCCTAAGCCGCGTTTTGGTTGGCAGGATGAAGGCGTGCAGCGCATACTCAAATTGATGTTGCCTGCGCTGTTTGGTGTTTCGGTCGCACAAATAAACTTATTGCTAGATACGGTGCTTGCGTCATTTTTGCAAACAGGCAGTGTTTCATGGCTCTATTATTCTGATCGGCTTTCAGAATTGCCCTTGGGTGTGTTTGGCATCGCTATTTCGACCGTCATTCTGCCGAGTTTATCTCGCAAACATGCTAACAAGTCATCAGAAGCATTTGCTCAAACATTGGATTGGGCGCTGAGAATGATCCTGTTGATTGGGTTGCCTTGTGCATTGGCATTAGTGATGTTGGCAGAGCCTCTAATTATTACGCTCTTTAAATACGGCGCTATGACGGAGCGGGATGTCATGATGTCTGCTATGAGTTTGCAGGCTTATGGTGCAGGTCTGCTGGCGTTTATGCTAATTAAAGTGTTAGCGCCGGGCTACTTTTCCCGACAAGATATGAAAACGCCTGTAAAGATCGCTGTTCAGGCGATGGTTGCCAATATGATATTAAATCTGTTGCTGATTTGGCCATTGCAGCATGTTGGATTGGCGTTGGCGACATCATTGTCGGCTTTTTTGAACGCGGGCCTGCTGCTTATGGGACTGTTGAAAGCTGGGGTGTTTCGTTGGCAGCCGGGATGGGGCGTTTATTTGACAAGGTTAATGGCTGCGTTGCTGTCTCTAGGTGTGGTCATAATGCTGTTAAATGTAGATAAAGAGGTTTGGTTGCAGCATGATGTTTTTGGTCGGATCGTTTTAATGTTGAAGTTGGTAGTAGCGGGCGTGGCGGCATATTTTATGACTTTATTGCTCTGCGGCCTCAGGATTCGGCATATTCGCGCATAAACCCACCGATTTGCGGTACTCGTTGTTTATTAACTGAGCTATAATTCTGCGTTTGTTTTCTGGCTGTAAAGATTTAATGGAACTGATTCGCGGACTTCATAATCTACGTGAAAGGCATCGAGGCTGTGTGGCGACTATCGGGAACTTCGATGGTGTTCACTTAGGGCATTTGCGTGTTTTAGCACAGGTCAAAGAAAAAGCCGCTCAGTTGGGTTTGCCAACAACCGTGATTATATTTGAGCCTCAGCCGCGAGAGTATTTTGGTGGATCGCAAGTTCCTCCAAGGCTGACGCGCTTTGGCGAGAAAGTTCGCCTTTTGCAAGCGCAGGGAATCGATCGCGTCGTTTGTTTAAGTTTTAATGCTAGGCTGCAGAAGATGACAGCGGAAGCATTTGTTGAAAATCTACTGCTTCGTGGTTTGGATGTTAAGCATTTTGTGGTTGGCGATGATTTCCGTTTTGGTTGTGATCGATCGGGCGACTATCAAATGTTGAAGCAAGTTGGCGAGCAGCAAGGATTTGCTGTGGTCAATACGAAGACTTTTGAAATAGATGATCTCCGTGTTAGCAGTACCCGTGTCCGAGCGTGTTTAACAGAGAATAACTTTGGTGCAGCAGAGCGTTTATTAGGTCGGCCTTATCGTATTTCAGGTCGAGTGATGCACGGGCAAAAATTGGGGCGTCAACTAGGGGTGCCGACAGCTAACATCCGTATGCACCGTTTTGCAGCTCCGCTTAGGGGAGTCTATGCGGTAAGTGTATATACGGAGAAAGATGTATTTTTAGGCAATGGCGTTTGCAATATTGGTGTAAGGCCAACCGTCAACGGTTCACAGCCGGTGCTGGAGGTCCACCTTTTGGATTATCAGGGTGACCTTTACGGACGCTTATTGAGCGTAAAATTCGAGAAATTTCTGCGTAATGAGCAGAAATTTGAAGGGCTGGAACAGCTCAAAGAACATATATTTAATGATATCGATGCGGCGCGCGGCTACTTTGCGCTACCACACTAATCTGGAATCAAAGCAATGACCGACTATAAATCGACACTGAATCTGCCGGATACGGCATTCCCAATGCGTGGCAATCTCGCCAAACGTGAGCCAGATATGCTTAAAGCATGGCAGGATATGGGGTTATATGAGCAGATTCGTAAGGTTAGTGCGGGTCGCCCCAAGTTTATCCTGCATGATGGTCCTCCTTACGCGAATGGCAACATTCACCTAGGTCATGCCGTCAATAAAGTGCTGAAAGATATCATTATCAAAGCCAAGACCTTGGATGGCTTTGATGCGCCTTATGTCCCAGGTTGGGATTGCCACGGTCTTCCAATCGAGCATAAAGTCGAAGTGACCCACGGTAAGAATATGGGAGCGGATAAGACCCGTGAACTCTGTCGCAGCTATGCCCAAGAGCAAATCGAAGGCCAGAGGTCAGATTTTATTCGATTAGGCGTTTTTGGTGCTTGGGATAATCCTTACAAAACCATGGACTTCGCTAATGAGGCAGGAGAAATTCGTGCTTTAGCAAAAATGGTTGAAGGGGGATATGTTTTCAAAGGCTTAAAGCCTGTTAACTGGTGCTTCGATTGTGGGTCAGCATTGG
The DNA here is from genome assembly GCF_008630635.1 of Neptunomonas concharum. Classification (NCBI taxonomy): domain Bacteria; kingdom Pseudomonadati; phylum Pseudomonadota; class Gammaproteobacteria; order Oceanospirillales; family Oceanospirillaceae; genus Neptunomonas; species Neptunomonas concharum. Next base: position 3,276,048 of record NZ_CP043869.1, on the reverse strand, counting down.
CTGAAGCCGAGGTTGAATATGCCGACAAAAAGTCTTCTGCAATAGATGTGGCGTTTGAGTGTAAAGAGGTTGCAAAGTTAGCCGCGGCATTTGGCCTGAATACACTAGAAAAGCCTGCTTTTGCTGTCATCTGGACGACAACACCTTGGACGATTCCGGCTAACCAGGCCATGAATGTGCACCCGGAGTTTGAGTACGCATTGGTTGATACGGGTGAGCGCCTGTTACTATTGGCAGCAGATCTTGTCGAGAGTGCATTGGCGCGTTTTGAGCTTGAAGGGCAGATTGTTGCAAAAACTGCCGGTAAATCGCTGGAATTGATCGCATTTCAGCACCCTATTTATGATCGTGAGTCGCCTATCTATCTGGCTGATTACGTTGCATTGGATGCAGGTACTGGCATCGTTCATTCGGCACCCGCTTATGGAGAGGATGACTTTGCAAGTTGTCGCCGGTATGGCATGGCATTTGACCAGATTCTAAATCTGGTGAAGGCAGATGGTGTCTATGTCGAGGATCTGGAATTTTTTGGTGGCCTGTCGATTTGGGATGCCAATCCGGAAATTGTTGAGAAGCTGCGTGAGAACGATCGACTGTTAGATCATACCGTCATTACTCACAGCTATATGCATTGCTGGCGTCACAAAACACCACTGATTTATCGCGCAACAGCGCAGTGGTTTGTGGGTATGGATCGTACCTCTTCTGACGGCAGCAGTCTGCGTGAAAAAGCGCTGAATGCCATTGAAGAAACTCAGTTTGTGCCAAACTGGGGTAAGCCTCGCTTGCATAGCATGATTGCTAACCGCCCTGACTGGTGTATTTCTCGTCAGCGCAACTGGGGGGTGCCAATCCCCTTCTTCTTGAATAAAGAGAGTGGTGAGCTTCACCCCGATACCGTAACGCTGATGGAGCAAGTGGCGCAGCGTGTTGAGCAAGAAGGCATTGAGGCGTGGTTTAAGCTAGATGGTGCTGAACTACTAGGCGCTGAAGCGGATCAGTATGAAAAAGTAACTGATACACTGGATGTATGGTTTGATTCCGGAACCACTCATTGGCATGTGCTGCGTGGCTCCCATGAGATGGGACATGATCAAGGGCCGCGTGCAGACCTGTATTTAGAAGGGTCTGACCAGCATCGTGGTTGGTTCCACTCATCTTTGCTGACCGGTTGTGCTATTGATGGTAATGCGCCTTATCGTGCGTTGCTAACACACGGGTTCACCGTCGATGAAAAGGGTTACAAAATGTCCAAGTCATTGGGCAATGTCATTGTGCCACAGGAAGTGACGGATACACTGGGAGCAGACATCTTGCGCTTGTGGATTGCATCGACGGATTATTCTGGCGAAATGGCTGTCTCTAAGCAGATTCTGCAACGCACAGCTGATGCGTATCGTCGTATTCGTAATACGTCACGTTTCTTATTGGCAAACCTCAACGGCTTTAATCCGGAAACCGATTTGGTTTCACCCGAGAATATGCTGGCATTGGATCGCTGGGCGGTAGATGCAACAGCGCGCTTGCAGGAGAAAGTGAAAGTCGCCTATGAGCAATATCGCTTCTTAGATGTGTACCAACAAGTACACCACTTCTGTGTGCAAGAGCTGGGTGGTTTCTATCTGGACATCATTAAAGATCGTCAATACACCACTAAAGCAGATAGTTTGCCGCGTCATTCATGCCAAACAGCGCTTTACCATATTGCACAGGCGCTGACGCGCTGGATTGCGCCAATTTTAAGCTTCACGTCCGAAGAGATCTACGCGGCATTGCCAGGAGTAGAAAAGCAGAAGAGTGTTTTTCTGGATACGTGGTATGAAGGCTTGTTTGAGCTATCAGAGCATGAGGAGTTGGGGCGCGCTTTCTGGTCTCGTATTCTTGATGTGAAGAGTGCGGTCAACAAAGCGTTGGAAGCGGCGCGTAATGAAAAATTAGTAAAAGCTTCATTATCAACCGAAGCTACGCTGTTTGTGAGTGATGAAATCATGGAAGATTTATCACGACTAGGAGATGAACTGCGATTTGTCTTGATCACCTCTGATGTGATTTTGAAGCCCCTCAGTCACGCTGAAAATGCTCGTGATACTGAACTTGATGGGCTGAAGGTTGAATTAGCCATCTCTTCGCACACCAAATGCGAACGCTGCTGGCATCATAGAGAGGATGTGGGACATAGCCCAGAGCATCCTGAGCTATGTGGTCGTTGCGTTGAAAACGTTGCAGGTGAGGGAGAAGCGCGTCAATTCGCTTAGTTCGTTATGAATAAATCATTCAGATCGGCTGTAGGTTCATTGGTTTGGCTTTGGCTCACAGCACTCGTGCTCATCGTAGACCTATGGACCAAGAGCTTGGCGCAGCAGCTACTGGAATATGGGGTGCCTAATCAAGTCATCCCTATCTTGGATATGACACTGTTGTATAACACCGGCGCTGCTTTTAGCTTTTTATCAGATGCTGGCGGTTGGCAGCGTTGGTTTTTTATAGCGATTGCGTTAGCAGTCAGTGGTTTGTTACTGGTGTGGCTTAAACGCACCGAAAAGCAGCAATGGTGGCTAGGAATGGCGCTGGCTTTGATACTGGGAGGCGCGCTGGGGAATATTCATGATCGAATCTTTCTAGGGTACGTTGTGGATTTTATTTCAGTGCATTATCAGAGCTACTATTTTCCAGCTTTTAATCTGGCAGATAGTGCCATTACGTTAGGAGCTGTCGTGATGATTATTGATATGCTATTTCTGGAAAAACAGCGCGACCTTGAAGAGCTTCATGGCCAACCCGATCGGAGAAAATAATGACAGATATAGTGATAGGGCCAGAAACCACAGTGACATTGCATTTTGAGATACGTCTTGAAAATGGTGAGGTAGTTGATAGTAATTTTGAACGCGCTCCGGCCACCTTTACCGTCGGAGACGGCAATATGCTAGCTGGGTTTGAAGCTGCAATGTTTGGGCTGAAAGCGGGAGATCGGACGATACTTGAAATAACGCCCGAACACGGCTTTGGAATGCCTAACCCTAGCAATATTCAGAAAGTAGGACGTGAGAGCTTTTCGGGTATGGAGCTTGAAGAAGGGTTAGTTATTGCCTTCCAGGATGCAAGTGGTGAATTACCCGGCGTCATACGCGCATTTGATGATGTTAATGTTGAAGTAGATTTTAATCACCCATTGGCGGGCAAGGTGCTGGCTTTTGAGGTAGAAATTCTATCTGTTCAATAAAAACCTACCCTCATATACAGGAGGGCAATCATTGCCTTCCTGCTCAATTCTGTTATCTTTCTATGTTGCCAATATGGCAAGGCGTAATCTCAGAATAGCGTCTATACTCAAACATGGGGCTGTTTAGTTTTTATACAGCTTGCGTTCGCTACAATGAGAGCGATTAGTTTTACGGATAAAACTGAATAACCAAAAGGAGTCTATGGTATGAATATACAAAGATGATGAAACGTAACCGTGGTTTTACATTGATCGAGCTAATGGTCACTGTGGCTGTATTGGTAATATTAATCACCGTCGCCATACCTAGCTTTATCAATCTGATACAAAACAGCCGTTCAGCGGCATTAGCAAATTCGGTCGTCACTGCATTGAACTATGCACGCAGTGAAGCGGTCAAGCGTAATACCAATGTGGAGTTTTGTGCAGGTACCAATCGAACCACCTGTGCAGGTGCATTGACGGATGGTTGGAATGTGCAACTTTCGGACACGGAACTTCTGCGCAGTTGGGATGCCCCCGATGCAGGAGCCGTAATAACAAAAGATGTCGCAGGGGTTATTACTTTTACAGGGAGCGGTCGCTTAAATACGGGAGCCGTTACCCTGACAACAAAGTATAACAACTGTACGGGTGATCGAAGCCGAACGATTCGTATCAACGCCTCTGGTCGAGTGAGTGTGACGCGTACAGCATGTTGAATGGTAAAGATATGAGAAAGCGTGTTTATAGGCACATGATAGACAAAGCGCAGCAAGGTGCAACGCTAATAGAGATACTGATTACGGTATTAGTGATGTCGGTAGGCTTGGTTGGCATGGCTACATTGCAGTTTGATGCGGTGAAGCTTAATAATGATGCCTTGCTAAGAACCAAAGCCGTGAATCTGGCTAATGATATGGCTGACAGGATTCGAGCAAACCCCGATGCCGCTGAAGGGGGGGATTATGACTTTACCCTTGGAGCGACGGCTCCAACAAGTCCAGCCGATACGGCGGAGCAAGATCAGAGTGATTGGTTGGCTGCTTTAGCAAATGAGTTGCCTAGTGGGCAAGGCTCGATAGCTGTCAGTACGGTGGGTAATATTTCTGAAGTGAATATTCAAGTTTGTTGGGATGAGGACCGCAGTGGTACACAGCCAGCAACCTGCTTTACGTTTGTGTCGGGGCTTTAATGAGTAAGTATTACAGAAAAAAAGCGCAGCAAGGCTTCTCATTAGTTGAGTTGATGATTGCTATGCTGCTGGGATTGCTCCTTTTGGTTGGAGTAGTAAACCTGTTTTTAGGTTCCAGCCAAACATATCGTCTGCAGGAAGCTTTGTTTAGAGTTCAAGAGTCTGGGCGATTTGCATTAGATATCATTCAGAGGGATTTGTTAAATGCAGGGTTTCAGAATGTAATTCCCATTGGGGCTAATAGAGATACAGATATTGTGGCTGTCACTGGGCACCCAAACTCTACTCCCTTGCCTTCTGCGGTCATTAATAATGGGGTTGCCAGTGATATCTTGCAGCTAAATATGAATGAATTTAGAGATGGTGCTGGAACGCTTGTTGGTGACATTTACTACTATTTAGCGCCGGATGTGAGTGGAGAGAGCTCTTTGTATCGTAATGCCGATGCTGTTGTAGAGGGAGTTGAAGCCATTGAGTTTCTTTATGGTGTAGATACGGATGGTGATAGGGAGCCTGATAGCTTTAATACGCGAACTGCTGTTGGTGCGGGCCAGTGGGAGGACGTTATTGCCGTAAGAGTCAGTATATTAGTTGCTGCTGGGGGGGCGGGTATTGTTGAAACAGCGCAAACCCCATCAGCTCCTTTTGCAGCTGTCGATACTTCAGATCGAAGAATGTACCAAGTGTTTAGTAATACGATTGTACTAAGAAACAAAATGCCTTGAGTTTTCTAGGAAGATTATAGGATCTGTTATGAGAACTAAAATAGATAAACAGAAGCCTTTGCGTGAGAAAGGCGCAGCGCTAATCGTTGGTTTGATTATGCTGCTGTTGCTAACCATCATTGGGTTAAGTGCGATGCAAGGGACCGCGATGCAAGAGAAAATGAGTGGCAATATGAGAGATATTACGGTCGCTTTTAATGGTGGTGAAACAGCGTTGCGTTATGTAGAAGAAGGTTTTTTAAAAACCATGAATACGCTCGATAAAGGAAAAGGTTTTTCGGCATGCACGAGTAGTTGCCAGGTTGTTAATTCCTATCAGTCAGATCCTGCGGCCCAAAATGCTTTATTGAGTGGCGCTGCCAGTTGGGATACGGCTGCGATGGCATACGGTGCGGTCAAAGATGCGGGCGGTACAACCATTGGTATACCGACTGGCAGTAAAATTGATCATACAGGGAACCCCTCGGGTGCGGTGGTTGCTGCAAATCCCTTATTAATGGTTGAGTATATCGTATTTAAAAAGGATTCATTCGATCAAGGGCTTGGAGACGTTGACGACCGCGGAACAGATCTTTATCGAAACACGGTTAAAGCAGCAGGTGGTAGCCCTAATGCTCAAGCAATAGTGCAAACTATTTTTGCCAGACGATTTAAGTAAGGAGTTTCAGGATGTTAGGCTCACTGTATAAGAAGGGTTTGTTTGTCGCCCTGTATGTTTGTTTTCCGGCGCTGCTCAAGGCAGATCCGCTCAGCTTATCTCAAGCCCCGTTGTCAGTTTCTAGGTCGGTTGCTCCCAATGTTATGTTACTGCTGGATAACTCTGGGAGTATGAATCATATTGTGTGGGATAGCGTATACACAGAGGATAATAATGGCACGCTTGTTTGGAGTTCAGGTTATAACGACTCTGTTGTATATAATGACTGGTCGGACGGAAACTGGCAGTCAAGAAACACAGTTTTCTCTAGTAACATCGGGAATTGTACAAACGGGGGAAAGTACGGGGAAAACTCTGCCGGTGCTTGGCGTTGTTTGATATTGCCTGCTCCGGAGGGTGGTAATACGCGCTATCTCGGGAATTATCTCAACTATTTGTTTGAAAATCATGGGGTGAATAGTAGTACTGTTGATTTGACATCAGGCGCAAATGCCTTAAGCGCCGATGCTCAGATAACAAGAATGGAAACAGTAAGGCGTGTTGCACGAAAAATCATCGATGAAACGCCTAACATACGTTTTGGCTTAACCAAGTTAGGTAAATGGGATGGCAATAGCCTAGACGATAACACGGTTGCTGGAACCGTGGTTGCTGGGTGTGCAGATCCTAACTCGTTGCCGAATCCTAGTAATACGGGTTATACCCACAAAAATCTACTAGAGGATGAAATTTCAGCCTTGACTGCCTCCACTTGGACTCCGCTTGCAGAGGCTTATTATGAAGTGACACGCTATTTTAGGGGGATAGGGGCATCAGCATCAAATGGTTTCCCTAGTGGAAGCCCTATCAAGTATCGTTGCCAAAAGAATTTCACCATCATTCTGACAGACGGCTTACCGACATATGATGCGACGTTTCCCTCTTCTGATCCGGATGTGCCCTCTGGAAGAACAGTCCAAAACTGGGATGGTAATGCTAGCAATGATGGTACAGGAGGGAATGAAGATCAGGAAGGTTCTAATCTACACTTAGATGATATTGCTCTGTTTGCTTGGGATACTGATTTTAAAAAGTCAGGTGATGATGCTGCCGGTATTTCTTTTAATGATGCTGCGTTTTCTAGGCAGAATATGCTTACTTACACGGTTGGGTTTGCGGTTAATAATCAAATGTTAATCGATGCGGCTGATACTGGGCGATTCGATAACAATCCTGCTGACGGCCAGTTCTATTTGGCAAACAATGAAGATACGTTATTAGCTGCTTTAAAAGCTGCATTGCAGGATATAGCTGAGAAATCTGGGTCTTCTTCATCTGCTGCAGCAAGTACAGGGAGGGTTCAAGCGGGCTCTCGTGTTTACCAGGCTCGTTTTAATAGCGCGGACTGGAGTGGTGCATTACTTGCGTTTGATATTGAGTCAGATCCTACCAATCCTAACTATGGTAACTTGAAAGAAGATTTGTCAGGTAACGTAGTGCCTGCTTTTGATGCCGCCTTTAAAATACCAGGTTGGAACGCTAGAACTATCATATCGAATAAAGCTAATGTCGCGTCAGGCGGTAATAGCGGGATTCCTTTTAGATGGGGGCAATTTACTGGGGGGGCTAATAGCGAGCGTGATAGATATTTCAATAATGACCAAGCTATGCTTCAGTATCTTAGAGGGCGAAATACTAGCGACTCAAACCGTGATGTTTCGATTTATAGGGCAAGACCTCAGTCATCTGGGAAGTACAATAACTTAGGCGATATTGTCCATTCCTCTCCGTATTATGTGGGCGCGCCATCAGCACGCTATACAGATACGTTTGAGTCTGAAAAGTATTCGGAGTTCGCGGCGACATATAAAGATCGAACACCTATGGTTTATGTTGGAGCGAATGATGGGATGCTCCACGGTATGGACGCAGCTTCAGGCGTAGAAAAATTTGCATTCATCCCAGGTTCTTTACTGCCCAAGCTTCGTGAATTGTCTGAACCTAATTATGTGCACAAGTATTATGTTGATGGTTCCCCAACAGTTGTAGATGCTTTTGACGCAACGAATCAGAAATGGCGAACTGTACTTGTTGGCGGCTTGAATCAAGGAGGGCAGGCTATTTATGCCTTAGATATTACTGATCCTAGCACCTTTTCAGAGTCCAATGCGTCTTCTTTGTTTTTGTGGGAATTCACAGATGCTAATGATGCTGACTTAGGATATACCTACAGCAGGCCCAAGATAATCAAAATGCGGGATGGTAAGTGGTATGCCGTGTTTGGTAATGGATACAATAATACTGAAGTCGACGGTAACGTGAGTACCACAGGGGATGCTGCAATATATATTGTTGATTTATGGACAGGAACTCTTTTCAAGAAAATTACTGTTGATACTGGTAGTTCGAAGGATCCGACTTCTGCTAATAGACCAAACGGTTTTTCGACAATTACTCCAGTAGATGTGACAGGTGATAATGTTGTTGACTATATCTATGGAGGTGACCTGTTTGGTAATGTGTGGAAATTCGATGTCAGTGATGCTGATACATCCAAATGGGAATTGGATTACCGCCTATTTACCGCATGTAGTGGAGTTTCCTGCGGCGCATCCAACACACAACCAATAACGACTCCTGTCACCGTAGGGCGCTCAAAAAATGGTATTGGGCATATGGTGTACTTTGGCACTGGGAAATATCTTGAAACGACAGACAATAACGGTGCAGCTGGTGGTGTGCAGAGTTTTTATGGTATTTGGGATAAAGGCGCAACGGTTGCAAGCCGCTCAGCGCTTTTGGAGCAGTCAATTATAAGCGAAGTTCCTATCTCAGTTATTAACAAAAACGGCACTCCTGATGATACAAGCGATGATTTTCAGGAGATCGTACCGTTAAGGAAGACATCTAATAATTATGCATCAACGTCAAATTTGGGATGGTATATCGACCTAGTACCACCGGGTAACAACAGTGAAAGAGGGGAGCGCTTGATTTCGGCTCCCGTACTTAGAGGCGATCGCATAATCTATGTAACCAGTATTCCTGCGGATGATCCATGTTCGCCTAGTGGTGATAGTTGGATTATGACGATGGACGCTCTTAACGGAGGTCGATTGAATCATACATATGACATCGATAAAGATCGAAGTTTTGGCCAAGGAGATAAGCGCTTCAGCGAAGGGGGAGATCCTGTGGTGGCGACTGGAATAAAAGTCGCATCGGGGGGGAATTCACCAAGTTTTATGCCAGGGACTGATGTGGACAAGGTTATTATATCAGGAACAGATAAGATTGATATTGTCGATCTTTATGAAGGGGATAATGTAAATCGACAAAGCTGGCAGCAGATAAGTCGCTAAAGCATTTATGGGGAGGGTGTATGAGATATATAGTTGGTAATAAGCTAATTTCATTTTTTCTGGCAGTCATTATCTGCTCAATAAGCATAAATGGGTTTGCTGCTCGAAAGGGAGATGAGCGACATACATCGGGCGAAATTCAACAACTCAGCGTTAAAGATAGGACGTTATCAATAAATAATAAGCTTTACACTATTGCACCTTATGCAAAAATAAGTGATGGGGGCAAACCTATAAAACTCCGTCATTTATCAGATGGGGAAGAGGTTCGAGTAATTTTTAAAGAAAGAAAAAAGGCTTATTTACCTGAAATTATTCATATATCTGTGGTTATCAAATGAAGCGATATTCTGAAACCGGCTTCTCCCTTATCGAGCTGATGATCACTGTGGCAATCGTTGCGATTCTTGCATCGATTGCTTACCCCAGTTATCAGCAGCATGTGTTGCGCTCTTGGCGAACGACGGCAACCGGTTGTGTTTTACAGCTAGGGCAAGCGATGGAGAGACGTTATACCACCGCTACACCGATGAGTTATGCTGGTGCGTTTCCAGCGGATGGCTGTACGGCTGAGAATGGTATGGATGCACGCTATACCTTTTCATTTTCTCCGGTTGGTAATTTGGCGGCGGGTGCACAGGCTTATATTATCCAAGCTGTTCCTCAAGGGGCGCAAGCCGGTGATACACAGTGCGGTACGCTAACACTGAATGAGCAAGGTACGAGGACGGAGAGCGGTACTGGCACGGTTAATGATTGCTGGTAACGACTAACTTAAAAAAATGAACAGAAGGCCAAGGAATGGCCGGAGGTTTTTATGTGCAAGGACGCGTTTGCTTACCCGTGCCCCCGTATTCTGGGCATTCTCTCTATGCCGTTTCGGCAGCAGTCAGGTTTTACCTTGATTGAATTACTCGTCACTATGACGATTTTGCTTATCTTTATCACTCTGGGCATTCCCTCATTTTCGCAGGCGTTGGTTCGACATGAACTGCAATCCGCTTCTTTGTCTATCAGGCAAGGTCTACATATTGCGCGATCAGAATCGGTGAAGCGTTCAGGCTTGATGCATATTTGCAGTTTAGCCGCAGATCTCCAGCAGTGCTCTGGCAAGCGGGGCGTCGGGCGCACGCAATGGGCTAGAGGTATGTTGGTTTTTCATGATGTGAATAGGAATAAGCAGTTTGATCAGGGCTTGGATCAAATTCTGTATGTCACAGAGTTTCCGGATGCTATGTCGGTGGAGTGGGGGCGAGGTGACTACTTGGCTTATGCGTCCAGTGGCCGTCTGAAGTTTAGTAATGGCACATTTCGTGTGGTACATTCGGGCAGTGGTAAAGAGCGCCGTTTGGTGTTAAATCGTATAGGGCGGGTACGATCGACTGAGATTTGATATGCTGCTGTTTTCTTCGATATAGGGTTCGACATGAGCGATTTTGTCATCGTAGGGGCGGGCGTCATGGGTATGATGTTAACGCGAGAGCTGGCGCAAGCAGGCGCAACGGTTACGTTACTTGATCGAAACCATTGTGCTTCTGAGTCCACGTGGGCTGGTGGAGGTATTGTGTCACCGCTTTACCCTTGGCGCTACGCAGATCCAGTTACTTCTCTTGCAACCTGGTCTCAGAGCAGTTACATCCATCTATCTCAAGCGCTGTTAGAAGAAACAGACTGTGATCCTGAACTACGCCAAAAAGGTATGTATATGGTGGATGTGGAGGATGAGGAAGCCGCACTCGCTTGGGCTAAAAAATACCATCGCCCACTCTCCCAAGTTGATGATAAGCACCTCTATAACCTTGAGCCAAATTTCCAGCCCGGTTATCGTTCGGCCTTATGGATGCCAGAGGTTGCGAGTATTCGGAATCCGAGGTTAGGTCAAGCATTAAAGCAAAGTTTGCAGCAGATGCCGAATGTTTCGATATGTGAACATCATGATGTTGAGTGCTTTTTGCATACAGGTAAATCCGTGCTAGGGGTTAAAGCACAAGGGGCTGCGTTTTATGGAGACCATACGGTTGTTGCGGCAGGTGCTTGGAGTAGCCAGTTGCTTGCTTCACTAAATATCCAACTTCCGGTTGGGCCTGTAAAGGGGCAGATGATGGTGTTTAAAGCCCCGGTTGGTTTAGTTAACCGAGTGGTATTGATGGCTGGGCGCTATGTGATTCCAAGAAACGATGGGCACGTGCTGGTGGGCTCTACCTTAGAGAAAGAAGGTTTTGACAAAACACCCACGGACGCAGCCAAAGACGTGCTCTACCAAACGGCCATTAACATTATTCCGGCGCTAGCCGAGTATCCTATAGCTTATCATTGGGCAGGGTTACGGCCTGGCTCACCGCAGGGAATACCTTATATTGGTTCTGTACCCGGCTGGGAGAATCTATCTGTTAATGCAGGGCAGTTTCGTAATGGACTTGTATTAGCGCCAGCGTCAACGCGACTACACGCTGATCTTCTGCTAGGTCGAGAGCCTGTCATTGATCCGCAAGCTTACCAATTAGCAGGTCGTATATAGCTATAGACGTTGGTTTTGATGTTCTAATCGTAGATCGTGGGAATAGGCTGGCGCTTATGCTGAGTTTTAAGGTAGATCTCAATAATACGCGCTTCAGCCTCAGGGTCGCTTAGTTTCCCTTCGAGGAAATCATCGATTTGCTCATAGGTTAAGCCAAGAGCTGCTTCATCCGTTTTCTGGGGCGTTAGGCACTCAAGATCAGCCGTTGGTGTTTTATGTACCAACAATTCGGGTGCCCCTAGGGTACTGGCAAGCTGTCGCACTTGACGTTTGCTGAGTCCGAATAATGGTGCAAGATCGCAGGCGCCATCTCCCCATTTGGTGTAAAAGCCCGTAATGTTTTCAGCCGAGTGATCTGTACCTAATACCAATCCCCCGAGTAATCCGGCAATTTCGTATTGGATAATCATTCGGGCGCGGGCTTTCACATTCCCCTTGGCAAAGTCGACGGCGCCTTCATTGCTGGTCAGTAGATTTGTACTTTGTAAGCTCTTGCTGACTTCCTGATGGATAGCATCGGTTCCGGGTTGTACATTCACGCTAAGCGATTGACTCGGCTGAATGAACGACAGGGCAAGTTGAGCGTCGGCCTCATCTTTTTGAGTAGCATAGGGTAGACGTACGGCAACGAACTGATACGTATCGTTACCCGTCTCTTGGTTAAGCGAGTCAACAGCGAGCTGTGCTAAGCGTCCACAGGTGGAAGAGTCGACACCGCCGCTAATACCTAAAACCAAGTGAGTCAGGCCGGAGTCGCGTAAAGACTGTTTAATAAAGTCAACGCGGCGATTAATTTCAAAGTTAGCATCGATTTGGGGTAATACACGCATCTCTTTGATAATCGCATCAGCATTCATCACACTTGCTCTCCGGTACTCGTTACTCAAAAACGCCAAAGGTTATTTTGTCGAAGAAAGACCGCTCTTGTTTAGCTTTCTCTTTTGCTGCTTCAGCAGCTTTAGGGTTAATTGCGCGTGTCGGTGGGACAGGCTCTTCCGCGCCCCCTAATAGCCCAAATGTCGCTGTTTCCATTAATGATTTATTTTCTTGTCTATAGGTTTTTAAATCATAGTCTGGATAGTTACTCAGTAGAACTTCCTGAGCACTGTTGGCTAAATCGGTCATACCAAGCTCGGTGTATGCCTGAAACATAACAGCGAGTGCATCTGGTACAGCAGGTGTCTCTTTTAAGTTTTCTACAACAAAGCGGCCACGGTTTGCAGCAGCGACAAAGGCACCACGCTTCATATAATAGCGAGCAACATGTACTTCATAAGTTGCCAGACGGTTTTTTAGGAACACCATGCGCTTTTGGGCATCAGGAGCATACTGGCTGTCGGGATAACGATTCAGCAAAGTAGAAAAGCTCTCAAACGATGCGAGCGCCGCACCTGGGTCTCGCTGAGTTATATCGATTGGTAGGTACTTTTCAAAGAACGTACGGTCCTGCTCAAAGGCGGTTAGCCCTTTGAGGTAGTACGCATAGTCAATATTCTCATGAGAGGGGTGAAGTCTGATAAAACGATCAGCTGCCGCGCTGGCCGCATCAGGCTCATAATTGTTGTGATAAGCATAGATCAGCTCTAGCTGTGCTTGCTCGGAGTAGCGACCAAACGGGTAGCGAGCTTCGAGTAGTTGCAGTTTGTCGACAGCAACCTGATATTCTGATCTCTCCAGAGCGGAGATGGCTTCATCATAAAGCTGCTGCTCAGGGATATCGGGGAGCTCTTTATCACCGCCAAACCAAGAACAAGCGGATGCCAGAGTACAAAGGGTTATAATGCTAACGATTTTTACCAAACGCATGAAATAAATCCTGATATTCCAAGTAGTCGATTATCGGCGTACCCGCCGTATCGGTTATACTGAGCAAAGTGCTTCGTAACGGCCTATTTAACCATAACCGGAAGCTAAGCAAAATCATCAGAGCAACAGATCGGTAGATTGATGTCAGAAAAGATAGAATTAGAGGCAATTGTCCCGGGTGAACATACAGGAAAACGGCTAGATCAGGTCGTGGCCCTGCTTTTTTCCGACTTTTCCCGTTCTCGCTTGCAAGCGTGGATAAAAGAGGGGGCTATTACCGTTGATGGTAAACAGGTGAAGCCCAGAGAAAAACTGTACGGTGGCGAAAATATTGTCATTCAGGCCACCATTGAAGCAATGGAAGGTCATGAGGGTGAAGATATCCCGCTGGATATCGTCTATGAGGATGATGATATTCTGGTGGTTAATAAGCCGGCAGGTTTAGTCGTTCACCCCGCTGCGGGCCATCGTTCGGGAACGCTGATGAATGCATTGCTGCATCACTACCCAGATATCGCCGTTGTACCTCGCGCAGGTATTGTGCATCGCCTTGATATGGATACCACCGGATTGATGGTGGTTGCTAAAACCATTCAAGCTCAGACGGAACTGGTGTCCCAATTGCAGGAGCGCACTATGGGGCGTGAATATGAAGCGGTTGTTCAAGGTGTTATGACCGGTGGTGGTTGTGTTGAGGAGCCTATGGGGCGCCATGCCAGAAACCGTCAAAAGATGGCGGTTGTTACGATGGGCAAGGAGGCTGTGACCCACTATCGAGTGTTGCATAAATTCCGTGCACATACGCATGTGCGTCTAAAGCTTGAAACAGGGCGAACCCATCAGATTCGTGTCCATATGGCCCATATCAACTACCCGTTGGTTGGTGATCAGCTTTATGGTGGCCGTTTCCGTATGCCAAAAGGCGCGAGTGAAGAAACGCAGGAGATGTTACGAGGTTTCAAACGCCAAGCACTGCATGCGAAGAAACTGGAACTGTGGCATCCAGTGACAGGAGAATTAATGTCATGGGAGGTTGATCTGCCAAGTGATTTCAAAGCGCTGTTGGATGTCTTGAATACAGATAGCCAGCAAAGTGATCAGTTTGATCAATCGACATTTTAGGTAGCGCCTCTTATGCAGCTGATACGCCCGAGTACTCCATTATTTGAGCAGGTTCACGTGGCTTCTACTACCCGCTTGGGCGGCATTAGCCTACCTCCTTATGATAGTTTAAATGTTGGAGATCATGTGGGTGATGATCCTCAACACGTACAGACTAACCGTGCACGCTTATTGGCTCATCTGGGAATTACCCATGCGCAGTGGTTAAAGCAAGTGCATGGTACCCAATGTGTTTTGGCTGAATCGAAAGGCGACATAAAGGAGGCGGACGCTTGCTGGACCGATCAATCGGGCCTTGCTTGTGTGATTATGACTGCCGACTGTTTGCCTGTTGTATTTAGTGACGGTGAGCGGGTTGCTGCGGCCCATGCTGGGTGGCGAGGGCTTGTGAACGGCGTGCTAGAGAATACATTGGCGTGTTTTTCAGGTGAGTCGCCTTCCGTTTGGTTGGGGCCTGCAATTGGGCCGACCGCATTCGAAGTAGGCCCGGAGGTGAGGGAACAATTTTGTGATCAGTTAAGTGCATCGTCAGATTGTTTTACACCATCCCCACGTCAGGGGAAATGGATGGCGCATATTTACCACCTTGCGCGTTTGCGATTATCAGCGGCAGGTATTGATCGCATTAGTGGTGGTGAATATTGTACCTTCACAGATGCCGAGCGATTTTACTCTTATCGTCGTACGCCACAGACAGGTAGAATGGCAACGCTGGTATGGAAATCTGCGACTTCTTTGCGTTAGTCTCTTATACCGGTAATGCGGTGGTGTATTTAATTTGCTCCATAGCAAAGCTTGAGGTTACATCGCTTAGGTCAGGTGTCTCTTCTACAAGGCGTTTGTAGAACCGATCAAAGGCTGCAATATCGGCCACAACTACCCGCATTAGATAATCATACTCACCACTCATGCGGTAAAACTCTGCGACTTCTGGATAGTTGGCTACCCTCTCTGCAAACTGGGTATACCAAGCTGCTGAATGATTGCGGGTCTTGATGTGTACAAACACCGAGACATTCAGGTTGAGCTTGCTCGCATCCAGTAAAGCTACATGCTTACGAATTACCCCGGAATCTTGAAGCTTTTGCACTCTTCGCCAACAAGGGGTTGAGGATAGGTTGACTAAATCTGCAAGCTCCTGAATGCTCAACTCTCCATTTTCTTGGAGAGCGTGTAATATGACGCGGTCTGTTTTATCTATTTTTGTTTCTTGCATGAGAAAAAAATTCTATTTATTGCTGTTTTAGTAGCAATAATAGCAAATTTCTCCTCATCTGACTCATCCATAATATGCTTCATATAGGGGAGTGAAGAGATGAGTCAACACTGGACCGCTCGTGCGATACAAATCATAGAAGCCGACTATAATCGTTCTGCCGACACCCATTTAATCAAACTCGACTTCCCTGCGCTGGAGCAGATTGATATTTACCTAAAAGATGAGTCTACCCATCCCACGGGAAGTTTGAAGCATCGCCTGGCGCGGTCGTTGTTTCTCTATGCCTTGTGTAACGGTTGGTTGAAAGAGGCCAGGCCTGTGATTGAGGCATCTTCGGGTAGCACGGCTATCTCTGAAGCATATTTTGCGCGTCTTCTAGGACTGCCTTTTATTGCAGTTGTACCTGAGGGGACGGCTCAAAAAAAGCTAGATCAAATCCGATTGTATGGTGGGCAATGCTATCAAGTTGCTGCTACGGATTTATGCCACGCAGCCGCGGAGATTGCGGTGAAGTTAGGTGGACACTTTATGGATCAGTTCACCTATGCTGAGCGTGCAACCGATTGGCGGGGGAATAACAATATCGCCCAGTCGATTTTCCAGCAGATGTCAGCGGAGCGTTTTCCATTACCTCGTTGGATTGTAATGAGTGCGGGTACGGGCGGAACATCGGCGACGATTGGTCGTTATCTCCGTTATGAAAAGCACTGGGGTAACCCGTGTGAGCTGTGTGTAGTCGATCCCGAGCGCTCTGTTTTTTACGATGCTTTCAACAGTGGTGACCGATCATTGTCGCTTTCATGCGGATCCAGAATTGAGGGTATTGGTCGGCCCAAGGTTGAGCCTTCATTTATGCCTGAAGTGATCGATCGGATGATACAGGTAGAGGATGCCCAAAGCATTGCTGCAACACGGTTCCTGTCGAGAAAATTAAATCGCCTCGTGGGAGGATCTACCGGTACAAATCTCTGCGGTGTACTACAGTTAGCAGAGGAGATGCAAACGAAAGGGGAGAGCGGCAGTATCGTGACTTTACTATGTGATGGCGGTGAGCGTTATCAGGATAGTTACTTTAACGATGACTGGTTGAATTCAAAAGGAATTGCAATAGAGGGAGCAATGGAAGAGTGGGTGGATAAGTTTATTTGATATCCTATATATTGGATTTATTTCCTGCATAGTGTGGTAAATCCCCTTTTATCTGATATATTGGAATTAATTCCTTTATTTGAGATTTGGAGGTGCTATGCATCGTTCTGTATTTTTTCAGCAACTAGCGGCCCAAACAGAGCAGTTAAAAGAGCAGGGTCTGTTTAAGCGTGAAAGACTTATCACCTCGCCTCAATCTGCAATCATTCAACTTGATAGTGGGCAAGAGGTCATTAATCTCTGTGCCAATAATTATTTAGGTCTGTCCAACCATCCAGCGCTAATAGCGGCAGCAAAACAAGGGTTGGAGGAACATGGTTTTGGCGTATCTTCAGTTCGTTTTATTTGTGGCACACAAGATATTCATAAAACGTTAGAAGCGAGGCTAAGTGCTTTTCTTGGCATGGACGATGCCATTCTTTATTCATCCTGTTTCGATGCCAATGGTGGGTTGTTTGAAACCATTCTTGGGGAAGAGGATGTCATCATCAGTGACGCGCTAAATCATGCCAGTATCATCGATGGTGTTCGCTTAAGTAAAACTCGGCGCATGCGCTACGCCAATAATAACCTTCAGGAACTAGAAACCTGTTTGCAACAAGCTCAGGATGCACGGGTTCGTCTCATTGTGACTGATGGCGTCTTTTCTATGGACGGTGTCATTGCTGATCTGGCCGGAATTTGTGACCTTGCTGATACCTATAACGCGCTCGTCATGGTTGATGATTCTCATGCGGTTGGCTTTGTCGGAGAGCATGGCCGTGGTAGCCATGAGTATGCAGGGGTGCTCGATCGCATAGATATTCTCACCGGCACATTTGGTAAGGCGCTTGGGGGAGCCTCGGGCGGTTACACCGCTGGGCGTAAAGAGGTCATCAGTTGGTTGCGGCAGCGTTCTCGTCCGTATTTGTTTTCTAACTCCTTGGCACCGTCTATCGTTCAGGCAACGTTAAAGGCATTGGATTTGGTGGAGCAGGGTGGGGAGTTACGCAAGCAACTATCAGAAAATGCTCATTATTTTCGTAAAGAAATGGAGCAAGTAGGTTTTACTTTAGCGGGATGTGATCATGCCATCATCCCTGTCATGATAGGCGATGCTTCCTTGGCATCGCGTATGGCTGACAGGCTATTAGAGAAAGGTGTTTATGTCATCGGTTTCTCTTTTCCGGTCGTGCCTAAGGATCAGGCAAGGATTCGTACCCAAATGTCCGCATCTCATTCGCGGCAACAGTTGGATGCAGCGGTTGCCGCTTTTACTGAAGTGGGTAAAGAGCTGGGCGTGATTTAAAAGGACGGTAATATGAGAACATTAGCAAAGCTATATCCTCAAGAGGGTATTTGGTTGCATGAAGCAGAAAAGCCTCTGGTTGGGCATAATGATCTTCTGATACGAATTAAGAAAACGGCAATTTGTGGCACGGATGTGCATATCTATCGCTGGGATGACTGGGCGCAGAAAACAATTCCTGTCCCCATGACGGTTGGGCATGAGTATGTTGGGATTGTCGAAGAAATTGGCTGTGAGGTAGAAGGTTTTAGTGTCGGTGATCGTGTATCCGGTGAAGGGCACGTAACCTGTGGTTTGTGTCGTAACTGCCGGGCAGGGCGTCGCCATCTATGCCGAAATACACAGGGAGTCGGTGTTAATCGTGCGGGAGCATTTGCTGACTACTTGGTGATCCCTGCAAGCAATGGATTTAAGATACCGGATGATATTTCGGATGATCTTGCAGCGATTTTTGACCCTTTTGGAAATGCAGTGCATACCGCATTGTCGTTTAATGTTGTTGGCGAAGATGTTTTGATCACAGGCGCAGGCCCAATTGGAATTATGGCAGCAGCCGTAGCGCAGCATGTAGGTGCGAGGCATGTGGTACTGACGGATGTAAATCCGTACCGCCTAGCGCTGGCGAAGGAGATGGGTATCAAGCATTTGGTGAATGTGTCGCAGTACTCTCTTGCGGATGAGATGGCGGCCTTGGGTATGAAAGAGGGATTTGATGTTGGTCTGGAAATGTCGGGTTCAGCCGAAGCGTTCCGTTCCATGCTGGACTTAATGAACCACGGTGGAAAGATAGCAATGCTAGGCATTCTGCCAGATTCGACTTCCATCGACTGGTCCAAAGTGATTTTCAAAGGGCTTGAGTTAAAGGGTATCTACGGACGAGAGATGTATGATACCTGGTATAAAATGGTGAGTTTGATCCAGTCGGGGTTAGATTTAACGCCGATTATTACGCATCATTATCCTGCATCCGAGTTTCAGAAAGGTTTCGATGCAATGTGTTCGGGTGAATCAGGGAAAGTGATCTTGAACTGGTCTGAGTAGACCCCTGCATTAGCAATGCGATTACTTCTGTTTGTGCACTACTAAAAAAGCCCGGGCGACGCTCTCTCCTGGGTTTTTTACACTATGTAAGGTGTCGGCTGGGTATCTTAGGGTATCTCCTTGACCGGCAGTTTCATGAACCTCTTCATTCAACATGACCTGAACTTGTCCTTCAATGACTGAGAGGTGCTCTTGTGTGCCGACAGCGTGAGCTTCTGAACTCATTTCACAACCTGGCTGAATAATCAGCTCATACCATTCAAACTCGGTAGCAGTCGTGACTGGATTGAAGGCAACCAGTTCACACCCTTGATCGTCGCTGCGCATTCGAGGGGTATTGAGAGCGTCTTGACGAGTGATTCTCAAAGGCGGGTCTTCAACGCTGCTTTGAGCAAGCTCGTCGATGCTAACGCCCAGTGCTTGAGTAATATTCCAGAGCGTCGTAAAGGTGGGGTTTGCATTGCCGCGCTCTATCTCAGAGAGCATTGAGCGGGAGACCTTTGAAAGCTCTGCTAATTGAGAGAGGTTTAAGCCTAGCGCTTTACGGCGCTGCTTCATGGCGGCGCCAAGATTTGGGGTGTTTCTCTGGGTCACGTGAATAATACCGGTTTGAGCTAATTGGGCTGCATCATAAAACAAAGCGTTATCTTTGTCCTTATTCCCGTTTTGTGCGGGAGTTGGGGAGGGGTTGATAAAGATCATTTATTTTCTTACGAGTAAATTCGATAATCATTCGTATTCTCTTTTATAGATAGTGACTGATTGGATGACGTTGGATCAATTGAAAAAAGGCATGGCTGCTCAAATAACGGCGATTAAAGGGCCGGCTACATTGCGCCAGCGTCTGGCCACACTCGGAATTTTAAAAGGCCATGCCATAGAGCTAAGCGCTGTTTCTCCATGGGGGAACCCGCGTGCGTATCGCTTAGGGCGTCAGCAGATCTGCTTACGTAAGAGGACGCACAATGTATCGAGGTGATGCTGCTTGGGGTCGGTAATGAGTAAGTCAGAATTTACCGTTGCGTTAGTAGGTAACCCAAACAGTGGTAAGACGTCGCTATTTAATTTGCTGACAGGCGCGCATCAACGTACCGGTAACATGGCAGGTGTTACGGTTGAAGTGAAAAAGGGGCGATGTGAGCACCAAGATGTAATGTTGCACTTTGTTGATCTGCCGGGGATCTACTCACTCAGTCAGAACAAAGTAGAAGAGCGGGTCACACGGGAATATCTCTTTAATTCGCCCCCTGATCTTATACTTAATGTTGTGGATGCAAGTCATCTTACGCGACATTTAGCGCTTACTACTCAGCTGCTTGAGCAAGGCCTGCCGGTCGTACTTGCCTTGAATATGATGGATGAGGCGGCTCGTTTACAGTGCATTCCTGATATTCAGGCATTGAAGCTAGAGCTGGGTATACCGGTTTTGGCGAGTGATGGCAGAAAGAAAGTTGTCATCGCGCCATTGCTGGATCAAATAGTGTCCTCCCTTAAAGCAATAGCGATGCATAAGGGTTCATTCGTGACCACCGCCCAATCACTCATCATTGATTATGAACCGCATGTGGAGCAAGCGATCCTATCTCTGACAGAAGAGGGATTGACGCGTTGGCAAGCAGTACAGGCGTTAGAGTCCGGTGGTGACGTGGCTTTCTTGCTAACGGAATCGGAGCGTATCGGCGTTGTCTCCGCACTCGAAAAATTACAGCATTGGCACGACGAGTCTGCCACGGAGCTTATTGCTCAAGGGCGTTATGGTTTTATTCATGGCTTACTGCATGGGCTGGATGAAGCGCATATTGATATTAGTTTAGTTGATAGAGTATTAGACAGCGTGACCTTGCATCGTTGGCTCGGGTTGCCTTTGTTTTTCTTTTTGCTGTGGCTGGTTTTTGAAGCGACATTCACGGTAGGTGCGTATCCTGCTGATTGGATTGATCAGGCAGTTGGGTGGGTTGGTCAGCAGGTTGAGGTCAATCTCCCTGCCTCCCTTATTCGAGATGTGATAACTGATGGCCTATTGGCTGGAGTAGGGGGGGTGTTGGTTTTCCTTCCTAATGTCGTTTTATTATTTCTCTTTATAGCGATACTGGAACAAAGTGGCTATATGGCACGTGCTGCGTTCCTGACAGATCGGCTGATGAGCAAAGTGGGCCTACACGGTAAAGCTTTCGTTCCCCTTGTTATGGGGTTTGGTTGTAATGTTCCAGCTATCATGGCAACGAGAACCATAGAGGAACCAAGGGCACGTTTAATTACTATTTTAATTAACCCCTTTATGAGTTGTTCTGCTCGTTTGCCTGTATATGTTTTGTTGGCAGGCATCTTTTTTGCCGAGCACGCAGGCACCGCGCTTTTTGCGATTCATATGCTGGGGATTTTAGTGGCTTTTGTAATTGCTGCGATACTTTCTCGGTGGATTAAAGCGCAGCAAGATGAAACCTTTATCATGGAGTTGCCTCCATGGCGCTGGCCCTCATTTCGTTCGTTATTACTTCATGTGTGGGATAAGGTTAAAGACTTCCTGAGTAAAGTGGGAGGTGTCATCTTAGTAGGCTCCATGGCGGTTTGGGCGTTGCAGGCGTTTCCACAAGGGGCTCAGATGTCTTGGCTTGAGCAACTAGGGCAGTTGGTTGTGCCGGTATTTGAGCCGTTAGGCTTTGGCTGGGAAGAAACCGTCGCCTTGCTATCGGGCTTTCTGGCGAAAGAGGTCATTGCGTCCACCTTAGCGATGGTTTATCACACTAACCTTGATGATACTCAAGGTCTGCAAATCGCTATTGCTGCAGGGCTTGCTCCTGCTGCTGGTTTGGCGTTGATGGTTTTTTCACTACTGTATATGCCCTGTCTGGCAACGTTGGCTGTGATTCGAAGAGAAACCGGTAGCTGGCGTTGGTCTGTTCTTTCTATTGGCTTAGGCTTTACTTTGGCATGGACAGGTGCTTGGTTGGCTTACCACGTAGCTAGCCGGCTATTATAATTTGATTTAGCTCACAATTGTTTAATATTTGATCTAATGCTCTCTTGAATCATATCTATCTGCCCCCATAGTATTTCATAGAAACAATAAGGCTGTGCCTGATAGGGCAGCCGTCTACGTAGGAGATGAATATCTATGCGACCTGATAAATTTACGTCAAAACTCCAAGAGGCGCTGGCTGATGCACAGTCGCTTGCTATTGGTAAAGATCATAACTTTATAGAGCCGATACACTTGTTAGCGGCATTTCTTGAACAGCATGATGGTTCCGTCAGACCTCTGCTGTCTCATGCTGGAGCGGTGCAGACCACACTCCAAAGAAGTATTGCAGAGGCGTTAAATAGCCTACCTCAGGTGCAATCACCCGATGGCGAAATTCGCTTATCGCAAAATATGGCGCGTGTTTTTAACTTAGCTGATAAGTTTACTCAGCAACGAGGAGATCAGTTTGTCACCAGTGAAATGATCTTACTTGCGATGCTGGAGGATAAAACGGACGCAGGAAAAACCTTAAAAGCTGCGGGTGTGACAAAGGCCGCCTTAGAGCAGGCGATTGAGCAGATGCGAGGAGGCGAGAACGTGAATGATCCAAATGCTGAGGGTAACCGCCAAGCGCTAGATAAGTATTGTATTGATCTGACTGAGCGTGCTGAATCGGGTAAGTTGGACCCTGTGATTGGCCGAGATGATGAGATACGTCGTACGATTCAAGTGTTGCAACGCCGCACTAAAAACAACCCTGTCTTGATTGGTGAGCCAGGTGTCGGTAAAACCGCCATTGTCGAAGGGTTAGCTCAGCGAATTGTCAACGGAGAAGTGCCGGAAGGCCTCAAGCGCAAGAAGGTGTTATCGCTGGATATGGGATCGTTGATTGCTGGCGCCAAATTCCGCGGTGAGTTTGAGGAGCGACTCAAAGCTGTTCTTAATGAGCTATCCAAGCAAGAAGGGCAAGTAATCCTCTTTATCGATGAGTTACACACCATGGTGGGTGCCGGTAAAGGCGAAGGAGCCATGGACGCGGGCAATATGCTCAAGCCTGCGCTGGCAAGAGGTGAGTTACACTGTGTTGGTGCCACGACACTCGACGAGTATCGCCAATATGTCGAAAAAGATGCTGCATTGGAGCGCCGCTTCCAGAAAGTGCTGGTGGATGAACCTAGCGAAGAAGACACAGTGGCGATTCTTCGTGGCTTGAAAGAGCGTTACGAAATTCATCACAGTGTTGATATCACCGACTCTGCAATTATCGCTGCGGCTAAACTATCACAGCGCTACATTACTGATCGTCAGTTGCCAGATAAAGCGATAGATCTCATTGATGAGGCGGCATCCCGAATACGTATGGAGATGGACTCTAAGCCCGAAGATATGGACCGTTTAGAGCGCCGCTTAATCCAGCTGAAAATGGAACGTGAAGCGCTGAAAAAAGAGAAAGATGAAGCCGCGCGTAAACGTTTGGATGAGCTGGAAAAAACCATTAGTGGCTTAGAACGGGAGTTTGCTGATCTGGATGAGATCTGGAAAGCGGAAAAGGCCGCTCTGCAAGGTTCGCAAAAGGTAAAAGAGGAGCTGGATCAGGCGCGTATCGAGATGGAGCAAGCACGGCGCGTAGGTGATTTGCAAAAAATGTCCGAGCTGCAGTATGGACGTATTCCTGAGTTAGAGAAACAGTTAGCGGTAGCCAGTGAGGCAGAAGAAGCGGGTACGGATAATAACAAGCTGCTGCGTAACAAAGTGACGGAAGAAGAGGTGGCAGAAGTCGTATCCCGCTGGACAGGCATTCCTGTGAGCAAAATGCTTGAAGGGGAACGTGAGAAATTACTGCGCATGGAAGATGCGCTACATGATCGCGTGGTGGGCCAATCTGAAGCCGTTGTTGCCGTATCTAATGCGGTAAGACGCTCGCGGGCAGGCTTAGCTGATCCTAATCGTCCAAACGGAAGTTTCCTGTTTTTAGGGCCAACCGGCGTCGGTAAAACCGAACTATGTAAAGCCTTAGCCAGTTATCTGTTTGATACGGAAGAGGCAATGGTACGCATAGATATGTCAGAGTTTATGGAGAAACATTCCGTTGCCCGCTTAATCGGTGCGCCCCCAGGTTATGTAGGATATGAGGAGGGCGGCTACCTAACAGAGGCTGTACGCCGTAAGCCATACT
This sequence comes from Neptunomonas concharum, assembly GCF_008630635.1. Classification (NCBI taxonomy): domain Bacteria; kingdom Pseudomonadati; phylum Pseudomonadota; class Gammaproteobacteria; order Oceanospirillales; family Oceanospirillaceae; genus Neptunomonas; species Neptunomonas concharum. The sequence goes on along the minus strand of NZ_CP043869.1, from coordinate 3,251,646 downwards.
CTGTGCTGCTATTGGATGAGGTAGAAAAAGCACATCCTGATGTCTTTAATATTCTGCTTCAAGTGTTGGAAGATGGTCGGCTGACGGATGGCCAAGGACGAACCGTTGATTTTAGAAACACCATTGTGGTGATGACATCAAATTTAGGCTCGCACTTGATTCAAAGCTTTAGTGATGATGACGATTACGACCTAATGAAACGCGCTGTCATGGAGGAGGTAGGTAACCACTTCCGTCCAGAGGTTATCAACCGTATAGATGAAGTCGTCGTATTCCACAGCCTGCGTAAAGATCAGGTAGCGGGTATTGCTGCTATTCAGCTAGAACGTTTACGCCAGCGTCTAGCTGAGCGGGACCTAACCTTAACTCTGACACCCACCGCCATGGATAAGCTGGTGGACGTTGGTTTTGAGCCTATCTATGGAGCACGGCCTTTGAAACGAGCCATTCAGCAATGGATTGAAAACCCGCTGGCTCAAGCGTTGCTGGCTGGTAAATATGCTCCAGGAGATGAAGTCGGCGTTGATGTGGAAGCGGGTGAGTTTATCTTTCGATAGATGATGTTATAGGAATCATCCAAAGCCCGCTTATCGTAGCGGGCTTTTTTCTGCATAGTCCAAAGTGCACAAACAGCATATCTGAATATGCCTACCCAATCTTGGGGATGTGTTGAAAAGTTCTGTTAATACACACTGTTTTTTCCAGACAGGAGAAACAGAATGAAAATACAGAAGTGTCCTCAGTTGCTATTAGTAGCAGCCTTAACCGTACCTAGCATGAGTTTCTTGGTGGGGTGTAACGCCTCAAGTAAGAGTGACAAGAGCAAAGTATGGACTCACGCTGAGCTTATTAAGCTCACTACCAGTCAGGCAGTGTCGCAGATAAAGTCAGGAAACTTAAAGAGCGTAGAGCTTACGCAAGCCTTAATTAATCAAGCTAAGAAACACCAAAACCTGAATATATTTATATCCCTAGATGAAGAAGGCGCATTAAAGAAAGCGTCTGAATTGGATGAAATATATGCAGCAGGCAATGCTCAGGGCGCCCTTTTTGGTGTTCCTGTTGTCTTAAAAGATAATATTCATGCAGCTGGTTTGCGAAATACCGCAGGTACGCCAGCCCTTTCTAGCTTTATCCCCTCTGAGAACGCTCCTACCACACAGGCTCTTGTTGATGCGGGTGCGATTGTGCTTGGTAAGGTTAACATGCATGAGCTGGCATTTGGCATTACATCTGATAACGCCGAATATGGAGCGGTAGGTAACCCATATAAACCAGAGTACACCGCTGGGGGGAGTAGTGGAGGAAGTGCAGCAGCATTGGCTGCTGGTATGGCGGTTGCTGCGTTAGGTACAGATACTGGAGGCTCTGTTCGTATTCCTGCTGCATTGAACGGTGTATATAGCTTGCGCCCGACAATGGGGCGTTATGCTCAAGAAGGTGTGACACCTATCTCTCATACGAGAGATACCGTAGGTCCATTAGCACGAAGCGTAGAAGACTTAATTATCTTGGATTCTGTTATTACAGGTGAAAATGAGTTGGTGCCTTCAAAGGCGCTCAACACTTTGCGCATTGGCGTGCCGCGTTCTTACTATTACGAAAATCTCGATCCAGAAATGGCCGCTGCAGCGGAAGGTGTTATTCAAACCTTACGCGATGCTGGTGCGTCATTGGTGGAAGTGGATATGCTAGGTGTTGCAGAACTCAATGAGAAAGTAGGGTTTCCGGTTGTGCTCTATGAAGCGGTTGAAGGCCTCACTCGCTATTTGGATATCTACAACACAGGTGTAACATTTAGTGAGCTAGCAGCTATGACCGCAAGCCCTGATGTCGCCGGCCTATTTTCAACGTTGACAACGGTTGATGAGAATAAAGATGGCGTAGCAGATGGCCTCATACCTGAAAGCGTTTACCAAGATGCGATACGAACGTATCGCCCGGCTCTGCAAGCACTTTTCCAAAGCTATTATGATGACAATCAATTGGACGCGATGTTGATCCCAACCACGCCGTTACCTTCTCGTAAAACAGAAGGCTTACTCACTGGTGTAGAATTAAACGGAGATATCGTAAATACATTTGGTACTTATATTCGAAATACCGATCCAGATAGTAATGCAGGGTTGCCGGGTGTTGCTTTCCCTGTTGCCTTGAATTCAGAGGGGCTTCCAATGGGAATGCAATTAGGTGGGCCAGCACACTCGGATAGAGCGTTATTAGCTATCGCAATGAGTGTGACAGCTGCGTTGCCTATGTTGCCAGCTCCAGATTTAGATTAGCTTAAGAGCGTGCCAATAAAAAGCGTTTGAGACCAAGCGCTTTTTATTTGGCTATGTTTGCTGGTGGGCAAGAACTAGGTTGACGAGAGAAGCTCTATTGCAGACTGCGAGCTTTCGATAAATATTCTTGAGGTGAGTACGCACCGTTGAAAAAGATATGTTTAAGTCGGCTGCAATACGCTCGTCCATTTTTCCTTCAAAAACAGCGCGTGTGATCTCTGCTTCCCTAGGTGTTAATTGGAATTTGTGCATTAATGCCTCGTTAGAGAACAAAAAGTTGGCATCATGGGCAAGGTGGAGGTGGCTATGGTGTAATGAGTTCTCGAACACACTTCTGAGCATATTGAGGATACTTAGTTCTTTACTGGAAAAGCTTCCTTTTTCTTTTCGTCTCCAGATGCGCATATCTCCAATATTATCCGAGCCGTTGTAGGCGTATAAGTTCATACCCCAGTACAATCCATCAATTCGCAAAAAGTCATTATAAAATTCTGTTTTAATAAGTTCTTTTTGCTCCATGACTTCATTGACGGAGACTGCTCTACGAAAAGCTTGAAGTTGGTGAGTGATCGGGTCCTTAAATTGATAATATTCATGATATCTTTGAAGGTTGTCCTCGGACATATTAAGGCCTAGTCCATCGACGAAAGCTTTTTGACGTGTGGACCACACAAAAGAGGCGTAGTGGTCTGCATTGAGCAACTGTAGTAAATCTAGAGCAGCATTTAAGCGAATAGATTGGCTATCTAAATTGTGTGTCAGCCCTTCAAGTATTCGCTCAAATAGCCTAAGTTCATGCGCACTAAGGTTGATCATCGTATTGTTCTGAGTCCTAGAGCCTTTGTTATTATATGTATGGCCTACCTTTTTTATACAGGCTAAATTTCGGCTGTACTATCCTCATTTCTGGGGAGGTGGTTGTTTAAGGTCTGCAGAAATGGCTCTTTTCCGTACTTTCTTGTGCTAACTGTCTGTTGTAGTGGCGAAGATCGTAGCTTTAGCCTATGTTAAGTAGATGAAACGGCTGACCCTCTCAGTGGTAGTCTGTTCTATGGAGAGACAGATTTTAGAGTAGAGTGAATGAAGAATCTTAATGTAATAATTGTTGATGATGCCAAGTTTATTTGTGAGCACGTGACAAAGATAGTCAGCGAGGCTTTTCCGTCGTTTACTGTCAAAGCGGCCTATAACGGCAAAGAAGCTCAAACGCTTATGTTGGCGGAAACGTTCGATATTGTGTTGTGTGATTGGGAGATGCCACAAATGAGTGGCTTAGAGCTTTTGCAGTGGACGCGAGCTCAAGCTCAGTACAAAACGGTCCCCTATTTGATGGTTACTAGCAGGGGGGAGCGAGAGTATGTGCTAAAAGCGATTCAGGCGGGCGTAAATGACTACTTGGGTAAGCCATTTACCAGCGAGCAGTTAGTGCAAAAGATGCAAAAACTCCTCGGTAAGAAGTCAGTGGCTCCCAACACCGTAAAGCAGGCTCAGGCGGCTAAAATGCTGGAGGCTGAGCAGAAAAAAGAAGCCGTTACGCCAAAAAATATGCCGAAGCCGAAAGGATTGGCGCATTTACGTGTGCGTGATCAAGTTTATAAATGTGCGATTAAAGACTTGAGCCTTAAAGATGTATTAGTTGTTGTGAAAAATGACGGGAATTTCCCTCAAATCTTGGATCAAGCTGTTATAGATATTGAACAGCTATCGGGTGATAGTGTAGCGCGTGTAAATGGATATGTGCAGATGCTACAAGCAGCGGAGCCTCGAATAGACTCTGCGTTTATTAACATCAAAGTAGCGCTGGTTGATGATGACCCCGATAAGATGGCACACCTATCAAAATATATTGCCAGCGTCCGTTAAGACGCTGGTGTTATTAATCTGTGTTTTTCTCAGGCAGAGTAATAGTCGCGATACCACTCAATAAAGCGCTCGATGCCTTGGTCAATTGGGGTGCTTGGGCTAAAACCTGTGGCTGCGCTTAAAGCATCTATATCGGCAAACGTTTCTACCACATCTCCCGGCTGCATAGGCAAATACTCTTTTTCGGCTTTCATGCCTAATGCAGTTTCCATATGTTGAATAAAGCTTTCTAATTCTACTGGTTGATTATTTCCGATATTGTAAACCTTATAAGGCGCTGCGCTTTCATCGGCTTCTCCTGACCAGTCTGGGTTGGCTTGAGGGATGATGTTCTGGATGCGGAAAATACTTTCAATGATGTCATCAATATATGTGAAATCTCGACGCATTTTTCCATGATTGAACACCTTGATAGGGCGGCCCTCAGAGATAGCGCTAGCGAATAGCATAGGTGCCATGTCAGGCCGCCCCCATGGCCCGTATACCGTAAAGAAGCGCAGGCCTGTTGTCGGGATGTTATATAAATGTGAATAGCTGTGAGCCATTAATTCATTACTTTTCTTTGTTGCCGCATAAAGAGATGCAGGATGGTCAACACTGTCGGTGGTTGAAAAAGGAATCTTCGTATTCGTACCATAGACAGAGCTGGATGATGCATAGACTAGGTGCTCAACCTTAAAATGGCGACAGCATTCAAGGATAACTAATGTGCCAACCAAGTTAGAGCTGGCATAGTCAAATGGCTTATTAAGAGAGTGCCTTACGCCTGCTTGTGCACCAAGATGGATGACACGTTGGATCGGTGCCTCCTGAAAGATTTTTTCAACCCCTTCTTTATCCGCTAAATCACACTGACGGAAAGTAAAATGACTAAAGGGTTCTAACATGGCTAAACGATCCGTTTTGAGTTTTGGATCATAGTAGTCATTGATATTATCCAGCCCTACCACTTCGTGCCCTTCTTTCAGAAGACGAAGTGACATATGAAAACCGATAAAACCAGCAGCGCCTGTCACTAAAAATCTCATTGTTATCTCCTGAAAAGATGGATCTTCGGAGCAAAGCCGCGAAGACTAAGCTGATAAAAACTAAACCCAAGACAGATAAGACCTGTCAATAAGCTGAAAAGACCTGTATGGGGCATTCCGCCGTTGTACCCTAAAAGGGCGATGGCACATAATCCATGAATGCCTAGTAGCGTTAAATAACCCCATCCACGAAAACGATGCTGCCAGCGGTCACAGAGTTTCAGCCCGGCCCAAGCAGATATCAGTCCGCCCGCAGCACCCATTAAAACGTCGGCAGGCCAATGTACTCCGACGGCAACGCGAGACCAACCAACAAAGCATGCTGCTATCAAGATCAGATATTGTAGAGCACGGTCTGCTGTAAGACGGGTTAATAATCCTGCAGCGGCAAAAGCCGTCAACGTGTGTCCAGAAGGCATACTCTTTTTGCTAATACTGGAACCAATTAGTTGAAATGTTCCGGGTTCCAAAATGGCCGGTGGTCTTGGGGTCGCTAACCAAGGCTTAATGCCATGGGTAATTAATGTGCCAATAATGGCTGTAAGTAGCAGAGCAAGTAGTAGATGAGGATAACGAAAAGCAAATAGCAGGGCTAAGGTGAGGACAACTAAGGTGTCTCCCATAAATGTAATGTGTTCCCAAAGGATAGGGGGGAGCATTAGGCTCAACATCTGTACGAAGTCAAAACCAGTCGATAGCCCATCGATCATGAGCAGTAGCGTACCTATTGCTAAGGCGATGAGTGCAACTTTTAAAAGCTGTTCATCAAAGGGCTGCCGTTTAGGCCAGCGCGCTTGATCGCTTGTTAAGAAGTTGTCGATACGTTTAATCATAACGATACAGCTCCACGCCGCCCTTGCTAAAAAGTAGGCTAAAGGATGCATTTGGGTCTAGCGCATAAAGGCTCTCTTTCTGGGCGACCCGCGTTAATACCATCTCCCCTTTCTGAGGAGCGCGTCGAGTTACAATTTGGTTCATATAAACTGAAAAACTAGGCATGTTGATTCCATATGTGACGATTGGCCCCCCTAAGCTCTTCGCCATATGTGCGGCTTCGCGAACTGGTTCTTGCTGAGCAGCGCCAATGAGCGGCAGTAGCAGAAAGTTGAAAGAAAGCATGCAGCCTGCGGCACCTGCCAATAAACGGCTTGGGGTATTAAAGCGTTTGAGTAACAGCAGTGAGATAGCTAATGCAACCCCCGCTACAGAGAGGATTTTAAAGACAAGGGTGTACTCCTGTGCTGCTAAAAGTAGCACGGCTTTGTCAAACGGCTTATTGGATTGGTCTGCAGCATACGTAAAGAGCAGTGGCAGAAGGCTAAAGAGTAATAAGCCCAAAGCGGGAGCCCCCAGCGACCAGCGACCAGCATGGCATAGATGTCTTGCCATCAGTATTAAGACAGGTGTAATGCCGTAGAGAATATAGTGGGGAAGCTGGGTTTTTGAGAAAGAAAAAATGGCGAGTACGAGTAAAAACCACGTGAGTAGATAAAGTTCTAATCCACGGGGGCGTTGTACAAAGAGCGATTTAATAACCGGCCAGATCAGTCCTGTAAAGGGTAGCAGCAGAAGGGGGAGTAAGACGACGTAATAAAAGGGGTTGCCGCCATGGCTTTCCATTGTGCTGCTAAAGCGGTCGATGTTGTGTTTGAGGTAGAAACCTCTGAAGAACTCCCAACCTTGATCGATGTAAACAGCAATATGCCAAGGCAGCACGATTAGGATAAAAATGGTCAAACTAATGGGGTGAAAGATGGCTCTGAGCCAGTCTTTGAAGCGTCCTTCTGAGGCAAATAAAATTAAACTGGCGCTCAGAGGGAGCGCGCAGGCAACAGGTCCTTTTGTTAAAAAGCCTAAACCTAGCCAGATGCTGATCCATACCAGTCGCTTGGTTGATGGTGTCTGGTAGTAGCGGTAGATATCAAAGAAGGCTGCACATAATAAGAAATTAAGTAGTGCATCCGCTATAGCGGCTTTGAATATGACACTGGCCAGAGGCAGAGCAGCCAACAGCCACACCATTGCTCTGGCTTCTGTATCGTTACGTTGCTCTTTAACAAAGCGGTAGCTTATCCAAATCCATCCAAGCGCAGCTAAACAAGAAGGCAGACGAAGGCTCAGTGTATTTAGGCCGAAGCCAGAAACGCTTATTGCCTGTAGCCAATAGATCATGATGGGCTTGTCGTGTCTTGGCACACCATTCATGTAGGTGGAAACCCAATTGCCGGTTTCCAGCATTTCGCGAGTAGCTGTTGTGAAGGCCCCTTCATCTAGGTCAAATAGAGGCAACCATGCCGCATAACCAAATGCGCTTACCAGCGCCAGTACAATAAGTACTGGCGTAGATAAAAGGAACGGTAAGCTTGCTGATACAGGTGGCGTTTTATTCACTCCAGCCTCTTTCTGCGGGTGGGTTGGTTGATGGGCGAACGGGCATCTGTACGGGTGCAGCACTGCGTGTAAGAATTTCCGCAAGAACGCCGGTTGTAATCAATTGGGCACTGGTCATCACAAATAATATGCCGGTAAATAGTAATGGACGATTACCGATATCCTCCCCCATGAAAATCTTGACACCAAATAGGTAAGTAAGAATCAGGCCGCCAATCGTGCCGAGAAATAAACCGATTGATCCAAAGAAGTGACCCGGGCGGCGAGAAAAGCGCATAAAGAAGAACACCGCTAATAGATCCAGAATCACACGAATCGTTCGGGAGATTCCGTACTTTGATGTGCCAAACTGACGAGCTCGGTGGTTAACCGGCATATCGCTGATGCGGTCAGGAGACGTTACACAGGCAACCCAGGCTGGAATGAAACGATGCATCTCTCCCATGAGGTGTACCTGTTTTATGACCCATGAGCGGTACACTTTCAAACTGCAGCCGTAGTCGTTTACATAAACACCGGTGTTTTTTCGGATAAGCCAGTTGGCAATGCGGGAGGGGAGTTTACGCTTGATCGCTGCATCTTGGCGATCTTTACGCCAGCCGCTGATCATATCTAAATCCCGCTCTTCAAGCGCAACGATGAGTTTAGGGATATCAGCAGGATCGTTCTGTAAATCACCATCAAGGGTTGCAATGAGTTCGCCGCGGGCAGCATCGATACCTGCCTGCATAGCAGCAGTCTGGCCAAAGTTGCGGGCGAAGTGGATAACATGAACGTGACTGCCATACTCCGCAACTGCTGCATCAAGCGCGGACGCAGTACGATCTCGGCTACCGTCGTTGACCGCGATAAGTTCCCATTTCCCGGGGTAGTCTTTTAGGGCTGCGTGTACCTCTTCCATGAAAGGGCGGATATTTTCTTCCTCATTGAAAAAAGGTACAACAACGGAGAGGCTCTGATCGCAGGGATGTTTTTCAACGGAGGATAGCCCCTCAGCTGATTGAGCATGAGCTTCGATAGTGTCAGTCATTTAGTGATCTCCTCTCGCGTTACTTTAGCAACGGGAATCCAAAAACAAATCAGAGCAAACAGCGACGTTGCTCCCAAAATAAAGAGGTGTAGGTTTACGGCTAAGCCCAGAATCTCTGAGCTTAATAAACCAAGCGGTGCAAGGCCAGCCATAAATGCAGCTTCAAAGCTGCCGCTACCTGCGATTCCATGTATAGGTAAAATACTACTCAGCTCAGCACCGAGCACCCCTGCTAGCGCCTCAAAGGTAGAGAATGATTGTAACGCTTGTGTGACCATAACTAAGGCCGCTAGTTTGCTGCCCCATGATAAAAAGGTCCATCCCACGACACGGATGAATTGATTCATAGACTGGGGTGCTGTGATGCGCAGCTTGTTAATGACAGGCTCGAGCTTTGGGTAGAGTCTGTGGGATTGCATCCAGCGTTTGCCTTTAAATCGATACAGGGCGATAGCCGTCAGCAAACAACTGACACCGGCGCAGAAGGCGATTATAGAAAAGAGTGGGAAAAAATAACCAAAGGTTATAGTCAAAAGCGCTCCGGCAATAAGCAGGTCCAATACTCTTAACCAGATTAAGCGAGCAATACCTTCGCCAATACCCACACCAAAATAACGTTTCATCAGAATGGGGAACAACCCTTCGCCTAGTCGCATAGGCAGCATATTATTGGCGTAGAGGTGTAATACGCTCAACTTGGTAACGCTTAGCAAGCGACCTTTCAGAGCGGGTTGGCATAAATCGTAGATACGAATAGCTCTTAATAGATAACTTAGAGCAAAGAGTAGTAATGCGGGTATGAGTGTGCTGAGGGGTACGGATTTCCACTGTGCTAGCACCGCTTGCCAGCCAACAAGTGCTTCAACAGCGATCAGCATCACTACGAAGATCAATCCGCCAGCCAGCCAGGATAACCGCTTTTTTCTTGAAGAAGGGGTGTCAGTTGAAGGTGTTTGCATGAAAAAGGACAAAGATCCGAACAAAAAATAATAAAGTTGGCGATTATACCTTTTGCGTACGGCAGATGGCAGCGATAATACGCTAAAGAATTGATCTTGGAGCGCGATTTTGCTGAGTTATCAACACGGCTACCACGCAGGTAATTTTGCCGATGTGCATAAACACCTTATTGTGACTTGGATATTGGAGTCGTTGAACGCCAAATCTAAACCTTGGAGTTATCTCGAAACTCATGCAGGGTGTGCGTTTTATGACCTGTCAGATGAGCAAGCGCTAAAAACAGGTGAGTTTCAGGAAGGCGTTGCTAAGCTCTGGGGTGCTAAAAAAGTACCGGCTGAATTGACGGGGTACATGTCGCTGATAAAAAACGCTAATGCAAATAACAATCTAGCGTTTTATCCTGGCTCGCCTGCCATTGCCAAAGCGTTATCAAGAGATGCTGATCGTTTGGCTATTATGGAGCTTCATCCGGGAGAGGTGCGCAAGCTGAAAGCATATTTTTATCAGGATGAAAATGTGGCTGTTCATCAGAGGGACGGTTATGAGGGTGTGCTCGCGCTGTTACCGCCGAAGCCCAATAGAGGTTTGGTATTGATTGATCCCTCTTATGAGGTAAAAACGGAATATCAGCAGGTCGCAAAGAAGGTTGTGCAAATGCACAAGCGTTGGCCGAATGGGAGTTTTGCTATTTGGTATCCGCTGCTGTCAGCAGAACTGCATAAAGAGATGAAGGCTGTGATAGTAAAGTCAGGCATTAGACGTATCTATTGCTCTGAATTGTGGGTAAAGCCCGAGGCTGTCGGTGGCATGTTTGGTAGCGGAATGCTATTAGTAAATCCTCCTTGGCAGATTGATGAGAAGATTCAATCAGTCACTCCATGGCTACGTCAACTTCTGGGGCATGTTTGCGCTAAGGAGCCACTGAGTGAGTGGCTCGTGCCGGAGTAGCGGCTTAGTACAGTGCTGTCTCGTCTTTAACAATATCTATCAATAGATCAAGAAACAGGTCATCCGCTTCGCTATGCTCAAGAGGGATCTTGACGTTAGTAGTGGCGGATAACTCCTCTGCAATCAGAGCGGCGGCGTTGGGCGAGCTCATATGCTTTCGCGTAATTTCCTTGGCAATGGTGCAAATTTCCGGCTCAGCAAAAACTTTGCGAATAAACAGCATTAGTTCATTGATGACGCGCTCTTTGTTTTTTACTTGTATAACGCTCATGATTTTTCTCCAGCATTTTTTCCACACAATATAACCTGACTTTCGTCTATGTGCATCCGCTCTGTGTGAATGTTTTGCTGCAGTTGAACAATGAGGCGCAAAATGCGAGAATGTCGCGCTATTTTTCTTCGCTCGTTTGTAGTAGGAAACCCCGAATCAAACGGCGAAACTAAGCACTACCCAGCTTAAGTCTCAGAAGGTCTGCCGGTTTAGCGATCCTTAGCCAGCATTCATCCGAACGTGGGCCATAACACAGTGGTGTGCTTGTGGTTTCTGTTATCCCAGCATCATCAGGGTGGGGTAGCGTGGACATGTTCATTTTGCAGAATCTCTGAACTGTTTACTCACCGGCAAGGGTCGGTGTCGATTAGAGGGTAATAAAGTGGAATTACTATCAGGCGCAGAAATGGTTGTTCGTGCCCTGCGAGATCAGGGTGTGAAATATATCTATGGCTATCCAGGCGGGGCCTTGCTTCATGTCTATGATGCAATTTTCCAGCAAGAGGAAGTCGAACATATTCTGGTGCGCCACGAGCAAGCTGCAACTCATATGGCGGATGCTTATGCGCGTGCTACCGGTAAGGCTGGCGTCGCGTTGGTGACATCAGGGCCAGGTGCAACAAATGCGGTAACAGGCATTGCAACCGCTTACATGGACTCAATCCCAATGGTGGTACTTACCGGTCAGGTAATGAGCCATCTGATTGGTGAGGATGCTTTCCAGGAAACCGATATGATTGGGATTTCCCGTCCTGTCGTTAAGCATAGCTTTAGCGTACAGAGGCCCGAAGATATCCCTGAGATTATATGTAAGGCATTTCATTTAGCGGAAACGGGTCGTCCGGGACCGGTCGTTGTTGATATTCCAAAGGATATGACGACTCCCACCGATCGCTTTGCCTACGAGTTTCCTAAGCAAGTTAAGATGCGTTCTTATAACCCTGTCTCTAAGGGGCATAGTGGACAGATCAAAAAAGCTTTTGATCTGTTGTTGGCAGCCAAGCGCCCAGTTATCTACACGGGTGGCGGTGTCATTATGGGTGCAGCTAGCGCTGAGTTGATCGAGCTGGCAAAAGCTTTGAACTACCCAGTCACGAATACGCTAATGGGTCTAGGTGGGTATCCGGGTACGGATCGCCAATTCATCGGTATGCTGGGAATGCATGGTAGCTATGAAGCTAACATGGCGATGCACCACAGTGATTTGATTTTAGCTATTGGCGCGCGTTTTGACGATCGTGTAACCAATGGTGTCGATAAGTTTTGCCCGACAGCTAAAATTGTTCATATCGATGTTGATCCGGCATCGATTTCGAAGACAGTGCGTGCTGATGTGCCTATCGTTGGGCCTGCTAAAGCTGTTTTGGAAGAGATGCTACAGTTGCTGAAGTCCAGCAAAAAAGAGCCTAATAAAGAAGCGATTTCGGCTTGGTGGAAACAGATTGATGAGTGGCGCCTTCGCCATGGTGGTCTCTTCCGTACGGATGATTCTGCAAAGATGAAACCGCAGCAAGTTATTGAAATGCTAAGCAAAGTAACCGGTGGTGATGCCTATGTCTGTTCGGATGTAGGTCAGCATCAGATGTTTGCTGCTCAGTATTACAAGTTTAATAAACCGAATCGTTGGATTAACTCCGGTGGTTTGGGGACGATGGGTTTTGGCTTACCTGCAGCTATGGGCGTTAAAATGAACTTCCCTGATGCTGATGTCGCCTGTGTTACGGGTGAAGGTAGCATACAGATGAATATCCAGGAGTTATCTACCTGCAAACAGTACGATCTGCCGGTTAAGATTATCTGCTTGAATAATCAGTCTTTAGGTATGGTTCGACAGTGGCAGGATATGAACTACGAGTCTCGCCACTCGCAATCTTATATGCAGTCGCTCCCAGACTTTGTGAAGCTGGTGGAGTCTTATGGTCATATCGGTATGAAAGTTGATCATTATGCTGACTTAGAAGCTGCGATGACAGAAGCGTTTTCTCTGAAAGATCGTTTGGTATTCATGGATATCGCTGTTGACCCATTTGAGCATGTATATCCAATGCAGGTGCCTCGCGGTTCTATGCGTGATATGTGGCTGAGCAAAACGGAGAGGACTTAACGATGCGTCATATCATTTCTGTTCTTCTTGAGAATGAGCCGGGAGCATTATCTCGTGTTGTAGGTTTGTTTTCTCAGCGTAACTTCAATATTGAGTCACTAACCGTCGCGCCAACAGATGATGAAACGCTTTCTCGTTTGACCGTGACAACGTTGGGTGATGACCGTGTTATTGAGCAGATTACTAAACAGCTCAATAAGTTGATTGATGTTGTGAAAGTTGTCGACCTGACGGAGGGTGATCACATTGAGCGTGAGCTTATGATGATTAAATTCAAAGCGTCGGGTGCTTTCCGTGCTGAGGTTAAGCGTACAGCGGATATTTTTCGCGGGCAAATTATTGATATTACACCTAATACCTATACGGTTCAGCTGGTAGGTTCTAGTGCGAAATTGGATGCTTTCATTGACGCATTAGGGACGACCAGCATTATGGAAGTTGTGCGTTCGGGTGTTTCTGGTATTGCTCGTGGTGAAAAGGTCCTGAGCTTATAGCAGTCGATGTTCTGTAGAAAAGCCGCTCTCTTTAGGGCGGCTTTTTTGTTTCTGCTATATGTTAAATAGGGTGTTTACGTAGTAAAAGTCTCTTAATGGATAACGCTAAATAGCATAATGGTTTTAATAAGGAGATAGCAGTATGGGTGAGTTGTTTAGGTTGGTGTTAAAAGTTCGTGATTACGAATTAGATATGCAAGGTATTGTTAATAATGGCGTTTATTTTAATTATCTGGAGCATGCGCGTCATGAGTTTCTATTGTCAAAAGGTGTTGATTTTGCTGCGCTGTCTAAGCAGGGGGTGAACTTAGTTGTGATTCGTTCGGAGCTTGACTATAAAAGTTCCCTCATGAGCGGGGATGGGTTTTGGGTTGAGGTTGCAGTCGAGCGTTTGAGTAAGGTGAAGTTTGGATTTCGGCAAAGGGTTGTTCGTGAGTCCGATGGGAAAGTCTGTGTCGAAGGTTTAGTGGTGGGGGTTGCACTTAATCAGAAAGGGCGCCCGTTTCTTCCTGCTGAAGTTGAAGCTTTGTTTACGTAGTGTTTCTGGTGGCTGTTGCTGAGTAGGATGGGCTACCGTATCAGAGAGCATCTCTGTAGAATGCAATGCTCCATATATAGAATAGTGATGTTATGAGCGAAGATCAGAAGCCTGTTGTTGGAAGTAACGAAGAGCCTAAAGAAAATATAAAACCGCGTCGTGGTATTTATTTGCTACCGAATCTATTTACGACGGGCGCTTTATTTTCCGGCTTTTATGCCGTAGTAGCTGGTATGAATAGCCAGTTTGAAGCAGCGGCCATAGCGATCTTTGTAGCCATGGTATTTGATGGGTTGGATGGCCGTGTCGCAAGGATGACCAATACATCAAGTGCCTTCGGAGCTGAATATGATTCATTATCTGACATGGTCTCTTTTGGTGTTGCTCCTGCGCTAGTGACTTTTAGTTGGGTCTTAGGAGATATCGGTAAGATAGGCTGGTTTGCTTCTTTTATATATGTAGCTGGGGCTGCTTTACGGCTTGCTCGTTTTAATACACAAATTGGTTCATTGGATAAGCGCTATTTTATGGGGCTTCCGTCCCCAGCTGCAGCAGCCTCGGTAGCTGGTTTGGTGTGGGCGGCAACAGAGTATGGTGTTGATCCCCAGCCTTTCGCTTATCTGATTGCATTCTATGTGGCCTTGACCGGGGTGATGATGGTTACTAATGCGCTTTACTACAGCTTCAAGGATGTTGATCTCAAGGGCAAGGTGCCCTTCGTAATATTGGCAGGTATTGTTTTATTGGTTGGCGTCATCTCCATAGAGCCTTCTTTATTCCTTTGGTTGCTCTTTCTGGCTTATAGCATTTCTGGTCCTATGTTTTGGCTATGGCGTAAGCGCAAGAAGGCCTGATGGGGAATTTTTTTAGGTATTAAGGTCTAAAGCTCTATTACAGCTTTTCTGTAGTGGGGCTTCCTATGTTGATTAAAAAACCAGATACCATTAAAAGCTCAGAAATTACATCTGAGTCTGTCTACCAGCAGCGTCGTTTATTTATGAAAGGGGTGGCTGCGACCCTTGCGGTAAGTCCTCTATCAGCATTGGCTGCTTATGAGCTGGAAAGCGAGGCTCCGCGTTATCTAGGGCCCGACTGGATGCGTTCAGCTCTAAATGATGCTAAGAAGAATGCGGCGTTTTCAACACAGGAAAAGCTGGCTCCTTATTCAAATATAATCACGCATAACAACTTCTACGAGTTTGGCTTATCAAAGCAGGACCCTAGTCGAAGAGCACAAGGGTTTAAGACGGATCCGTGGTCCGTTGCGATAGAAGGTGAAGCGGCAAAAACGGGTGTTTTCGCATTAGAGGACTTGCTGAGTCCTTATCAGATGGAAGAGCGCATATATCGTCTGCGTTGTGTTGAGGCGTGGTCAATGGTGATTCCATGGATTGGTATACCTTTGGCCGATATGCTGAAGCGGTTTGAGCCAAACAGTAAGGCTAAGTACGTGGAGTTTACAACGCTCTATGCGCCAGAGCAGATGCCAGGCCAAAAAGGTGTGTTCAGTACTCTGGACTGGCCTTATGTTGAGGCGTTAAGGATTGATGAAGCCATGAACCCTCTGGCCTTCATGGCTACAGGTTTGTATGGACAAGCGATGCCGCCTCAAAATGGAGCGCCTTTTCGCTTGGTTGTTCCTTGGAAGTATGGATTTAAAAGTATTAAATCGATTGTCAAAATTCGTTTTACAGAGGAAATGCCTATCACGACATGGAATAGTTCTGCACCGAAAGAATATGGATTCTACGCCAATGTGAATCCGGGTGTGGATCATCCTCGCTGGACTCAGAAAACAGAGCGCCGCTTACCATCGTCTCTATTCTCCCCAAACATTATAGATACGCAGCCATTTAATGGTTATGGCGACGAGGTTGCGCATCTCTACTCGGGGATGGATCTTCGAAAATGGTTTTGAGGATAAATCCAAAGAATAGCCGAGTTTTATGGTGGGGTGTTTTTCTGGGGTCTCTGCTGCCGTTGGTGTTGCTGATATACGATGCGGCGACAAATAGGTTAGGTGCAGACCCTGCTAAAGAGATAGTGTTGGAGCTAGGTCTCTGGGCGGCCATCTTTTTGTGGGTGGACTTATGGGTTTCTCCTCTGAAGCGGCGTTTAGGGCTAGGTTGGCTTATCAGATTTCGTAGGCTATTGGGATTATATGGCTTTTTCTATGCCATATTGCACTTGGTAGCATTCGCGACATTCATGGTGGGGTGGCGTGCGGATTTGCTATTTCAAGAGTTAAGTGAGAGACCGTATATTATTATGGGGGCTTTAGCTGTACTTTTGTTGATTCCTTTGGTGGTGACATCCACAAAAGGTATGCAGCGTCGTTTGGGTAAAAGCTGGAAGATGCTGCATCGGTTAGTTTTTGTTATATCTATTCTCGTCATGGGGCATATTATTTGGATGATCCGGGCTGATTATCTGGATGCTATTGTATTTGGAATTTTGCTAAGTGGGGCTCTTGTCGAGCGTATGTCCCTGAAGTGGGGTCCATCGCAAACAAAATCGGTGCTCTAGGTAAATATTTCATATTTTTCGTTACTTTTTATCAATAAGGTGTTGACACTTTTTGGGGTGTCTGTAGAATGCGCACCTCTTCCGGCAGAGAGCGCCAAACAGGCGAACTTGGGCAGGAAGGGTTTGATAAATAAGTACTTGATAATTAATGATTTTTAAGTATTTGTTTATTGAAGGCTAAGTCAAGCGTTGCAGCAAAATGATTCAAAAA